>QZIK01000056.1 GCA_003599015.1 Desulfobacteraceae bacterium | reverse complement strand
CTGCTGGAAGAAGCCTGGAGGGGCGCACACGCCATCCAATGACGGTGTGTTTGCAAATATCAGGACCGGCTTTGGCCGTCCCGGTCTACCCCGGTGTGATCCAGGCGGCGCCTCCTGAAGGGAGTGTTAAGATTTTTGGAAGTTTCATGTGCCGGCGGATCGAAGTGCTGTTTCGTGATCATCTCCGTCCGCACGTTACCTTCGGGGGAGGCTATCAAAAGGCCATACTTATGTCAATACTACAGGACAAAGTGCGCCTGTTGAGGGTGCAGGCTTTTCCCTTGCGCCTGCTCCCGTCCGGTGTATAATAAAAAATATGTTTAAAGCGCCTGGAGCTGAAGGCCAGGTTTAGGGTTAACTCTGTAATCGAACATGGACAGGAGCAATGGCACAGATAGATGCCTTTTTCAGGCTTATGCACGAACAGGGAGCGTCCGACCTCCACCTTGTTTCCGGACAGCAGCCAGTTCTCCGGATAAGGGGTGACCTCGAGAGGGTAAAGTTTTCCAAGCTTGAAAACGATTCTCTCAAGGCCATGCTCTATGAGATTACGCCGGAGGAAAAGATAAAGGTATTTGAAGAGACAGGTGATCTTGATTTTGCCTATGAGATCCCGGGTCTTGCCCGTTACAGGGCCAATTATTTTCAGCAGCGATGCGGTATAGGGGCGGTTTTTCGAGAGATCCCCTCCAAGATCCTTACCTGCGAAGAACTCGGGCTTCCGCCAGTGGTCCGCAGACTTGGCTCACTCCCAAGGGGGCTCGTACTTGTCACGGGCCCCACTGGAAGCGGAAAATCAACCACTCTTGCGGCCATAATCAACGAGGCCAATCGCACGAGAAAAGACCACATACTCACCATCGAAGATCCGGTTGAGTTTGTTCATGAAAGTGAGAAGGCAATAATAAACCACAGGGAAGTTGGCACCCATACCAGATCATTTGCTGCTGCACTGAGGGGAGCCCTCCGTGAGGACCCTGATATTATCCTTGTGGGGGAGATGAGGGACCTGGAGACAATACGACTTGCCATCGAGGCATCGGCGACTGGCCATCTCGTCTTCGGAACACTGCACACAACAAGTGCTGCCAAGACCGTTGACAGGGTGGTGGAAGTCTTTCCTGTTACCGAACAGGAACAGATAAGAAATACCCTTGCCGACGGTCTGAGGGCTGTGGTCGCCCAGACCCTTTTCAAGAGGCTTGATATAAAGGGAAGAGTTGCTGCTCTTGAGATAATGATTGCCACCCCGGCAGTCAGGAACCTTATAAGGGAAGGCAAGACTTTTCAGATCCCTTCGATGATCCAGACAGGGAAAAAATACGGAATGCAGACCCTGGATGATGCTATCATGGAACTTTTACAGAGAAAAATCATTGATCCCACAGATGCCTATTCAAAATCGGTGGATAAATCCAAGTTTCTTCCATTCCTCAAAAATCCTCCTGCTGATTTCACTGAGGCCTGATGCCATGAAAATCAATTCAAGAGGGGCCTAGGATAATGCGAAGACGAGATATTGAACGTATCCTGGAAAAAATGCTCCGCTCCCATGAGGACGTATCGGACATAAATGTTACAGTGGGAAAGCCATTTCAGGTGGAATCCTACGGCAGGCTGATGCCTGTTTCCCTGGCTTCCATAGAAAGGTTGACTCCTTTTCAGACCGAGCTTTTTGCCCTCAATATCCTTGGAGGGGATGTTCGCCTTATCCGCAACCTGATTGAACAGGGTTCATGCGACAGCTCCTATCAGCTTGGGGATATTGCAAGGTTCAGGGTTAATGTATTCTCCCAGAAGGGATGCTATTCGACAGTGATGCGAAGACTTCCCACCCGGGTTCCAGGCATAGAGGAACTGGGTTTGCCCGATGCTTTTCACAAGATGGCTTCTGAAAAAAATGGAATCATTCTCGTTACAGGCGCAACCGGATCCGGAAAGTCCACTTCCCTTGCCGCAATACTTAATGAGATAAACGAAAGGGAATCCGTGCATGTGGTCACACTGGAGGATCCGGTAGAGTTTGTCCATTCCCAGAAGATGGCTACCTTCAACCAGAGGGAGCTGGGGACGGATTTTGATGCATTTGCATCAGGTATCCGGTCCGCCTTGAGGCAGGCCCCCAAGGTGATACTTGTGGGAGAGATGAGGGACCGCGAGACCGTGGAGATTGCACTTTCCGCCGCTGAGACCGGCCACCTCGTCCTGAGCAGTCTCCATACAGTGGATGCAGGTCTTACCATCAACAGGATACTGGGAATGTTCAGCCTGGATGAGGAGAGACAGATCAGAATAAGGCTCGCCGACACATTGCGCTGGGTTGCCTGCCAGAGGCTTTTACCCAGGAAGGGAGGAGGAAGGGTGGCTGCCTTTGAGGTCATGGGATCCAATCTCCGGGTCAAGGAAAGCATCCTGAGCGGGGAATCGGAGGGAAAGACCTTTTACGAGATAATTGAAGGGAGCCGTCCATTCGGGATGATGACCTTTGATCAGTTTATAGCCGATCTCTTTTCCAGGGATATCGTAACCGAAGAGACCGCCATGAAGTATTCTTCCAAGAGATCTGTTATGGGGAGGGCCCTGGATCAAATCAAGGCGGCAAGGGGCCAGAAGACAACCACCATAGAGGGGCTCTCCCTCGACTCAGATTACGGTAAAAAGGGAGGGAGACCCCGCTAGCTTTCCTTTAATTGCAAAAACATTGCTCAGGACAATGGCCGGAGGAGGCGTATAAGCTGATTTACTAGCTTTGGAAGGGCCCGTGGTGGAAATGGAAATAATATGTGAAAAATGCGGCGTTAAGTTGACTGTGCCTGATGGAAAGATTCCCAAAGGGGGGCACATTCAAGGAGAGTGCCCCAGGTGCAAGGCAAGGATTACACTTGCTCCTCAAAAGGCCGAGGATCATGATCCACTTCCGGATGACTTTTTCTATGAAGAAGGAGTCAGGCTTGCGCTTCTTCTCGATTCGGACCGGGACAGTCTCTTTAAAACAAAGGATATTGCAGAAAAGATGGGATTCAAAGCTATTTCACCCGCAGGTGCCGAAGAGGCTCTTTTCGAGCTGAGATCCCACCATTTCGATCTGGTTGTACTTTCTGATGGATTCGAAAGCCGGCCATTGACACAGAGCGCCATAATGGAATACCTGAATCGCTTGCCGATGAGTTTCAGGAGACGAATGCTTGTCGCAATTGTCGGCCAGAGGTTCAAGACCGGTGATGCCATGGAGGCCTTCTCCCTTAGCTCTGATTTGGTGGTAGGGAAGGGGGATCTGGATAGGTTTGCCGATATAATCAAACACGGCATGGCGGAAAAGGATAGGATTTACAGGGCGTTTAAAGAGATTATGGCCGAACTTGGCAGGGAGTGATGGAAGAACAGTCAGTTAAGTCGCAGCAGCATTATCGGATCAGGGTTCAAAACTGCGTATTGACTATCATGGACGTACAGAAGACCCTTTGTGAGCGCTACGGCAGCAGAGATTTCGTAAGTGGGTTTGACAAACTCGAGGCCGAGGTTGCAAGACTTGATATGACAAGGGTTTCAGAAGGGGATATACTTCTTGTGGAGCAGGCCACCAATGCCCTTCTTGCGGAATTCAGAAAGGTATTTGAAGCGGGAAAGCTGGGGCCCGTGTATAAGATAGTCAAGAACTGAGCCGAATGACCGGCCATCAGCGTACACCGTTGGGATCAACTGTGCACTCAAGTATCCGGGCTCCCTTGTGAAGGGCAAGGTTTGCACTCCATCTGGGTCTTAATTCATCTATTGCCTTTTCAGATCCTATCGCCCATACGCATCCACCGGCTCCTGCTCCGGCAAATCTGGCTCCGCAACCTACCTCTTCAGCCTCATCAATAAGCCTGGCGGTCAAGGGTATAAGGGCATCGGGGGTTATTGATCTTCTTATGGACATCTCCCGCCTCAGCAGTTCTCCAGCCTTATGCCATCGCTGTCCCTTGATGGCCTGAGCGAACCTGTGCACGGTTTTGTTTATTTCCATCCACGCTGCCCTGTCCTTTCCACCCAAAAAGTCCTTAACCCACCCACGGTTGATCTGTCCGGAAACGTGCCTCAGTCCGCTGTAGGCTATAATGATACGCCTTGAGAGTTCTTTCTGGCCGTGCGGGTCCAGAAGCCGGACTCTTTCAAATGCTCTTCCGGCGTCTCCGAAGCTCCAGATCCACATGTTGGCTCCTCCGAAGACGGCCGCCGCCTGGTCCTGGGCTCCGCAATACCCTCCGTTTATCCCGTCCTCCAGGTGGTATGCCAGATGGAGTATATGCTTGGAAGAAAATCCTCTTTCACCCCGAGCAGTGGAAAGGCGGGACAGGGCTTTTATAAGTGCTGCAAGGGCAGTGCTTGATCCTCCTAGTGATGCCTGAACCGGGACCTGAGTGGTGATTCTTATCTCTAGTCCGTGAAAGCCGAAATAGGATACTGCCGCGAACATGGCGCCGAAGGGTGAGTCAAAAGGGAGTGTATCAAAGCGGGCCATTTCTTCATTTTCAAATCCCTCTGAACTTATCTTTACCCACCCGTCTTCAAAGGCGGAGATCGTCACTGAGGTCCTTAGGCTTATGGCGATGTTGACGGTTGCAGGAAGAAACCTTTCCTGAGGAATCGCCAGCGCCCTTATATCAAATGTTCCTCCGGAGTCTATGCGTCCCGGGGCAGACGCCGAGACAGGTTCTTTTTCAAGTATGGTTCTTGCCGAGGTCCATGTCTTTGATTTTGAAGGCTTCATACATTGTTCCTTTTAAGGTTCAGGAAAAAAAGCCCTGCCAAGGTTTTTCCATCCTGAATCCTTCCGGCCAGGGCCATGGAGATCGCCTCTGAAACCGGAATCTCATGGACTGAAAGCAATTCGTCTTTGTCAAGGTTCTGTGTCGCCGGAACAAGATCGGCTGCAAGAAATATATGGATTCTTTCATCGGAATAGCCTGGAACCGGGATTATCTCACCCATTTTTTCCATGGACCGGGCTGAAAATCCGGTTTCTTCTTCGAGTTCCCTGTGGGCGCATGTGAGTGGATCTTCTCCTTTATTCAATGTTCCGGCTGGGATCTCCCATATATACCCTCCTGCGGCACGCCGGAATTGTTTTATCAAGAGCAGATTGTCCTTTCCCTTAAGGGGCACTATGGCTGCGGCTCCGGGATGTCTTATGATTTCAAGATCTACGGTATTTCCATTTTCAAGCGTGAGGCGCTCTTTCGCGAGGGTGAAGACCCTGCCGGCATGGATAATGGTTGTATTTTCTAGCTTTGCGCCCATAGACCCTCCTCATGAACTCATATCTATTATAGGGAACAGGCCTCTGTGTTGAGTGGATGCCGTATCCCTTGGAACCGGAACTATAGGGCAAGATAAACGGTTGGTCAAACCATTGCTACTACCTCACGGATCATCCGGTAGATCTCGGGCGACACGGAGGTGAAACGAATTTGGGCCTCACGGAGATTATCTGATGCGGGTTTGATTGATGTTACCTTGCCGTATATCTTTCCTGCGATTTCCTGGCCGTTGCCCTCAAAGAGTTTCATGTGCACATCTTCCCATTCACCCAATTCTCCTTCAAACATTACCCGGGCGGTGGTTTCCGAGAGATGAGTAATAAATGCGGTTTCGATTTTCCCGAACAAAATCTTTTCCTTGATTCGGTGTAAATGGACATTGATCTTCTCTTTGACAGGGCTGAGGTTTTCGAGTCGCTCCTTAAGATGAATATCATATTCGCCCCTTATTCCCCTGACTTCATATAAGGTTGATATCCCCGGGATGCCCTTCATCTTGACCTCCAGGGACTTATGTACCTCAACGAGATCCTTGACCCGGCTGTAGCTCGAGGAGCTGATGAGAACCTGCCCCCCCACAGTGAAAGACTCCATTCGTCCGGTGAAATTAACCTGAGCTCCCACAAGACTGTATTTGGTACGCTGCTCAGAGCCTATGTTTCCAACAACCACCGAGCCTGTGTTGACAGCTATCCCCATCTCCAGATGCGGGAGACTGTCCTCGGCATTTAGTGCGTTTATGTCTTCCATGGCCGCCTGCATTGCCAGGGCGCATGCGACGGCATGAACGGGATGATCTTCCATGGGCTCCGGAGCTCCGAAGAAGGCAAGGATTCCGTCTCCGATGATTTCATCAATAATGGCATGGTGATCCGTGAGCACTTCGATCATTTTTCCCAGATACCGGTTAAGGAAGGTGACTACCTCTTCAGGTTTCATGTCGGCGGTTAATGCCGTGAAACCCCTGAGATCCGACATGAGAATGGAGACCTCGCGGGTCTCACCGCCCAACTTGAGTCCCTCCTTGGATTCAAGCAGTCTTTTGACAACCTCCTGAGTGACGTAACGGCCGAAGGTGTCCCTTATGAAGTCCCGGTTGGCTATATATTCCGTGAGTTGTTTCCCGAGCTGGTTGAAGGAGCGGGCCAGTTGCTTGATCTCTCTGGGGCCGGTCTCCTGTACCTTGACCGAAAAGTCGCCGCGACCCAGTGCGGAGCTGGTTTCGGCCAGGACTCCTAAAGGCTTGGTGACTGTATGGGCAATTCCTATGATCAATACCGCCAGAAAAGCCAGCCCTGCAATCCCCAAGGCAATCAGCTTCCGGCTCAGCTGCCTTGCATTGGCAAATAATTCCTCTTCAGGAAAGATGACTCCCAGGCTCCATGAAGTTGTTCCGAGAGGAGTGTAATACATCCATGATTTTTTTCCCGTAGTAAAGTCGCTGACCGGGACAAATCCCTGCCCGCCATGGATCATCTCGCGGCCGAGCTGACGGAGCTGGTAATCGTTATTTGCTTCAGCTAAACTGAAAATGCTTTCCCGCATGATCAGGTTTTGTTCAGGATGGGTTACGAACACCCCGTTATGAGAGACGAGAAATGCATAGCCGGTTTGAAAGATCTTTACAGAGGCTACAAGAGTTTTCAGTTCCATCAGACAGATGTCGGCGGTTACTATGCCTCGAAAAGCCTTGTTACCTTCCCGGTCCCAGTAAAAGGGGATGGAGTAGGTAACCATGATGGTATCGCCTCCCCCTTCATCATAATAGGGCTCACTCCAGACAGGCCTGTTTATTTCCCGGGGAATCTGGTACCAGTCCATTAAATAATAACGATAACTGTCGCTTCCTAAAAAAATGCTCTTTATTTGTTCCTGGTCGCGATATGCATAAGGCGCGAAATAATAACTCGATGATTCAATGGCAAAGGGCTCAAATGCTACTGCTATTCCGTAAATTTCCGGGTTTTTTCTGACGGTTTTCTTTATCAGATTCACAAGCTCATCGCGGCGGTGTTGATATCCTTCAAGGACGAGGGCAAGGGTGCCTGGAATTCTTTCAACCCCCTGAAGAATTGCCTCCATCTTGTTGCCCGTGGCCAGCGCCAGATTCTTGGCGTCCTCTTTTGCTTCCCCCATTATTGCTGCCTTGGAGGAATAATAGTTGTAGGAAAGCACTCCTACGAAAATCATGGCGGTGCCGGTAAGGATGAAAAAGATGAGCCTTGCAGCCAGACTGCTATTTCTCATTGCCTTAGTCGCAGTTGATATGGAATCGAGAAAAATCAGGAACCTCATGAATCATGCCGCTTTTCTTGAGTTCCTCAGCAACCTGAGAATAGGTGTCAGGTCTGAGTATACCCATTTTCAACTCTGAACCTGGAGGCTTCATGATATCCCTCATCCGGGCCAGCATCCATCTCTGGTGTGCCCGGTTGGTGGCGATCCTGGCTTCGTTTATGTACTTCATGACTATTTCAAGGGCCTCTTCAGGGTGGGAAAAAGAATACTCCCATCCCAGGATGGAGGCCTTGACAAAGGCGGCGCATAGTGCGGGGTCTCTCCTTAAGGTTTCCTCCAGGCAATAGATGCCGTCTTCGGGGAATTTCAGGCCATAGTCTGAGAGCAGAAATGTTGTAAGCTCCTCCGGATTCAATCCGGCAGCGATTATTTGATGGTACTCATTGTACCACATGGCGGATGCTGCGTCCACGCCGCCCCGTAAAAACAGGTTGATGGTAGCTCCCTGCGGGATTGTTTTTACCGCCAGGCGGTATTGCTGGAAAAAGGCCCTGGGGAGGATCTGGAATTCAGGTCCCCAAAGACCTATCTTTTTTCCGTTCAGATCCTCAGGGGCCTTTATGCCGCTTGATTTTTTTGCAACCAGCATAAGGGCTGAGCGCTGCACCATCTGGGCGATATTGACCAGCTTGACTCCCTTGGCACGGTTGGCGATCCCGCTGGTAAGAAACATGGTTGCGAAATCAACCTGCCCCGCCTTGAGGAGCTCCGATGGAGCGCGGTCAGGACCACCTTTAAGAATCATCACCTCCAGATTCAGATCTCGATAGAAACCCTTCTCAAAGGCCACATAGTAACCTGCGAATTGGGCCTGAGGCACCCATTGAGGGAGAAAAGATACCGGTTTAAGATCCTGGGCAAGGGCTGTTTGAAGGGAGATCACCCAAATAAATAAAAAAAAGAAAAGAGAAATCAAGTAATTCATTACTCATCCCTGGAACAGGGGAGATTGACTGACAGCCTTCCTCATGTTCTTCGCCCCCAGGTTAAAACGAAAAAGTAAACAGACGCAAAAATGATTCACGAAGACCGGGCTTACAAGAAAAAACAGGATAAAATGAAATACCATCAATTTCAAATGAAAAACAATTCCATGTAACCGTAGCCCTCGTGCAGTTGTAAGGCCTGTTATGCTATCCTGTCTACCATCTCGCCAAGCCAGTATTTGCCCATGGAGACCCGGTGCGCTATGTTTTTTCCGGCACAATGAGCAGCGATGAGACTGTCCAGAAATGTGCGGCCCAGCTCCACCTCTCTTTGTTCCTCCCAGGCAGTAACATTTGGAGTTGTTTCTTTTGCGACGAATTTTCTGAAGGTTTCTCTGAAAAGACTGTGTTCTTCAGTAAAAAAACATGTGACATTGTTGTGCTCCCCAGCGGAAGGGTCTTCATGAAGAAAAAATTAGATTCTCTTCCTGTTTAGATGAAGCTGAACTGCCTATTTTCCGAAAAACCGATTCATCCGCGTCAGGAGAGAAAGGTCGCCTGATGCCTTGTACCTTTGCTTCATGAACATCTGTTCCCCGTCGGCCTTTCCGGTAATGATGTCCATCCATAGATCAAAAGGTGAGTCAATTGTCAGGTCAGGTTTTTCAGCAGGGCCGCTCACGGCCTCGATCTTTCCGTTTTCAATCCTGAAATGGCATGACCCTCCCTCATCGCCTGATAGATTAAACTGAATCGAAGCCTTCACGCCCGATGAGGCTTCAGGTTTGAAGCCCATGGACAGTATAATCATGAAGGTTTTGACGGAGTCGGGCCGCGGGATAAGGCCTTTTTCTTCAAATTCCTTGGGGGTCACGCCCTCTGCGATGCATGTCTTCCACATCAGATTTGTCATGTTGAGGGAAAGGGCCATATTTTTCACTATGGGCTGGGTTATCCGCTCCATGGTCTCACCGGAAACTGCCATGTTGGTTACTATCTCCCGGCCTGCCTGCGTGGTTGCTTCAAAGACCTCTTTTGCCTTTTTTGCCAGGGAAGGGACAAGAAGGGCCTCTGCCATGGGGCGGTAAATCTGAGCCACCACTAGGCCGTGCTTGCCGTACACGGAGTTTGCCCAGTGTGACAGCTCGTCAAATACGCTCATTTCAGGGAACCCGGCTACTGAAAGAATGACCATCCTGGGATGTTTTTTCCTCATGGGATGATATGTCCTTTCCCCGCGGGTTATGACAAAGGGCTGAAGAACAGGGAATGTTCTCTCGATGAAGGTCTTCATGGCTGCGTTCATGAGGAAATGATAGAGGGGCGTAGCGTACACCACCAGATCCGATTCCAGCCATTTGGGATAAAGCTCCCGGCTCATATCGTCCTTGTGTATGCATACGCCCGGAGTCTTCGTCCAGCAGGTGTAGCAGCCTATGCAGTTATGGATTGTTTTCTTGCGGAGCTCCGTCACCTCTACCTCCGCCCCGGCTTCACGCATGCCGTTAACAAGGTGTTTAAGCATTATTTCGGTTTTGCTAAGGCTTCCTGTTCTGGGACTTGAATTTACAGCAAGAATCTTCATCACCGCCCCCCTGAAAGGCGCTTTTTGCCCGGCGCCTGGAAATGGACAGTCAGGACAAACACTTCAAACACTTTTGTTTTACTTAAGCTTTGCTATTATCTCCTCTACTTCCTCATATCCCTCTTTGTAGAATTTCTCCTCCTGGGGATCAAGCTCCCGCAAAAGCCTGAGGAACTCCCCTGCGTGTTCCTTTTCCTCATCGGCGATGTCCAGAAGAACCTCTCTGGCGAGTTTGTCGTCTGTGCTTTCGGCTGTCTGCTGATAAAGCTGAATGGCTTCGTATTCAGCCGCAATCATGAATCTGATTGCCCTCACCAGTTCTTCGCGGCTCAGCTTCCTGTCGTTTTTAAGTACTGTGAAGGGGTTGCAGAATTCCGGCATATTGACCTCCTATGAAAGTTATTTTGTGCTCCCGATACTGTTCAATGGTATCATAATGCCGCCCTATGGGAAACCGCTTTTGCTCTGTTAACCGGCTCCATTGCAATTACCCTGTTGAAGGCGGCGAAAAAATGTAAGATCCTTGCCCTTGAACCATGCCGCGCAAGGCAGGAGGTCAAGGTGAATTTCAAGGATGAGCACCGCTGCCGAAAGGCAATAATACACCTGGACATGGATGCCTTCTATCCGTCCGTTGAGGTCCTCGATGATCCGTCTCTCAGGGGAAAACCTGTGATTGTGGGAGGCTCCAGGGAAAGGGGAGTGGTATCGTCAGATGAGGCATTCCTGGATGTGACCGGCACCCAAAGACTTCTGGGGGAACCCGCCGGGGTTGCGGCGATGATAAAAAAGGCGGTTTTTGGAGAGACTGGTTTGACGGTTTCAGCGGGGGTCGCGCCCAACAAATTCGTTTCCAAGATAGCCTCTGATATCGCCAAACCCGACGGTCTGACCATTGTTTCACCGGATGCCATGACGGAATTTCTTGATCCGCTTCCCATAGGAAAGATGTGGGGTGTGGGCAGAAAGACGGAACAGGTATTGATTGAGATGAAGATGTTGACTTTCAGGGACTTCAGGTTGATGTCGGCTCATATCCTCGAGAAAAAAACTGGGCGATCATGGCGTCAGGATGCAACTCCTGGCCTGCGGCATAGACGAGAGAGAGGTCGTTACAGAGCAGGAGGCAAAATCAATAGGCCATGAAGAGACTTTCATGGCGGATATAACGGATGTGGATACCGCCAGACGGGAGCTTCTGGTGTTGTCTGAAAGGGTCGGGCGCAGGATGAGGAAAGTAGGGGTACGCGGCAGGACCGTAACACTAAAAGTTAAATACAGCGATTTCAAGCCGGTCACAAGGGCCTTGCGGTTGAATGAGGCAACGGACGACGGCTCAGGAATATACTCAGCCGTGTGCGGTCTCCTGCAAAAGACCCAGATGGGGAAAAGACCTGTGCGCCTGCTGGGGGTTTATGTGACCGGCCTTTGTTTTCCGGAAGAAGTGGAACAACTCTCTTTCTTTGGGCAGGATCAAAGATCCGAGAAAAAGAAAAGACTCAATGCCGCCCTTGACTCCCTCCGGGAAAAACACGGTTACAGGAGCATTCGCCCGGGTGCCCTTGTCCGGGATTGACCCCATCCAGTCTCTATCGGCCCTCCTTTTATCTTATTCGAATCTATTGACTTATGTATAATGGTTGAGTATGAAGGCATGAGTGATGCTCCTCGTGCGCCGTCTCTTTTCCAGCTCGAGAGGGAGAGAGGATTTGAGATCCAAGATGCCTTATTCGGAACCCCGATACTCCAAAACAATGGAGGTCGGGGTTCTGTGCTTTGAGTCCAGGAAAATTTGACGCCCATAAGGCTATACGAATTCGGAGGCGATAGCCACCGTGCGATGTATCACCAGGGGAGTGTGAAATTAATAGCGAAATGCATGACGAAATAGCTTTGCACTATTTTTGTGCTATTAGGAAAATCGTCTGGAATAAGCGGTCAAATAAGCTGAATAGTCCAGTTCATTTCCAACTTATAAGTGAGGGCCACTGACGAATAAGGCAAGAATAAAACAGAAATAAGTTGGCCCAATTATACCTTAATCGAATTTGCCCTCAAATTGTGGGGACAATGCTCCCACAATTGAAACAGGCATAAATGCAATAGGTTATCGAGAAACAGACCCGGAAAATACTATCTATCGCTCATGCGGCATAGCGATGACTCATCGTTCCGGTGAAAGGGTTTTAGATGTGATGGAAATCCTGGCGGAGTTCTCAGGATGCCGTCACAGCGGACCATCAGCAAATGTCAACGGCCGATATGTTCCATATGTGGCAGCAGTATTCGCGGATCGCACGGTCCGAGGAGAACCGTCCCATTCTGGAAACATTAAGGACGCTCATCCTAAGCCAGTCCTTTTGACTGAGATAGGTGCGGCTCACGCGCTCCTGGGCCTGAACATAGGAAGGATAATCTGCGCAGAGAAGGTATTGGTCCCGCTCACGCAGAGATCGGACAAGGGGCTGGAACAGCTCTCGGTCGCCTCTTGAAAAAAATCCTTCTCCGAGCATATCAAGCGCCTCGCGCAGTTCGCGGTTTGCAGTTATGGCCTCCTCAGGCCTGTAGCCCCTTCGCTTCGTTTCCTCAACCTCAGCCGCTGTGAGGCCGAAGAGGAAGAAATTCTCCGCTCCAACCTCTTGGCGTATTTCCACGTTGGCGCCGTCCAGAGTCCCGATCGTCAATGCTCCGTTCATGGAGAACTTCATGTTTCCGGTGCCGGAAGCCTCTTTCCCGGCAAGGGAAATCTGCTCCGAGAGGTCTGCCGCCGGATAGACAAAATGAGCATTTTTCACGTTGAAATCAGGCAGGAAAACTACCCTGAGCATGCCTTCGATCCTGGGGTCGCAGTTGATTGCCTCAGCTACGGAGTTGATGGCCTTGATGATAAGCTTAGCCATCCTGTAAGCTGGAGCGGCTTTTCCTCCGAAGATCACGGTCCGCGGAGGCATATCCTTTGCGGTACCATGAAGAATCCGGTTATAGAGAGAGATAACGTGCAAAAGATTGAGGTGCTGTCGTTTATATTCGTGAATTCGCTTGACCTGTATGTCAAAGAGAGAATTCTGATCCGTCTCTATCCCCGTACGGGCCAGGATTATCTTGGCGAGGCGCTCCTTGTTGCGGCCCTTGACCTTCCCCCAATACTCGAGAAACGAAGGGTCTTCGGCCAGGGGCTCAAGTTCCCTCAGATGTGAGAGATCTCTAATCCATTCTCTTCCTATTCTTTCCGAGATAAGGGCTGCAAGCCCCGGATTGGAAAGGAGAAGGAATCGGCGCGGCGTTACCCCGTTTGTGACATTTAGGAATTTCTCAGGCATGATGCGGTTGAAATCGGCCAGGACCGAGCTGCGAAGGAGTTCGGTGTGGAGCCGGGCGACGCCGTTGATGTGGCGGCTCCCGACACAGGCCAGATTGGCCATGCGGACATAGCGCCCTCCCTCCTCATCAATAAGAGAAAGTCTCCTTGCCAGGCCTTCATCACCGGGGTGGTCTTTTCGAACTTCATCCAGAAAGCGTCTGTTTATTTCGTAGATGATTTCCAGGTGACGGGGAAGCAGATCCTGAAAGAGGGAGACAGGCCACCTTTCCAGTGCCTCCGGAAGGAGTGTGTGGTTCGTATAGTTAAATATCTTAGCGGTTATCTCCCAGGCATTCTCCCAGCCCATGCCGTGGCAGTCCACCAGCAGCCGCACCAGCTCGGCAATTCCCAGTGCGGGATGTGTGTCGTTCAATTGTACGGCATATTTTTCAGAGAAGCGATCGAGGGTCTGTTCCCTTTGGAAGTAGATGCGAAGCATGTCCTGCAGGGCGCAGGAAACAAGAAAAAACTGCTGCATAAGCCTCAGGCGCCGGCCGGCCAGGGGTTCGTCGTTGGGATAAAGCACCTTCGTCAGGTTCTCCGAGGCTATCTTTTCATGCACGGCGCGATAGTAATCGCCCGCGTTGAAATAGCGCAGATCCAGGGATGTTGCAGCTTCTGCCCGGAAAAGGCGCAGCATTATGACCGTCTCGGAGCCGAAGCCGGTGATCATAGTATCGTATGCGACACCCCTCACCTTATGATCAGGTTGCCACTTTACCACGTAACTTCCGTCGGCATTTGTGACCCATTCAGTGCGGCCTCCGAAGGGGATCTCATAGACTATTTCAGGGCGGGCGACCTCCCAGGGATTTCCGTGACGGAGCCACTGGTCCGGCACTTCATGCTGCCAGCCGTTTCGGATCTCCTGGTCGAAGATGCCGAATTCATAGCGGATGCCGTAGCCGATCGTCGGTATGTCGAGGGTTGCCAGGGAGTCGAGGTAGCAGGCGGCAAGCCTGCCAAGTCCGCCGTTTCCCAGGCCGGGCTCCTCCTCCTGGTTGACAAGCTCTGTGAAGTCAAGTCCCAGTTCTTCCAAGGCCTTTTTTGTCTCTTCGTAGAGTCCGAGATTGATCAGGTGGTTCTCCAGTTGAGGTCCCAGAAGAAATTCGGCAGAGAAATAACATACCGTGCGGCTCTCCTTCCGGTAGTAGGTTTGTGCTGTCTTCGCCCATCGTGAAAGAATCCTGTCACGGACCGTGTAGGCTGCGGCAAGGTAGTAGTCGTTTAGGGTCGCTACCGGGATGAAGCGACCTTGTATGCAGGTGAGGTTTTCAAGAATAGCCTCTCTGATCTCGGCCACACTGCCGCCGATCCTTATGCTGGGGGTTTCTCTCTTGCGCGCTGGGGTCATTCCTGTTCCTCTTTCTAAGGATGGTACCACAATTTTTTACTTACATACACTCTTTGATTGCTGTCTGTCTAAATACAGGAGTACGGCCCGAGGGAGTTACGGAGGTTTCTTTTTTCTTGTAATGGTACTACATTAAAAAGCATGGAAAGCAATGCTACTCACCTGCTGATATTCACTCGATATCCTTTTCCGGGAAAGGCCAAGACACGCCTGATCCCCGCACTTACGCCGCTGGGGGCAGCCAGGTTGCAAAGACGCATGACGGAGCATGCTGTTTGTGTGGCACGGTTGACCGTAAGGACCGCTGCACCGGGAGGCTGTTCGGAGATCCGGGTGTGCTGCACAGGAGCTTCTCGAAGAGACTTCCGCGCCTGGCTGGGGACTGATCTTCAATATACTCCGCAGGTTTCGGGAAATCTGGGATTTAGAATGGAGCAGGCCTTTGACAGAGCCTTCAGGAATGGAGCAGGGTCTGCCCTGCTGATAGGGACGGATGTTCCCGGTATTACTTCCGATATCCTTCACCAGGCTATCCGAAACCTTCGATATAAAGACATGGTCCTGGGTCGGGCCTTGGACGGCGGATATTACCTGATAGGAATGAACGCTCCGTTTCCTAAGGTGTTTGAAGGCGTTGACTGGGGAACGGGCATGGTGTACGAACAAACGCGCGCGAATATCCGGCGTCTTGGCCTGACCCTGGCGGATTTGCCTGCTCTTCAAGATATGGACCGTCCAGAGGATCTTGTGACTCTTCGCAGCGACCCGCGATTCAATGATCTTTTTTCGGGAAAGTCCATCATCTCGGTTGTCATACCCACCCTCAATGAATCGAAGACGATCGGACGTCTGTTGAATCGTCTGGGACGATCTGAAGAGATCGAACGGATTGTAGTGGACGGAGGGAGCAGTGACAAAACAAGAGATATTGCGGCCCGCGAAGGCGCAGTGGTTCTGGAGACAGCAGGAGGACGAGCATTCCAGCAGAACAGGGGGGCTGAAATGGCCCGTGGACGCATCCTGTTTTTTCTTCATGCCGATACGCTGCCGCCTGAAAGATTTGGAGACAGGATAAGGGCGGCTCTGGAGTGTCCTTCAACAGTGGCAGGCGCCTTTCGATTCAGGACCGACGATGGCAGGCCCGTTATGCGTCTTGTCGAATGGGTCACGAACATTCGTTCCGGCCTCTTTCAGATGCCTTACGGGGACCAGGGAATCTTTCTTGAAAAAAGGGTGTTCGAGGAGATGGGTCGGTTTCCATCTATGCCCGTCATGGAGGATTTTGCACTGATGCGCCGCCTCCGCAGCCGAGGCAGGGTCGTGACCCTCTCAGATGCGGCGGTAACCTCTGCGAGGCGCTGGCAGCGTCTGGGTGTGGTGCGCACTACCCTTATAAATCAGATGATGGTGCTCGGCTTTCTTGGGGGATTGCCCATCCGGAGCCTTAAGCGTCTTTACCATAAGTAAGAGACAACAGATTCGTTGAAATTCAGGGATATAATGGCGAAGTGCATGGAAGGAGAGAGAATGGCAGCCTATGACTATGACATCGGCATAATCGGCGGAGGGGCGGCAGGTCTGACCGTGGCATCAGGAGCGGCGCAGCTAGGTGCAAAAACCCTCCTTGTTGAGAAGGAAAAAGAACTGGGCGGGGATTGTCTTCACTTCGGATGCGTGCCGAGCAAGACTCTTATCCGATCCGCCGGAGCCTGTCACACGATGAAAAATTCCCGCCTTTTCGGACTTCCTACCGTTGAAGTACCTCCTGTGGACTTCCTGAAGGTGAAGCAGAGAATAAGGTCGGTTATCTCCACCATCCAGAAACACGACTCAGAGGAACGGTTCTGCAGACTTGGCGTAAGGGTTGAGTCAGGGGAGCCGATTTTTTCAGACGAGCACAGCGTAAGACTCAACGGCAGGAATGTTTCCGCAAAGAACTGGGTCCTGGCCACAGGATCTTCCCCGGAAAGGCCTTCCATAGAGGGGTTGGAAAAGACAGCCTATCTTACCAACAGGGAGATCTTTTCCCTGGATCACCTTCCAGAATCCATGATCATATTGGGCGCCGGTCCCGTAGCCACGGAGATGGCTCAGGCCTTCTGCCGTCTCGGGACAAAGGTCGCCGTCGTGCAGCGGAGCGGCCAGATCCTCAGCAAAGAAGACGGTGACATGGCCGATGAGGTCATGGGGGTTCTGGCCTCTGAGGGAGTCGACTTTCACCTGAACGCTTCGGTTCTCGAAGTCAGGGATCTGGGCAGCGGCAAAGAGGTGCGCATAAAAAACAGGGAAGGTAAGACCGTCTCCCTGAAAGCGGAACAGATTCTTGTTGCCATGGGACGCGATCCCAACCTCAGGGGTCTTAACCTTGAGGGGATCGGGGTGGAATCGGACCGCAAAGGCATCAAGGTTGATGAGCGGATGCGAACCACCCGGAGCCACATCTACGCAGCAGGCGATGTAACGGGAAAGTTCCAGTTCACTCATGCCGCAGGCTATGAAGGAGGCATTGTGGTGAGCAACGCGATTTTTCGTCTCCCCAGGAAGGCAGATTACACCTTTTTCCCCTGGTGTACCTACACGGACCCGGAGCTTGCTTGCATTGGAATGAACGAAAAGGCAGCCAGGAAGGCCGGGATCGAATATTCGGTATTTTCAGAGGTCTTCAGGGACAACGACAGGAGCCTTGCAGAAGGGGAAAGTTCAGGAAAGATAAAGATGCTTCTGGACAGGAATGAAAAGCCCGTCGGTGTTCAAATCCTTGGCCCTCGTGCAGGGGAACTGCTGAACGAGTGGGTGGCTGTTCTGAACGGTAAGGTTAAGTTGTCCACCCTGGCTTCAGCTGTTCACCCATACCCTACACTCGGCGAGATCAACAGGCGGGTGGCAGGCACCTTTTTTTCATCCAAGATATTTTCCGACAGGGTTAGGAAAGGCCTCAGGTTCTTCTTTAACTTGAAAGGAAGAGCATGCGGATAAAACTATGATGGAAGATGTTCCGGCACTGCTTAAAAAAAACCGGATGGGAATTATATTATAAAAACAGATGGAGGTATCGCATGGAGACTTATTACAGACCGGAGGATTTACCCAGGTTTCCGGACATGGGTCAGAAGGCTCCTGAGCTGGGGAAGAAATTTTTTGAGTATTATAATGCGGTATTCGCCGAAGGTGCGCTCACGGAGCGGGAGAAGGCGCTGATAGCTCTGTCGGTCGCTCATGCCGTCCAATGTCCCTACTGTATTCATGCTTTTACCCAGACATGCCTTGAAAAGGGATCCAACCTGGATGAGATGACGGAGGCGGTCCATGTGGTGACGGCCATAAGAGGCGGTGCATCCCTGGTGCACGGAGTGCAGATGCTCAACATCGCTCAAAAGCTCTCTATGTAGGGAAGGGCAAAGGCCATGAACACCGACTGTGCCTTGCAGGAAAAAGGAGAATCGGAAAGGACTTTGGAACCTTTCCGCCGGATCCTTCTCCGGCATGGACTAACCCTGGAGCGGAGGAAAACTACGACACTTCAAATCAATGTTGGGCTTCTCTGCAATCAGATCTGTCGCCATTGTCATGTGAGCGCCGGGCCGGGTCGAAAGGAAAACATGGACTCTGAGACGGCTGATGCAGTTATAGCCTACGCCGGAAGGACCCGTTTCGAGACTGTAGATATTACCGGCGGAGCCCCTGAGTTGAATCCCAACTTTGTTAAGCTGATAGAAGAGATATCTTGCCTTACTCCAAGGCTTATGTTCAGATCCAACTTGAGTGCCTTAACAGATGGGAAGAGGGATGATTTGACGGGTTTGCTGAAGGCCAGGCGGGTTGCCATAGTTGCTTCTTTTCCGTCTCTTAACGAATCCCAGGCCGACTCACAGAGGGGGGACGGCATTTTTAGAAAAAGCATCGCCGCGCTTCAAAAGCTCAACAGTCTGGGATATGGACATCAGGGAACGGGTTTGGAACTGGATCTGGCATGCAATCCAGCGGGAGCGTTCCTTCCTGCCCCTCAGGACCAAACCACGAAGAGATTTAGAGAAGTCCTGATGAAAAGATGGGGAATAGTTTTTAACAATCTTTTTGCCTTTGCCAACGTTCCGCTGGGAAGATTCCGAATCTGGCTTGAAGAAAAGGGGAATCTTGAGTCCTATCTGAGCAGTCTTGCCTCCGGATTCAATGCCTGTGCAATTGACGGACTCATGTGCAGGACAACGGTTTCGGTTTCATGGGACGGATATCTCTACGACTGCGATTTCAACCTTGCCGGGGGGTTGCACATGGGTAAAAGGAAGACCCATGTTTCAGAAATGAAAGGTCAGCCGCCGGAAGGAAGCCCCATCGCTGTCGGAGACCATTGCTATACGTGTACTGCGGGTGCAGGTTTTACCTGAGGAGGCGCCATAAGAGCCTGAGTTCAGGTTGAGGGGAGAAATAAGTTGGATGAAGCAACCGGCCAAGCACGTGAAGGAAGAAGCAAACGCGCCGCTTTAAAGGCGGCTGTCTTTTTAACTTTCATCATTGCGGCTGTTTATCTGATGAGGTTTACACCGGTGAAGGACTTTCTGAATTCCGAAACCCTTGGCCGGTTGATGGACAGGGCGGGCATGTGGGCGCCTTTTTTTTACGTGCTGCTCTATGCCGTTGGAGTGTGCCTTTTTCTGCCGGGGACCCTGCTCACCGGTTTAGGAGCGGCGATCTTCGGCCCCTACTGGGGTTTTGTTTATGTGTGGACAGGGGCCATGCTGGGAGCGAGTGCGGCCTTTATCATAGGTCGTACCCTGGGCAGGGATTTTGCCGCATCTCTCATCGGAGACCGTTTGAAGAAATATGACGAAGCCATCGGGCGAAACGGATTTGCGACCGTGCTCTATCTTCGTCTCGTCTATTTTCCTTTCACCCCCATGAACTTCGGCATGGGGCTTACGAAGGTTCGATTTTGGGACTATTTCTTCGGGACGGGACTGGGAATTATAGTGGGAACTTTTATCTTCACCTTTTTCATCGGGACCGTGAAAGAGGTATGGGCATCGGGAAACTGGGGAGAACTTATATCTTTCAAGGTCTTCTTCTCCATAACTCTTTTCATCTTTTCTTTCTTCATCCCCATTATAATAAGAAGGGGACGCCCTTGGTAGCTATTCATGGTGCCGGCAGATCTGTTCATTGTCACTGTGCCCCGACGGCTATGTTTTCGGGAATAAGGGCTCCTGCGGTGCCAGTGATTTTTGTAACAGAGCTGGTGGAGGGAGTTGACTGAAACGCAGCATCATTTCCCCCCTGGATAATAGCCGTGTGGTTCTGGGTGTTCTGGATTTCCTCCTGATACGGCCCCTGAGTAACCTTTATCATCTTCACCTGCTCCGGGCTTCCCAGGGCAGCCTGTATGGAGGTGAAACAGGGTGATTTCCCACCGCATGTCTCATCGCTTTTGTTAACGTAAAGGGTTTTGTAAATTATCACGGTTCCTTCAGTCCTGCTTGTTCCCCCCGGACCCGTGACGTCCAGTGTTACGCTATAGAGCCCAAGGTTATTGAAGATGTGCTGCGGGTTTTGCTCTGTGCTTGTTTCACCGTCCCCGAAGCTCCACATCCTTGTGTGGATGGTTCCTGTTGAAAGATCGGTAAAGCTAACGATAAGGGGACTTATGCCCTGGGCTGGAGTTGCACTGAAATGGGCTACAGGAGGCGTCTGGGTCCAGGCCTTGTAAAAGGAAATTGATCCCCCGAGAGACAGGAATTTTGTTTCAGGTCCCGGGGCGTCGTAGTTTGCCAGGTCATACTGGGCGCTCCAGGTGTAGGAGCCTGGGGGCGCGTTGTTGAATGTCCAGTCTCCGGAGTAGAATGTTCCGTTTCCTTCAAATCCCGCAGGCCCGGAAAGGGACCACCATGCATGGTCGGGGGTTACGTCCACGAAAACCGTGCCTCCCTGGACAGCGTAGGTTCCGTTCACAGTGGCTGTCTGGTTTTCAATGATGGAAACATTGCTGTTTGCCGGTTTAATCCATCCTGTGACGGATTTGAATTCAACGCTGTGCGTTCCGACTGCAACTCCGCTTTCCACCTGCCCTGAATTATACCATGTCGAGGTCCCGGATCTTCGCCACTGGGCTCCTGCATTCCTTGCACCTTCAGGCTCTATGAAAACCCGAAGAGATCCGTATTTGGTAGAACCGGCAACACTCACGGCCCGGGTGAGCACAAGTGTCCTGTCATCGCTTGAGATATAACCGGTCAGGACATCGTTGGGGCCTAAGCCGCCTGATGTGGTGTTCATTGTGACGGTGCCGTCAGGGGACACCAAATAGGTGCCGGAGAATACCCCCGATGAGATCTGGCCGTTGCTTGAAAAGAAATAAG
>QZIK01000091.1 GCA_003599015.1 Desulfobacteraceae bacterium | reverse complement strand
TTTGATTTTTTGTGCCTATTGGGTGCTCAACGGCACGGGCGAGCCAAAGGTGATCTATGTCACGGAGACAGCCAGAAATGGGGACCTGACCTTGGTTGTATCCGCAACAGGGACACTTCAACCAACCAACCAGGTAGATGTAGGGGTTGAGATTTCAGGCACAATCCGGGATGTGCTGGTTGACTATAACAGCAAGGTAAGGGTCGGACAGGTCCTGGCACGCCTGGATACAACCAAGATAGAGGCCCAGGTGCGCCAGGCTGAAGCAAATCTTGCAGCGGCAAGGGCAAAGGTTCCTCTGGCCAGAGCCACCGTGGAGGAATTAGCGTCCAAGCTGGCTCGTTTTGAACAGGCCAGATCTCTGTCAGGAGGAAAAGTTCCCTCTCCGCAGGAGATGGAGTCGGCAGTAGCCTCTCTGGCCAGGGCCCGTGCTGAAGAGGCCGTTGCCCTAGCATCTGTTGCCCAGAACGAGGCAGCCTTGAAGGCTTTACAGACGGATCTTTCCAAGGCATCCATTATCTCGCCGATAAAGGGCATTGTGCTCAACAGGGATGTAGATCCCGGGCAGACCGTCGCTGCGAGCTTTCAAACACCAGTGCTTTTCACCATAGCCGAAGACCTGACACAGATGGAGCTCAACGTTGACGTTGACGAAGCAGACGTTGGAAAGGTTAAGGAGGGGCAGGATGCGGACTTTTCAGTGGATGCCTACCCGGATCATCGTTTCCCGGGCCGTCTTACCCAGGTTCGCTACGGCTCACAAACGGTGGAAGGGGTGGTGACATATAAAGCGGTTATAGAAGTAAAAAACCCGGATATGCTTCTAAGGCCGGGCATGACGGCCACGGCAGAGATCGTAACAGAAAAGGTTAAGGACGCCCTGCTTGTTCCTAACTCTGCCTTACGCTATGAGCCTCCGACTCAGATTCGGCAGACAGGCGGAGGAAGCTTTATCTCCAAACTTATGCCCAGGCCACCTATAAGCAGGTCAGGCAAACCCTCGGTTCAGCGAAGCGGAAAAAACCAGGCGGTATATGTGTTGGAAAACCGCAATCCAAGGCCCGTTCCCATCGTTACAGGCGCAACTGACGGTCAGTGGACTCAGGTTGTAAAAGGAGAGATTGTTTCCGGGGCGGTTCTCATAATAGATCAGGCGTCCAAAAAATGAGCAGTGCCCTTTCCGACAAAGCCCTCATAGAGACAAAAAGCCTCACCAAGGTCTACGGCTATGGGGAAGCCTCGGTCTCAGCGCTGGCCGGCGTGGATGTCACCATTGAAGACGGGGAATTTCTAGCCGTAATGGGGCCATCCGGGTCCGGCAAGAGTACGTTTATGAACATCCTTGGATGTCTTGATACACCCAGCTCCGGGAAATATCTGTTTGGGGGAATAGAGGTAGGAGGAATGGGCCGCAGGGAGCGCGCCCTTTTGCGCCGCCACTACCTGGGGTTTGTGTTTCAGGGCTATAACCTTCTTGCCAGAACAAGCGCCATTGAAAACGTCGAACTTCCACTAATCTATCGAGGAATGGCTGCATCAGAGCGCCGCAAAAGATCAGAAAAGGCGCTCGAAATCGTAGGACTTAAGGGATGGGAGCGCCACAATCCATCGGAGCTCTCAGGAGGACAGCAGCAGCGGGTAGCCATCGCAAGGGCTATTGTTACTGAACCTATGCTGCTCCTGGCGGACGAACCTACAGGAAATCTGGACACAGCGCGCAGCGTGGAGATCATGAATCTTATCATGGAGTTGAATGAAGAGCAGGGAATAACAATCGTCATGGTGACCCATGATCCTGAGATGGCTGCATATGCAAGACGCGTGATAGGATTCAGAGACGGAAAGGTTGAATCCGATTTAAAGCAGGATTTGAAAGGGCGCACCTCATGATAGCAAATGCCCTGCGGGAGGCGTTAAGGGCTCTTAGACGGAACCTCCTTCGCTCCTTTCTCACCATGCTCGGTATAATTATAGGGGTTGCAGCTGTGATTGTGATGGTGACTCTGGGTGAAGGTGCAACCCAGGCTGTGACATCTCAGATTGCAAGTCTCGGAAGCAATCTCCTGGTGGTAACCCCGGGAAAACGTATGGGGCCCGGCCAGATATCAGGGGCTGCTCTTTTCAAGGCAGTTGATGCGACGGCACTTGAAAGGGAGATTCCAGCCGCCGTTGCCGTTGCGCCGGCTGCATCACGGGGGATGACGGCTGTTTTCGGGAACCAGAACTGGTTCACTGTCGTAACGGGTACCGACAATGCTTATTTTACGGCAAGAAGCTGGAAGATAGGCAGGGGAAGGATATTCACACAGGGAGAGCTGAGAGGCGGAGTGGCGGTATGTGTGATCGGTAATACCGTCCGGACAAAACTTTTTGGCGCGCGAGATCCTTTGGGCGAGAAAATAAGGTTAAAGAAAATCTCATTTGAAGTAATAGGTGTACTCGAGCCTAAGGGTCAGTCCACAATGGGAACCGACCAGGATGACCTGGTCATCATGCCCCTGCGCGCGTTCCAGAGAAGAATTGCCGGCAACCTTGACGTCAATATCATACAGGTATCCGCCAGGGATGGTGTAAGTACCGAAAAGGTGGCTGACGACATACGGCGCATAATGCGGGAGAGAAGGCATCTTGCCGCCAACGAGGAAGACGACTTTAATGTGATGGAAATGAAGGAGATAGCCCGAATGCTTACCAGCACTACCCAGGTCCTGACCATGCTGCTTGGAGCTGTGGCTGCGGTCAGCCTTCTTGTGGGTGGGATAGGTATAATGAATATAATGCTTGTCTCTGTTACGGAAAGAACCAGAGAGATCGGCATCCGTCTTGCAATCGGCGCCCTTGAGCGGGACGTGCTCCTTCAGTTCCTTGTGGAGGCTGTTGTGCTGGCATCCCTTGGAGGATGGCTGGGTATCGGACTTGCCATAGGGGGCTCTGCCGTTCTTGCTGATTTACTAAAGATCCCTTTCGTGTTTCAGCCTGAGATCGTTGTAGTGGCATTCCTTTTTTCAGTGGCAATAGGAGTTTTGTTCGGCTATTTCCCCGCAAGAAGGGCAGCGCATCTTGATCCGATAGAGGCCCTGCGCCATGAATAAGATGAACAGGGAAAACAGGCGGAGATATTTAAGCAAGGAGGCAAGAGGCCCTGGAATGGAAATAAAGAAATTATCGAGAAGGGAAAGGGATAAGCTCAGACAAAGGCAGGAGATGCTTGATGCGGCCCTGGATCTTTTCTCTGAAAAGGGATATCACAACGTATCCATGCACGAGATTGCCGGTAAGGCCGAATTTGCAATCGGAACGCTGTACAAGTTTTTCAAAAACAAGGAAGATCTCTATAAGGCCCTGATGCTTGGTCTTTGTGAAAAATTTCAGTCTGAACTCACAGGTGCCATCAATGAGAAGCAGGATGAGGTGGAAAAACTCCGCAGCTATATCAGGGCCAAGGGGGAGGTATTCCGTGCAAATATCTCAGTTATACGACTCTATTTTTCAGAAGCCCATGCATCAAGTTTCAATGTCGTTTCAGGACTTGACTTTGAAATACAGAAAAGCCGAAGGGAGTTTTTCGAGAGCATGGCCAAGGTCTTTGCAAGCGGGGTCGAGAAAAAGATATTCAATAACATAGCGGATCCATTTCTATTGGCTATTGCCCTGGACAGTCTTTCAAATGCCTTTCTTGACTTGTGGGTTGAGGCCCCTGATAAATACCCTTACCCTGAGGATCCTGATACCATACTTAACATTCTTTTCAAAGGGCTTTTGGTTAAATGACTCAACCAATCAATATAACGGCTAAAAATATTGTCTGTGTGCCGGAGGTACAATATGAGATCGTTTTCAGGAAATTTTAAAACCCTTGCAAAGGTGCTTCCTTTTGTCTTTCTTGCAGGTATCCTGCAGAATGGTTGCGAGCGGGGACAAAAGGCCCAGCCTCCGCCTCGGGCACCAGAGGTTGTCGTTGAGTCGGTCCAAACCCGGAAGGTGGTTCTCACCACCGAGTTGCCGGGACGGACCTCTGCCTTCAGGGTTGCCGAAATCCGGCCCCAGGTAAGCGGCCATATCCAGAAGCGAGTTTTTGAGGAGGGGTCTGAAGTCAAAGAAGGTCAGTTGCTCTACCTAATTGACCAGGCTCCTTTCAAGGCAGCCCTCGGCAACTCTGAGGCAAACCTCGCCGTAGCCCGCAAGGCTGCCGACCGCGCAAGGGCAGCCCTTGAGGCGAGCATAGCAGGTGTGGCCAGACACAGGGCGACCCTTGAGCTTGCTCAAATAAACCTCAAACGCTTTGAGGATGCCTTCAGGGATAAGGCGGTATCGGCCAACCAGAGGGATCAGGCTATAAGCGACGCAAAGGTGGCGGAGGCATCGCTTCTGGCTGCCGAGGCACAGGTCAAAAGCGACAGGGAGGCGATTTCGCTGGCAGAGGCAGCCATACTCCAGGCTGAAGCAAGCCTTGAGACTGCCCGGATTAACCTGGGGTACACACGGGTAACCGCGCCCATATCCGGGCGAATCGGCAAATCAAATGTCACGGAAGGGGCTATAGTGACTGGCTATCAGGCGCTCGCCCTTGCATCAATTCAGCAATTAAACCCTATTTACGTGGATGTTCCTCAATCAATTACCCAATTGCTGCGCCTCAAACGGCGGCTTGAGGACGGTCGCCTCAATAAAGACGGAGAAAACCACAGCAAGGTAAAGCTCCTCCTTGATGACGGCTCAAAATATCCACTGGAGGGGGAATTTCAGTTCCGGGATGTGACGGTTGATCCATCAACGGGCTCCGTCAGCCTCAGGATAGTATTTCCAAATCCACAAGGGCTCCTTTTGCCTGGAATGTTTGTACGTGCACTGGTCAAGGAAGGGGTTAATGAAAAGGCGATCCTGATACCCCAGCAGGCAGTCTCAAGGGATCCTAAGGGAAATCCAATCGCACTTATCGTTGATGAGGATGGAAAGGTAAGCCAGCGCATGCTGGGTCTTGACCGGACTCTTGAGGACAAGTGGCTTGTGACATCGGGTCTTCAGCCAGGCGATAATGTTATTGTGGAAGGAATGCAGAAGGTAAGACCGGGTGTAACAGTTAAGGCAGTCTCTTTTGATTCCAAAGGAGAAGGCCGGGACAATACCGCTGACAAGCTCAGTCAGCCGGAGAAGAAAAAGTAGGGGGTAGGGTATTATGCTATCAAGGTTTTTCCTGGATCGGCCGGTCTTTGCCTGGGTCATTGCCATCATCATGATGGTCGCCGGCGCTCTTGCCATCCACAACCTTCCCATATCCCAGTATCCTCCTATCGCTCCTCCTTCCATAGCAATTACGGCATTTTACCCAGGGGCATCGGCGGAGACGGTTGAAAACAGCGTTACCCAGATAATCGAGCAGAAGATGACAGGTTTTGACAAGATGCTGTATCTTTCAGCCAGCAGTGATTCGGCAGGTGCCTCCCGCATCGAGCTGACCTTTGCTCCTGGAACCGATCCGGACCTGGCGTGGGCCCAGGTCCAGAACAAGCTGCAGCTCGCCATGGCAAACCTGCCTGAAGTGGTTCAGCGACAGGGCGTCAAGGTCAGCAAGTCCACAAGGAACTGGCTGTTGATCGTGGGTTTGATCTCTGAGGATGGGAGTATGGATGGGAATGATTTGAGGGACTATTCTCAATCCAACCTCGAGAAGGTGCTATCGAGGGTGCCCGGCGTGGGAGAGGTGGAGGTCTTCGGAAGCCAGTATGCCATGAGGATCTGGTTCAACCCGGACAAGTTGACCGATTACGGGTTGACGGTTCAGGACGTGATTACGGCGCTTCGTGCTTACAACGTGGAAGTTTCCGCAGGCCAGTTTGGCGGTGCGCCAGCGGTGGAAGGACAAAGGCTGAATGCCTCCATCATAGTCCAGAGCCTTCTCAAGACGCAGGAGGAATTTGCAGAGGTTCCTCTCCGTATCAATCCTGATGGATCCATGCTGCGGATCAAGGACGTAGGACGGGCGGAACTGGGTACGGAAGCCTACGACGTCCAGGCTTATTTCAACGGCAAACCTTCGGCTGCCATGGCCATCCGCCAGGCCGCGGGAGCAAATGCCCTTGAAACGGCCGATGCTATAAGGGCTAAACTTGAAGAGATGAGCCGTTATTTTCCTCCCGGTATGAAGGTCATTTACCCCTATGATACCACTCCTTTTGTAAAGGTCGCCATAAACGAGGTGGTCAAAACTCTTTTTGAGGCCATTATTCTGGTCTTCCTGGTCATGTATCTGTTCATGGGAAATATGCGTGCCACCCTTATCCCGACTATTGCCGTGCCTGTGGTAATCCTGGGGACTTTCGCAGTGCTGGGTCTTTTCGGATTTTCCATAAACATGCTGACCATGTTCGCAATGGTGCTGGCCATAGGTCTCCTGGTGGACGACGCCATCGTGGTGGTTGAGAACGTGGAAAGAATAATGAGCGAAGAAGGACTTTCACCCCTTGAAGCCACCCGTAAGTCAATGGACCAGATCACAAGCGCTTTGATTGGAATAGGCCTTGTGCTTGCTGCGGTTTTCGGGCCTATGGCCTTTTTTACCGGATCCACGGGAGTCATTTATCGCCAGTTCTCCATTACGATCATCTCCTCCATGCTTCTTTCCGTTGTGGTGGCCCTTGTTCTTACGCCGGTTTTGTGCGCATCACTTCTAAAACCTGTTCACAAAGGACATGGAGCCGGTGAAAACGGTAACTCAGTCCTGCGCCGTTTTTTCAGGTGGTTTGACCGCATCTTTTTGAGGGCAAGAGATCGTTACCTGCGTCTGGTGGGTCATTCCATTTCCAGCAAGATCAGATACATGGCAATATTTTTACTTATTGTAGTGGCTATGGGATTTCTCTTCAAGCGCATGCCCACGGCCTATCTGCCGGATGAAGATCAAGGAATTCTAATGGTTCAGGCTTTGCTTCCTGCCAACTCTTCTCTGGAGCAGACAGACAGGGTAATGGAGACTGTAAGGGACCATTTTCTGCAGGGGGAAAAGGATGCAGTGGAATCGTGCATGACCCTTTCCGGTGTAAACTTTTCCGGCAGAGGACAGAACGCCGGGCTGGCATGGGTCAAGCTGAAGGACTGGGACCTTCGTGACCGGCCGGAACTCAAGGTTGATGCGGTGGCGGCAAGGGCCATGGGGGAATTTTCCAGGATAAGAAATGCCATGGTTTTTTCCTTTGCGCCTCCCGCCGTGGTTGAATTGGGAAGGGCGAAGGGGTTTGACTTCCAGTTGCTTGACCGTGGAGGTCTAGGTCACTCTGAGCTCATGGCAGCACGCAACCGGCTCCTTGGCATGGCGGCCAGCAATCCGGTATTGACAAAGGTCAGACCTAACGGGTTTGAAGATGTGCCCGAATACAGGATTGATGTGGACTGGGAAAAGGCAGGCGCACTTGGAACTCCCATCACGGCCATTCAAACAACTATTTCGGCGGCTTTCGGAGGCGCATATGTCAACGATTTCATCCAAGGCGGACGCGTGAAAAGGGTCTATGTCCAGGCCGACGCTCCCTTCCGAATGCTTCCCCATGATATGGAAAGGCTGCACGTAAGAAACAGCGCAGGTAAGATGGTTCCTTTTTCCTCATTTGCATCAGGCTACTGGACTTCCGGCTCTCCAAAGCTGGAGCGCTACAACGGCTTTCCGTCCATAAGCATCCTGGGCGAAGCGGCGCCCGGCAAGAGTTCGGGTGAGGCCATGCAGGTTATGGAGGAGTTTGTCAGGGAATTAAAGCAGGGAATCGGATTTGACTGGACAGGGCTTTCTTATCAGGAGAGGATGGCCGGAGCGCAGGCCGCCCCGCTGTACGCATTTTCCATTCTGGTTATTTTCCTCTGTCTGGCAGCTCTGTATGAGAGCTGGCCCATCCCCATCTCTATCCTGCTGTCACTTCCGCTGGGAGCCATTGGAGGAGTGCTGGGTTCAACCTTTAGGGGTTTGCCCAATGATGTCTATTTTCAGATCGGACTTTTGACTACCCTGGGACTGACCACAAAAAATGCCATTCTGATAGTGCAGTTTGCCAAGACGCGCGTGGAAGAAGGCATGGGCCTTATTGAGGCGACGATGGAGGCATCCAAGCTAAGGCTGCGTCCTATTGTAATGACTTCGCTGGCATTTGGATTCGGCGTTTTGCCGCTGGCATTGGCCGGAGGGGCTGGGGCTGGGGCGCAGAAGGCCATAGGGACAGCTGTGCTGGGAGGGGTGGTTACCTCAACGTTTCTGGTAACGCTTTTCGCACCGCTTTTTTTTGTTTTAATTGAAAAAACACTGGGAAAACATAGAGATAATCAGCCTTATCAAGTCGCTAGAAAAGATATGTCCGGAGATAGAGAAGATGATTAGAAGGCTGCCTTTAGTTCTTATTGCTATTATCTTTGGATTTTGCGGATGCACTCTTGCACCAAAATATGAAAGGCCTAAAGCTCCGGTCTCTGAAAAATGGCCGGAAGGAGCGGCCTATAAAGATATACAGATACCTGCCGGGGCTGAAAAGGCTTCAGAGCTGGGCTGGATGGGTTTTTTTACCGATCCCAACCTTCAAAAGATTATCAAGACCGCCCTTGAGAGCAACAGGGATCTCAGGGTAGCAGCCCTTAACATTGAAAAGGCGCGAGCTCTGTACGGTATCCAGCGGGGCGAGCTTTTCCCCTCTTTTAACACTATCGGCAGCGCAAGCGCCCAGCGGATTCCGGCTGACCTTTCAAGCACGGGAGATTCAAGAACTTCAGAGCAATATAGCGTAAATTTCGGAATAACCTCATGGGAGATAGATTTTTTTGGGCGCATCAGAAGCCTCAAGGACCGCGCCCTTGAGGAGTACCTGGCAACCGACCAGGCCCATCTCAGTGCTCGTATTCTTTTGATTTCAGCGGTCGCCCAGGCATATCTGACCCTTTGTGCAGACAGGGAAAATCTCAAAATTGCGAAGATGACCTTTGAGGCTCAAAAGGAGGGCTATACCTTGATCAAGAGGCGTTACGAGATCGGACTTGCCTCCGAGCTGGATCTCTATCGTTCCCAGACCCAGGTGGATTCAGCCCAGGGCGATATTGCCAGGTTAACGCAGGTTGTGGCTCAGGATGAGAACGCTTTAAGGCTTCTTATGGGTATCAGCGCAGAAGCCTTGCCTGTTGCCGAAGACCTTGGTGAAATAATCCCACCAAGAGATATATCCGCCGGGATGTCATCAGATGTGCTTCTTAGCCGCCCAGATATAGTTGCTGCCGAACACCGGTTGAAGGCTGCAAACGCCAATATAGGAGCCGCCAGGGCAGCGCTTTTCCCAAGGATCTCCCTTACGACGACAGTGGGCACGGCCAGCAGTGAACTCTCCGGTCTTTTCGGCTCAGGATCAGGAACCTGGAGCTTTGCCCCCCAGATTATTGCCCCCATCTTTGATGCCAGGCTTTGGGCAGCCTATGATGCAACAAAAGTGGAAAGGGAACTTTCCGTGGCGCTTTATGAAAAAGCAATCCAGGCAGCATTCAGGGAGGTCTCTGACAGCCTCGCTGTGAAGGGCACTGTCGAAAAACAGCTCTATTGCCAGAAATCGCTCGTTGATGCGCTTGAAAAGACATACCGCCTTTCAATTCTTCGCTACGAAAAAGGAATTGACAGCTATCTGGGGGTTCTTGATGCACAACGGTCGCTATATTCAGCCCAGCAGGGGCTGGTGGCCATAAAGCTCGCAAGACTTGCCAACCAGGTTAAATTCTATGCGGTACTGGGGGGAGGCGTTCGCGATAGCAGCGAAGCCTCAGCCAAATAGACCTTCCTGGCCTTCCCCTTTGATACTAAGCTGTTCTGTACCATCTCCCATTTTTTCTTGAACCTTGTGTTTATCTGTGCTAATTATTTTCAAAAATAATAAACAGAGGGAGACATGAATCTTGGCGGAAGAATAAGGATGCTGAGGGAGGAAAAGAGCCTCACCATAAGGCATCTCGCAGAGCAGGCAGGCTGCTCGCCTTCACTGATTTCACAGCTTGAAAACAACAAGGTTGACCCATCCATATCCATGCTTAAGAGGATAGCCAAGGCCCTGGATGTCAACATAGTTGATTTTTTCATGGATGAAACACTCAACCACGAGGAAGTGGTTACAAGGACAAAAGACAGGGTGGACATCCAGCTTAGAAGATGGGACGCCAAGATACAATCCCTGGTCAGGAACACCAGGAACAAGCGGATGCAGCCTTTTCTTACTGTAATAAAACCAGGAGGAGGTTCCCACGGCAGGTACCTTCACGAGGGAGAAGAATTCGGATTTGTGACCAGAGGGAACCTTACCCTCGTTCTTGAAGATAAAAGCTATGATATTGGAGCCGGGGAGAGTTTTTATTTCCCCTCTCACATACCTCATGACTGGGTAAACAACGGTATGGATGAAGCAGAGGTTATTTGGGTTATAACGCCACCCACATTTTAAAAGAGGAGTTACTATGGCTTTGCTTGATGAAGTTAAAAAACATTATGGAAGACTGAGCCCTTACATAGGGGGAGAGTGGCGGCCTTCAGCCGGAAGAGGTCTTTTTGCAGATTATAATCCTGCCAAGGACCAGGAAATAGCTGAGGTGGAGATTTCCGATTTTCAGGATGCAGAGGCTGCGGTACAGTCCGCCTACAGTGCCTTTCGGAGCTGGAGAGACGTTCCCTTCAGGGACAGGGCCGATTATCTCGGCCGGATGAGAGCGGTGTTTGCAGCCAGGCATGAGGAACTTTCAAGGATTCTGGCCCAGGACCATGGAAGGACCATTGGAGATGCGAGGGGTACGGTACAGCGATGCATTGAGAACATAGAATCCGCAATAGGCGCCCTTTACAGTCTTTACAAAGGCGAAGCGGTTCAGCAGCTTGCAAGGGGCATTGACTGCTCCATGCTGTGGGAGCCGGTGGGTCCTTTTTTAATACTTACTCCTGGAAACATTCCTATGCATGCATGGTCATCCTTCGTGCCGTACGCAATAGGCTGCGGGTGCACCGTGATCGTATCTCCGAGCTGGCAGAATCCTGTGGCAAGCGAGGCTATCTTCAAGGTGCTGGAGGAGGTGGGTCTTCCTGCCGGAGTCATGAATCTCATTCATGTGGGCACCCGATTTGAGCTGAATCAGAAGATACTTGAGGACAAAAGAATAGCCGGGGTAGGCTTCATAGGGTCGAGCCAGGTGGGTAGAGAGCTTTTCGCCCTGTGCGGAAGGCTTGGTAAGAGGTCTTCCATTAACGGAAACGGAAAGAACCACATTGTCGTTATGGAAGACGCTGAAATATCAAAGGCGGCCGACTATGCAATGAGGGGCTGTTTCGGAATGGCCGGCCAAAGATGCCTCGGATCGGATAATGTTCTTGTAATGGGTTCGATTTACAGGACCTTCAAAGAAAAACTTCTGGAGCTGTCCGGAAAGTTCAGAGTCGGATACGGACTCGACGAGGCGACCCAGATGGGACCTCTGACTACGCGGCAAGGAAAGGAAAAGGTCGAGCTTTTTATCGAAAAGGGTCTGAATGAAGGAGCCCGAATGACTCTGGACGGCAGGGGCATAAAGGTCCAGGGATATGAGTCCGGCTATTTTCTGGGACCCACGATCCTTGAAGATGTACACAGGGAGATGTTCATAGCCAGGGAGGAATCCTTCGGTCCTGTGTGCAATTTGATGGAGATAAATAGTCTTGATGAGGCGATAGACATCATCAACAACAACACCGACTACGGACATTCGGCATGCATCATTACAGGAAGCGGGGCAAACGCTAGGACATTCACAAGGGAGTGCAATGTCGGCAATATCGGAATAAACGCTGGAATACCTCAGCCTTATGCCTTCTTCCCTCTTGGTTCAAAGAGGGACTCATTCTTTGGAGCAGCGAAATCAAGAGTTGACTCCGTGAGGCTTTTTCTGGATCAAAAGACCGTGACGGAGAGATGGGGTTAGACGATCATCAACAATTAAGAAAGGAGAGATGGCCATGTGTCAGGATTGTGGAGGTTTTACAAGAAGGGACTTTATAAAGACGGCTGTGATGGGAGGGGCTGCACTGGGTTCAGGGATTATGACTCTCAATGAAGCCTTTGCCAAGAATGCCAACCTGCGTTTCAGCACCTGGCATCCGCCTGTAAGTCGCGAGGTTACGACGGTATGGGCGCCCATGATGGAGGAGCTTAAGAAAAGAAGCGGTGGGCAGATGGGATACACCATGTATGCAGGAGGAGCGCTTGGCAAGGGTCCAGATCATTTTGACATAGTGTCAAGAGGGCTCTCTGATTTGGGTTATTTTACCGCCACATGGACTCCTGGAAGATTTCCCCTGACGGATGTCCTTTCCCTTGCTGGTTGGGTAGATGGAAAGGATCTCGCCGCAGACATAGGCAATGCAGTTTATAAGAGAGTTCTAAAGGATGAGTTCAAGGATGTAAAAGTTCTGGAGTTGAACGGCTGCATACAGTCCTTTATCTGGACAAAGAACAAACCGGTAAGGAGTCTGGCAGACCTCAAAGGCCTCAAACTTCGAAGCCCCGGCGGACACCAGACCAACTATATCAAAGCACTGGGGGCAGAGCCCGTATTTATGCCTCTGGGAGATGTTTACATGGCCATGGAGACAGGAACGGTGGACGGACTGGTTACATGCTCGCCACTGGTGCTGGCATTCAAGCTTTTTGAGGTTGCAAAATTTGGGACCGTGCTCACCTTCGGTTGCGTTTCAGAAGGCACGGTCATGAACATGAAAACATATAAGGGCTTGGATGAAAAACAGAAAAAGATCGTTGACGAAGTCTGCACCAATCCCTTTAAGGTCACAGGCGGTCTAACCAGAGATGTTTACAAGAAAATGATCTCAGAGATCTCGGCAAAGGGCGTGGAGCTCATAGAGCTGCCTGATCAGGAAAAGGAGCAATGGTACGATAGATTCAGGCAGGTAACCAGGGACTGGGTGAAAAGCCTTGAGGAAAAGGGACTTCCTGCCAAAAAGGCGGTTCTTGCAATGAATGAGGAATGTGAAAAGAGAGGAGTTAAACTTGTGGCATTCCCTTCTGAGTATAAGAAGGGTTAGTCAGTCATGGGAAGGCTCGAGGGGATTGCAAGGGTAATCAAGAGAATATCCTTTTTTCTCTGCTGCATAGGGATGGTCTTTGTTATTCCTCTTATGCTGCTCACCACTGTAGACGTCATTTCAAGGGCTGTCTGGAGTAAACCGATACCCGGCACTTTTGAGCTTTCCGAATATCTTCTGGCAATAGTAATCCTGCTGGGCGCAGCCTATACCCAGCAGGTAAAAGGTCATGTCGGCGTTGACTTTGTTACAAAGAGATTCGGACCCAGGCTTCAGGCCCTGTGTGAGGTTTTATCACATATAGGCTGTATGTTCATTCTGGCCTTGCTGGCGTGGCAGGGCTATGAGCGGGCCATGGAAGAAACCACCGTCTCGGATATGCTGAGGATACCCCAGACCCCTTTCAGGCTTCTGGTTGCTCTGGCAGGTCTTACCCTTTTTGCCGAGTTTTTGCTTGAACTCTTTCAATCGCTTAAGACTCTTATAGGAGGCAGACAGTGAATCCGGTTTATATCGGCATCATTGGCAGTGCCGTCTTGCTTTTTCTCCTTTTCATGGGAATGCCTATTGCCTTTGTGATGATGCTGGTGGGATTCCTGGGCGTTACATATATCACGTCCGTTGACGCAGCCCTGCCTCTTCTGGCGGACAATCTGTATGGGGCGGTTGCCCATTATCCCTACACAATTATTCCCCTGTTTGTAATCATGGGCGCATTTGCCAGCTCAGCCGGTATCACCGGAGAGCTTTACAACACATTTGAGAAATGGTTCAGGAGGCTTCCGGGAGGTCTGGGAATCGCAACGATTGCTGCCTGTGCGGGATTTGCGGCGGTGAGCGGCTCTTCTGTGGCAGCCGCCGCCGCCATGGGAACGGTTGCGCTTCCAGAGATGCGGAGATTTAAATACAGCCAGAAACTCGCAACCGGTGTCGTTGCCGCAGGAGGAACACTGAGCTTTCTGATTCCTCCCTCCCTAGGCTTTGTCATATTTGGAATGCTCACGGAGCAGTCAATAGGAAAGCTGCTCATAGCCGGGGCCTTGCCGGGGCTTCTCCTGAGCGCCATGTATGCCCTCGTGGTCTTTCTTGAGGTCAAGATCAATCCGGATCTGGCGCCCATGATTCATGAAAGGGTTACATGGAAGGAAAGAATCGTCTCGCTTAAAGGAGTGTGGGAAACCCTGCTGGTCTTTATCGTTGTCATGGGTGGAATCTATGGAGGGTTCATCAATCCCACCGAGGCAGGCGCAATCGGTGCATCATGTCTTTTCCTGATCGTGATTCTCAAGCGAAAGCTGACCGTCAAGGGATTTGTCCACGGTCTCCTGGATACAATCAGGATCTCTGTCATGGTCATTTTCCTGGTTTCAGGGGCAACAATATTTAGCTATTTTCTGGCCCTTTCGACCATCCCCACCACCGTGTCCGCATGGATTGCCGGATTAGGCGTATCCAAGTATCTGGTTCTTACAATTATTATAGGAATATACCTTTTTCTGGGATGCTTTCTGGATGCAGTGTCCATGATGGTGCTGACGCTTCCGGTTGTTTTCCCGATAGTTATCTCACTGGGATTTGATCCCATCTGGTTCGGGGTTGTTGCCGTGCTTATGATGGAGGCCGGGCTGATAACACCTCCTGTTGGGCTCAATGTTTATACCCTTGCCGGCATAGCAAGGGATGTTCCCATGAGCGATATATTCAGGGGGGTTACTCCTTTTCTCCTGGGCATATTTGTGCTTGTTGTATTTCTGACTATTTTTCCACAGGTTGTGACATTCCTTCCCAACATGATGGGAAGGTAAGGAGGTTTTATTGCATAGGATTTCCTTTAATCTTAACGGCGAGACAACTGAAACTGAAGTGGAGGACTATTCCACCCTTATGGAAATGTTGAGGGAAAAATTCTCTCTGCTCAGCCTGAAGGAGGGATGCGGCATAGGGGAGTGCGGGGCATGCACCGTTCTTCTAAACGAAAAACCCGTTTACGCGTGCCTTACCCTGGCGGTCAAGGCAGACGGATGCGACATCAAAACCGCTGAATACCTCTCAAAGGGATCAGAAATCCATCCTCTGCAGAAATCCTTTATCAAGGCAGGGGCGGTTCAGTGCGGCTACTGCACGCCGGGAATGCTCATGTCTGCTTACGCCCTTCTCAAAAACGAAGAAAAACCAACGGATGAAATGATAAGGGAAGGAATCAGCGGGAATCTTTGCAGGTGCACGGGCTATATACAGATCGTGGAGGCGGTCAGGGATGCTGCCAAGATTTAGATGCCTTTTTCCGGAGAATAAGAAGGATGCCTTAAGGCTTCTAAGGGATGAGCCCAATACAAGGATTCTTGCTGGAGGGACAGATCTTCTTGTGGATATCCGTAAGTTTTCCTGCTGTCCTGAAACCCTTGTTGACATTACAAGGATCAAGGATCTGAACCATGGTTGTCACAAGAACCCACGCTGTATCTCTCCGTTGTCAACCCATGCCTTTATTGCCCAATCAGCTGAAATAAGTGAAAAATTCCTGGCCCTCTCGATTGCATGCAGTCATGTGGGCTCGCCGCAGATAAGAAACATGAGCACTATCGGCGGAAATATCGCCAATGCCTGCCCTGCCGCCGACAGCCTGCCTCCACTTCTCATTTATGAGGCAGAGCTTGGAATCGAGTCAGCTCTTAGTGAAAGGACCGTCCCTTTGGAAGGGTTCGTTCTCGGTCCCTACAGGGCGGCTCTGGCGCCTCATGAGATGATCACATCCATAAATTTGAAGCCTCTGGAAGGATACAGGGTAGGACTGAAGAGGCTTTCAATCAGGGCGGCGCTGTCAATAAGCAGACTTTCGGTGGCATGGGCTGTAAAGGAGAAAGACGGGGTCTTTGATGATGTGCGGATCGCGGTGGGTTCCTGCACGCCTGTACCGTTCAGAGCAAGGGGTGCGGAGGCGCTTTTGCGGGAAGAGGGCGTAAAAGGCGGCGCTGTTGATGAAGCCATTGACAACATTATCATGGGCATAAAAGAGGCGACCGGAGAAAGGCCTACCCACGCCTTTAAACTGCCGATACTAAGAAATATCCTAAGGGAAGCTATCAAAGGTTAAATATGTTTGTCGGAAAAGACATAGAAAGGCTTGATGCCCTTGAAAAGGTAATGGGAAGGGGAGTGTTTGCCGGCGATCTCACCATGGAAGGGATGCTTTTTGGGGTTTTGATAAGAAGCGATAAATTCCATGCAAAGATCAGATCCATTGACGCCGTGGATGCACTTTCCACTCCAGGCGTGGTGAGGATTCTTACCCACAGGGACATCCCAGGAAGAAACGGCTTTGGCATTATAAAGAAGGATCAGCCTTATTTCGCTGAAGAACATGTGAGATTTCCGGGGGAACCAGTCCTGATGGTTATAGCCCTGAGCGAGCGAATCGCCCGGGAAGCCGCCTCAAAGGTCCGGATCGAGTGGGAGGAAATTGCGCCTGTCCTTGATCCCTTTGAAGCAGCAAACTCAAAGGTATCAATACATAAAGGAGGAAACCTTTTGTGCCACAAGAGGGTCCTTAAGGGAGATGTCAACAGGGGCAAAGAAGAATCTGACGTGATCGTGGAGCGTACCTACTCAACTCAGAGGGCGGATCATGTGTTTTTGGAATGCGAGGCAGGCATAGGCTATCCCGACCCATCAGGAAGAATAGTTGTGATATCTTCAACCCAGAACATCCATTATAAACAAAAGGAGGTTTCTCAGCTCCTTGCCCTTCCGGAGGATAAAATCAGGATAATCCAGGCTGCAACGGGCGGCGGATTCGGAGGAAAACTGGATGTGACCGTGGAAGGATATGCCGCCCTTGGGGCCTTTTACACAAACAGACCCGTTATGGTGAGATACACCAGGGAAGAGAGCATGCTGGCCAATACGAAAAGGCATCCCCTTTACATGTCTTACCGGACCGGCGCCAAAAAAGACGGCATGCTCACCTTTGTGGAGGCTAAAATTGTTGGGGACACAGGGGCATATGCATCCTATGGGGAGGTTGTGGCCCTAAGGGCGGCGGTTCACGCAACCGGCCCTTATCAGGTGCCGAATGTCCATGTGGAAAGCAGCATGTATTTCACGAACAATCCTGTTTGCGGAGCCATGAGAGGATTCGGGATTCCTCAGACCGCCTTTGCCCACGAATCCCAGATGGACCTTCTGGCTGAGGGCCTGAACATGGATCTGTTGGAGATAAGAAAGATCAATGCCCTGAGAAAGGGTTCAACAACCGCAACCGGCCAGGTTTTAAGTCACAGCGTTGGCTTTTACGACACCCTCAAATGCGTTGAGCCTGCATGGAAAAGCAGGAATAAGAAAGACAATAAAGGCTTCGGCCTCGGCTGCATGTTCTACGGCATTGGAAATACAGGGGTCCCAAACCCGTCGGGATGCCATCTTACTTTAAACCCTGAGGGAAAGGTCACATTCCATCTGGGGGCCTGCGACATAGGCCAGGGATCAGACACGGCGCTGACTCAGATCCTACTTGAAACCCTCGGCATCGAAAAGGATTCCCTTGAGCTTCTTAAAGGAGACAGCGATATCACAAGAGACGCGGGCTCAAGTTCGGCTAGCCGTCAGACCTACATCACAGGCAGGGCTGTTTATGAGGCCGGAAAAAAGCTCAGATCATACCTGGAGGAAAAGGGCATAAAAAAAGGAAGACCCCTCAGGGAGATCTGCGGAGAGGCTTCCCGTGGAGGAAGAATTGTTTTTGAAGGATATTTTGATCCGCCGACCACATCCCTTGATCCGGATACAGGCCGGGGTGTCCCCTATGCAACCTATGCCTTTGCCACCCACATGACTGAGGTTGAAGTTGATCGCTCCACACATACATGCAAGGTGAAAAAGGTGCATGCGGCGCATGACGTAGGAAAGGCGATCAATCCGTCCTCGACCAGAGGCCAGATATACGGAGGCATAGCAATGGGGATAGGTCTTGCCCTTATGGAGGAGTTCATTCCCTTAAAGAGCAGAAGCCTTTACACCTATTACATACCCACATCCATGGACATGCCGTCGGTTGAGACGTACCTGGTGGAAGACGAGGAGCCCACAGGACCATACGGGGCCAAGGGGGTGGGAGAGCCGGCGCTGATTCCCCAGGCGGCAAGCATCATGAACGCTATAAAGGATGCTGCCGGAGTCAGGGGATATGAACTGCCGTGCAATTTCGAGAGGCTTTGTCTTCTTGCACAAAGGGATAAGAAATAGAGGAGGCTTATATGAGTGAACTGTTGATAAAAAACATCGGATCTGTTTTTACCGGAGATATTCAAGATCCCATAGTGGAAGGCCCTGTTTCAGTGCTGGTAAAGGATGGAAGGATTGCATCAATCACAAAAGGCGACTGCGGAGGGGCCGAAAAGGTTATTGACGCCTCTTTAATGACCCTGGCGCCGGGACTTATTGACAGCCACACGCACCCTGTATTCGGAGATTTCACTCCCAGACAGAACATGATCGGCTTTATTGACAGCTCCCTCCACGGAGGGGTGACCTCCATGATCTCGGCAGGAGAGGTCCATCTTCCCGGAAGACCCAAGGATCCGAAATCAGCTAAAGCCCTAGCCCTTCTTGCAAAGAGGTGCTTTGAAAATGCAAGGCCCTCGGGGGTAAAGGTTCACGCCGGAGCCCTGATCCTGGAAAAGGGCCTCAAGGAGGACGACTTCCGGGAACTGAGCGAAGACGGAGTCAGCCTTGTGGGAGAGATAGGCCTTGGGAGCGTCAAGACCGCCTCAGAGGCAAAGGAGATGGTTGTCTGGGCAAAGAAATACGGCATGAAGGTCCTCATGCACGTAGGAGGAACAAGTATTCCCGGAAGTTCAACGGTGACGTGCGAAGATGTTCTGGAGGCGAATCCCACGGTTGCCTGCCACCTTAACGGAGGCCCCACCTGCATTCCGCCAAAAGAAGCATTCAAGGTTGTCGAGAAATCGGATTGTGCGATAGAGCTTGTCCACTGCGGCAACATGCTGGCCGCCTTTGAGATAGGAAAATTCCTAAAGGAGACAAAGAGGCTTTCAAGGCTCATTCTGGGAAACGACGCCCCGTCCGGCACGGGAGTGATTCCACTGGGGATCTGGAGGATGGTAACCTTTGTCTCAGGGATGTGCGGCGTTTCAGCCGAAACAGCGATCTGCCTTGCTACAGGAAACACAAAGAAGGTCTTCGGTCTTGATGAAGGCATGGTCAAAAAAGGCGCTTCGGCGGATCTACAACTCATCGACGCCCCCATGGGTTCGGAGGGGAAAAACGCCAAGGAGGCCATCGAAAAGGGGGATATCCCCGGCATAGGAATGGTCATGATAGAGGGCGCGGTAAAGGCACAGATAAGCCGCAACACCCCGCCTCCAGCAAGAAAGCCCATATTCTAAGGGAGGAGAGTTGTTGAAGATACGGCTTGAAAACTGCGCCGGATGTGGGCTCTGCGCCGAAGTCTGCCCTCTGGGCATTCTAAGGCTTGAGGGGAAGAAAATCCGCCTTTCGGAAGGATGCGTGGAGTGCAGGACATGTTCAAAGGCATGCCCCAGCAAGGTCTTTGAATTTGAGAGCAAAAAGGCCAATCCCGTCTGCACATCCTGTCCTGTCATGTGCGCAATCCCGGAGGGAGGAATGGGCGCCTGCCACCGGTACACCAACCGGGACGGAGAGATCAGACGGAAGGCCCGCCTTGTGACCATTGATGAGGTGAGGCAGTATCTTAAAGGCCCCAATCAGGAAGGCGGAGAACCGCTTATAACAGGAATAGGATCAGGCACCACATATCCTGACTTTCGGCCTTCGCCGGTTATAGTGTCAGCCATTAGGGACAGCATTCAAATGGTCACGGTTGTAACCGAGGCCCCCCTTAGTTACAGCGGACTGAAACTCAAATTGGACACGGATCAGTATCTGGGAACAGAGGGTAAAAGGATTTTCACCCGCATCAAGGGTAAAAGACATGTGGGGCATCTCTGCACCGAGGAATACGGATCCAAGATCCTTTCCCTGGGAGGGGTGAATATCCTCACATCCAAACACGGGCTCTTCGCGGCAAGAATTATAAAAGAGATAATAGACGGCAAAGAGGTGACCCTGACCGTCGAGGAGGGCGCGCAGATCAAGGCCAGGATAGGGTCACCTCCTTTAATTGGTGAGGTTCTTCAGGAACGGATGAGGGTCGGGTGCGGCAGCGCCACAACCGGGCTTTTTGCCCCTTACATGGCATATGCCGCGGACGAGGTAATAGTTCTTGATGGCCATATCACCGCCCTTTTTACCGAGCACCCCTGCGGCAGATTCATAGGAAAACCTCGCACCGGAATATTCATAAAGGGACAGAAAAGCACCGACGGAAGGTATTTCCTGGACAAGGGAGACGGCTGGGGAGGCACAACCATAAAATCCCCCCTGGATGTGATAGATCGGATAGACAAGGATTCCTTCAGGCCAGGCATGACATTGCTTGTGACAGAGACAACTGGCGAAAGATATGCCTTTTTTACCATGGGAAAAGACGGCCTTCTTGAGTCCGGGCTTCCTGCCAAGGCCGGGGAGTTTCTTGCTGTGCTCAGGGATTCCTGCGAGACAACAAGGGTCAGCGGCATATTCGCGGCGGGAGTCGGAGGATCTGCCAGGGCGGGTGTCACAAAGAATCCAATAAGGCTTACAAGGGCGGTTCACAGGGGAGAGGTAAAGGTCACTGTAGGCGGGGCAAAACCCTTTATCCTGCCCGGAGGAGGGATCAACTTCCTTGTGGATGTTGAAAAGATAAGGTTCGGCTCCATCTACACATCGCCTACTCCATCCTTCATCCTGCCTATAGAATACACCATGACCCATGAGACATTCCGCTCCATAGGTGGTCACCTTGAGGCGGTGAGGCCCCTGGAGGAGGTTTTGTCTGAAAACAGGGCTTGAGAAGCTTTACGAAACAAGGTTTTTAAGGGTCTGTTAGATGCTCTACCTTGAACAGGGTCCAAGCTCGCTTGTAATAACGGCTAGGAAAAAAGGAGAAGATACCGAGCCGGATGAGGGAACCATTCTTGAGCTTCTGACAAGGCTTCAAAGGGAGATAAGGGATACCCTTCCGGTGCTGAGGCTCAAGGCGGAGCGGGTTGTAAATCCTCGGCACCTTCCATGGGTCGCAAGGCGGATGGTTGAGGCCGCTAAAATGGTTGCGCCTTCAGAGCTCACGGCCATGAGCGCGGTTGCCGGTGCCGTATCGGAGGAAATCAAAGCTTGCTTTGTCGCCGAGGGCTTTGATCTTGCGCTGGTCAACAACGGTGGTGATATAGCGGCATATTCGGCCCTCGACGAGACCGTAAGCATAG
>QZIK01000126.1 GCA_003599015.1 Desulfobacteraceae bacterium | reverse complement strand
TGCAGGCTCAGGCACCATTGATATCTCAGTTTCGGCAAGTGTATCAGGACTTCAACCGGAAACCCTTTATCATTTCCGCCTGGTTGCCTCAAACGCAGCAGGAACTTCGAATGGAGATGACAAGACATTCGCCACTGTTGTTCCGCCTACCGTAAGGACCATCCCCGCCACGGAGATAAAATCTTCTTCGGCCTCAGGAGTAACATTTTCTTCAGCAAAGTTAAACGCTGTTATAAATCCCAACGGCTCAATCACCAGCTACTATTTCGAATACGGAACCTCCTCATCATTTGGTTTAAAAACACCTGCCGTTCAAGCAGGAAACAACCCTGGCGAGACCCAGGTATATTCATTAGTGACAGGACTCACTCCCAACGCCGTATACTATTTCCGTGTTGTGGCGTACAATTCAGGCGGGACATCCTATGGGGAAACCATGAGCTTTTCGACTGTAAGGCCGAGATCCATGCCGTGGATCAAACTTCTTCTCCTTGATGAGGAAGGCACCGAGACAGCCCCCGGGGAAACCGGCTCCAATGAAGTTCCTGATTGACGGATAAAGAAATCCGACACCTATCCGGGCAGTCTTCCATAAATCTCTGTCATGTCCCTGAGCCTTTCGGCGAGGGCAGGGTTAAGCCCGTCGCCGGTCACCCTCCACTGCCAGTTGCCCTTGGGTTTGGAAGGCCTGTTCATTCTGGCCTCCGAACCGAGCCCCAGCAGATCCTGCATAGGAAAGATGGCAGTGTCAGCAACGGACATCATTGCCATTCGTATCATCTCCCAATGAATCTCCTGCGGGGCGACATCTCTTCCTATGTAGCGCAGAAGGTGCATCTTTTCCACGGGGGTTATCTCCTCCTGGAACCAGCCCCTGATGGTGTTGTTGTCGTGGGTTCCAGTATAGACTATGCAGTTGCGCTCCATATTGTGAGGGAGATAAGGGTTTCCGTACACATCGCCTCCGAAGGCAAATATAAGAAGCCTCATCCCGGGGTAACCGAACTGCCTCATCACATCAGTGACATCAGGGGTTATGACCCCAAGATCCTCCGCGATAATAGGCGCATCAGGAAACCTTGCAGCAAGATGGTTGAAAAAATCCACTGCCGGGGCCTCTATCCATCTTCCATTGATCGCACTTTTCTCGCCTGCTTTGACCTCCCAGTAGGCTACAAAGCCCCTGAAATGGTCAATACGTATCCGGTCATAAAGGGAAAGGTTGTGGCCTATGCGCTGAAGCCACCAGTCATAGTTTCTCTCCCTCAGCACATGCCATCTGTAGAGGGGATTGCCCCAGAGCTGGCCAGTTTCGCTGAAATAGTCAGGGGGAACCCCTGCGACCATAATGGGGCACTTATTCTTATCCAGTTTGAAGATCTCAGGATGGGTCCATACATCGGCTGAGTCGTAGTTCACATAAATGGTAACGTCCCCTATAAGCTCCACTCCCCTTTTACGGCAGTAATCCCTCAGGCGTTCCCACTGGGAGAAGGCCAGGAACTGGAAAAACATCAACCGCTCCACGGAGTCGGAAAGCTCTTCCATCGCCTCCCTTACGGCACTTGTATCCCTGTCCCTGTACTCCCCTGGCCACTCAGACCAGACCCTGCCCTCAAATTTCTCCTTGAGTCCCTGAAAAAGAGCAAAGTCTTTCAGCCAAAATTCGTTTCTATGAATGAAATCGGAAAATGCCTGGCTTCTGCCCCGTGCCTTGAATCGCTCAAAGGCCTTGCTGAGAATCCTTTTTTTGAGCCGTTCTGCCCAAGGGTAGTCAACACTGTCCTCCCTCCCAGAAAGAGGCGTCTCCAAATCCCTGTCCTCGATCAGGCCTTCTCTCAATAGCAGGTCGGGACTTATCGCTAAAGGATTAATGGCAAAAGCGGAAGTGCTGTGATATGGAGAATTCCCAAGTTCCGTATCCGTTGGATTGAGAGGAAGGATCTGCCAGAGTTTCTGCCCTGATGCCTCAAGGAAATCAACGAAACGATACGCCTCCGGACCCATGTCTCCAATTCCGTATCTGGAGGGCAGGGAAGTTATGTGCAGAAGGATTCCGCTGGCTCTTTTTCTCATATTCACCTCACCCGCGTGCAAGGGTCTATTCAAAAGCTATAAACAATCTTTCAGCAAGAAATCGAAGGGAGTTGTTCGAAACTCCCTTAAAAGACGCCGAATGCAGCCTTATTAGTTTGTAAACTGCATTCTGGACCTCCCAGAGATTTATCTTAAAGGGAAGGAGATCAAGGATTGTGACTGCCCCAAGAAGCCTTTCCATGGCATCGCTATTGCCGGGGTTTTCAAGGAGCAACTTTCCTAACCTTACAAAGATGTTCCGGGCCGCATAATCCAGACCCTCCTCATCAAGTTTGATGCCCTGGGTCCTGACTTCATCCAAAAGAGCCTTTATTTCTCCTCCGATGAAGTTCATATCTTCAAAAGCCCTTCTTATGCTTGTGTTAAGTACTGCCTCTGCGGCCATATAGAGCATTCTGGGAGGCGTCGCCCCTGCCTCCTTCAAATAACGCATAAGGGGCGCATTGTCTTCGTAGAGCTTTTGATAAACAGCCTCGGCTTCCTTAAGAGACGGCTCCAGTATAAGATCCAGCACCTCATTTTGACCGTCCTTGAGAAGCGATTCAATGGAATGAATGCCCCGGCCAAAATGCTTATCCATGATTCTGAGGCTTTCCGGGATGCTGCCCTTTGAAAAGGCCTGGGCGATTTCATCCAGATGCCGGCCGGGCTCATCTCCATCAGCCTCCCTTCCAACGCCGCAGACTATATTGTGATCGCCCATATGCAGTGCCGAGAAAAAAATGCCCTTCTCCTCCCAGGTTATCCGGGACCTCACCCGCATTCTTCCGTTAACCAGCTTGGATCTTCCTGCCCTGCAAACCCTGCGATCCTCTATGGTGGCCCTGTAACAGTAGGTTTCTGCATGGCTGTTCTTATTTTGAAACAGCGAACTGATCGCGAAATGAGCAGCCACCCTTTCCATATCCAGAAATGAAGGCCTTACTTTTTCTTCATATATCCTTCTGCCGTCGGGTCTGCCCTGAGCATTGCTCCTGGCCTTTTCAAGCCTTCCGAGAAAATCATCTTCAAGAGACCGCCCCGACAGGTTTTGCGCCAGCTCAAGCGCCCTTGCCGCGTATTGAATGACCTGAACGGTTTCAATGCCCGCAAGATCATCAAAGAACCACCCGCAGCTCGTGTACATAAGCATGGCGTTGCGCTGCATTTCCATCAGGCTGAGGACCTTGATTTTTTCCTCAGGTCTCAGTTCTTTTGTGGAATGCCTCGCCAGAAAGGCCTCTATATTTTCCTCCGACCTGTCCAGAATGACTTTTATATATTCGTTCCTTGCGCTCCATGGCTCCTTCAGCAAAGGTTGCGCCGATTCTTCAAATATCTTTGTCAGAGAATCCCTAAGCCAGTCCAGGGCGCCCCTCAAAGGGACTCTCCATGCCTGGTTCCATCCCTGTTCTCCTCCCAGCCTGCAACCGCAGTCCGACCGCCACCTCTCTATTCCGTGGGCGCAACTCCAGGAAGTGTTTTCAATTATTTCAACTTCCTGCGAAGGAGGATATTTTTCCAGATATTCCCCATAAATGGTAAGGCGCGCCAGGTTTCGGGCAGGAATGTATCTCAATGCATATGCAAGGGCCATGTCTCCAAAACGATGGTGATGGCCGTATGTCTCGCCGTCCGTTGCAATGTGGCTGAGCTGCGGCCTGCCGGAACCTTCTGAAAATTCTCCTGCCAGTCTCAGGGCAAATGTCTCGCCGTCGCTTAAAAGCTTTTCAAAGGCCACGGCCCTGGATATGGCGCCATTGTAGAAAAATATGACAATGCTGCGACCCGAAGGAAGCCTCAGTACATAAGGCTGTGTGGTGTCCATGCCCCCTGTGGGAATTTCCTTCCACCTCCCTGAGCCCAGGTTTCTAACCCTTCCAGCCTGATGGGGGGCAAGTATAGTGAAGGATATTCCCTGCTCGGCCATAATCTCAAGGCTTTCAAGATCCACTCCTGTCTCGGGAAGCCACATCCCTTCCGGAAAGCGGCCAAAGCGACGTCTAAAATCAGCAATGCCCCAGGCTATCTGCGTATGCTTATCGCGCCTGTTGGCGAGTGGCAGTATCATATGGTTGTAAGCCTGGGCAATTGCTGAGCCGTGTCCTGAGAACATCTCCCTGCTTAACCTGTCCGCCTCCAGGACGGCTTCATATACCTCCGGGGCCTTAATCTCCATCCAGGAGAGAAGAGTAGGCCCGAAATTGAAGCTCATCATGGCATAATTGTTGATCATTTCCTTTATAAGGCCCCTGCGGTCCAATATCCTGGAGGAGGCATTAGCGGCATAACATTCGGCGGTTACCTTCTCATTCCAGTCATGGTAAGGATGAGCGGATGGCTGGGCCTGGATTGCTTCCAGCCAGGGATTCTCCCTGGGGGGCTGGTAAAAATGACCGTGGATGCAGACATATCGCTCGTTCATGTTCTCAAGCCTTTACTTTCTGGAATTCCCTCTTGCATACTGAAGGCGGAAAATCTTCTTAATTTTGATGCTTATGTCTCTGTTAAAGGTTCTTTGATTTTCTCAAGTTTAAAAAACAGCGCCCCGAGTGGAGGAAGGGTGAGAACAAGGCTAGACGGCCTTCCATGGAATGGGATCGGATCGGCCTTCACGGCACCCAGATTTCCGGCGCCGCTTCCTCCATACTCCAGGGCATCACTGTTCAGGATCTCAATCCATCTGCCTTCTTTTGGCACACCTACCCTATATCCCAACCGGGGAACAGGGGTAAAATTGAGCACCACAAGAATCATCTCCTCATCGCTTTCGCCTTTCCTGATCAAACTCAGCACGCTTTGAAGAGAGTCGCTGCAATCAATCCACTCAAAACAGCGGGGATTAAATTCACACTCATGCAGGGCCTTTTCCCGTCTGTAAACAGAGTTGAGATCCTTGACCCATTGTCTCATGCCTTTGTTAAAATGGAGTTCAAGCAGATGCCATTCAAGGCTCTCCTCATGATTCCACTCCTTTGCCTGCCCGAATTCCATGCCCATGAAGAGATGTTTTTTGCCCGGTTGTGCGTACATATAGCCAAACATAAGACGCAGGTTTGCGAATTTATTCCATTCATCGCCCGGCATCTTGTTAAAAAGAGATCCCTTTCCGTGCACCACCTCATCATGGGACAGGGGCATTACGAAGTTTTCATGAAAGGAGTAAAGCATCCTGAACGTAAGGGATCTATGGTGGAATTTCCTGTAAACAGGGTCCATGGCGAAATAGTACAGTGTGTCGTGCATCCAGCCCATGTCCCATTTCATGCCGAAGCCAAGCCCTCCAACATAGGTGGGTCTTGATACCATCGGCCATGCGGTGGATTCCTCTGCGATGGTCTGGGCCTGGGGATAGTTCCTGTAGATCTCCTCATTGAGGGATCGTAAAAAACCTATTGCCTCAAGATCTTCACGGCCTCCGTATTCATTGGGGATCCACTGGCCCTCCTTGCGGGAATAGTCCAGGTATAGCATGGACGCCACAGCATCCACCCTTATTCCGTCTGCATGATAACGATCCAGCCAGAAAAGGGCGCTGCTTATAAGAAAACATCTTACCTCATTCCTTCCGTAGTTGAAGATGAGGCTGTTCCAGTCGGGATGGATACCTCTTCTTGGGTCGGCATGTTCATAGAGATGGGTCCCGTCAAAGAAACCCAGACCATGCTCATCGCCGGGAAAATGGGAAGGCACCCAGTCGAGAATGACACCTGTTTCCATTCTGTGAAGGCAGTCAATAAGATACATGAGATCCTGAGGACCGCCGTATCTGCTGGTCGGCGCAAAATAGCCGGTAGTCTGGTATCCCCAGGAACCATAAAAAGGATGCTCCATGACAGGGAGCAGCTCTACATGGGTAAAGCCTGCATCCTTTATGTAAGCAGGCAGCCTTTCTGCAAGTTCCAGGTAAGAAAGAGGCCTTTCGCCCTGCTCCTTAATTCTCATCCACGAGCCCAGGTGCACTTCATAGATCGCCATGGGCGAATCCCGGCCGTTTCTTCTGTCTCTGTTTTTCATCCAGTCCTGATCATTCCACTTATATGAAAGATCCCATATCACCGAAGCGTTTAAAGGGGGTGTTTCAGCAAGGAAGGCAAAAGGGTCTGCCTTGTCGACACAGTAGTCATGCATGCGGGATACAATATGATACTTATAGTGCATACCCACTCCGGCGCCGGGGACAAAACCCTCCCAGATCCCGGAGCTGGCAACAGGCCGCAGGGGGAGATCTCTTTTTTTCCATCCGTTGAAATCCCCCATAACATACACAGCAGCCGCATCAGGGGCCCATACCGCAAAAAAGGTTCCCTCCACCCCTCCCAGTCTGCCTGGATGCGACCCCAGCTTTTCATATAGACGGAAATGCCGGCCTTGATTAAAGAGGTAAAGATCATCATCGGTAAGTAAATAACCCGCCCCGCCGGTATTGCTGCTTAAAGATTTCGCCGGCACCGCTCCAATACAATTATTCATCATCGGACCCTTTATCTCCGCCTGTCTTTAATTTCGGAAATCATGAATATAAGTCGCTCCGTCACTGTTTAAGCACAGACCTGTAAAGCTCAATATACTGTTTCGCCGAGCGTTTCCATGAGAAATCCTCCGCCATGGCATTCGCCCTTATTGCACCCCTTAACAACGGATTCCTGAAAACGCCCACAGCTTTTTCAACCGCCTTGACAAAGGCATCCGACTCATAGGGGCCGAAGGTCACACCAGTACCGGTCCTTTTTGAAGGATCAAACTCAGAGACTGTGTCTTTAAGTCCGCCGGTTCTTCTTACAACAGGAATAGTCCCATACTTCATGGCATACATCTGCGTAAGGCCGCAGGGCTCGTAAAGGGATGGAACAAGAAAAATGTCCGAACCCGCCATGATGCGGTGAGCAAGAGGCTCGTCAAAGGTAAACCGCAGGGCGATCCGTCCCGGATAATCGGCAGATGCCTTCATCAATCCCGCCTCAATGGATTCTTCCCCGGTTCCAAGCACTATAAGCCCGGCGCCCATCTCCATGATAGGATCAATGCCTTCAAGGAGCAGATCCAGGCCTTTGTTATGATCAAGACGGGATATCAACGAGAGAAGAGGCATATCCGGGAAAACCCTTTGCAGCCCAGTTTCATGAAGGAGGGACGCCTTGCATGAATCTTTACCGCCAAGATCCTTTGGTCCGTATGAGGCCGGCAGATATGAATCATCCGATGGATCCCACATCCGATAGTCAACTCCATTCAGAATGCCATGAAGGGATGCCCTCCTGTGGAAAAGGATGCCTTCCATTCCCCTTCCGTGCTCAGGGCCCTGGATCTCAAGGGCATAGGTGGGACTCACGGTGGTAACCGCATCACAATAAACGATTCCGGCCTTGAGAAGGCTTATGTTTCCCCAGTACTCAAGACCTTCCCTATGGAAGAACTCATCTCGCGAAAGGCCTGCGAAATCAAGCTTATCCGGCGGGAAAAGACCCTGGAACCCCACGTTATGGATGGTAAATATTGATGCAATTGAAGAAAAAAAAGGATCACCGGCAAAAGCCCCCTTTAAAAACGCCGGGGTCAGTCCGGTCTGCCAGTCGTTGCAATGGATAACATGGGGCCGGAAATCAATGGTCTTTGCAGCCAGAAGAGATGCCTTGCAGAAAAAGGCGAATCTCTCAAAATTGTCGTAGTAATCGCCCCTTTGCCCTCTATAAAGGTTCGGCCTGTCATAGAGATCTTCTCTTTCCAGGAAAAGTACGGGCACGTCATCTTTGTTCAATATCTCCTGGACGCCGCACGAAAGATGAGAATCCCCCATCCTTACCGGGAGGTTTTCAATTATGCGATTATATCTTTCGTCTCCATTCCTTGCGGAACGGTAAAGGGGGGATATAATCCTCACATCCGCTCCGAGGTCCTTAAGTGCCCCTGGAAGGGATCCAGCCACATCAGCAAGGCCCCCTGTCTTGGAATAAGGAAAGACCTCGGAGCTTAAAAGAAGTATCCTCAACAATTCGCAACCGCCTTCCCGGCCTCTCCTTCCCAAACCTTTAAAAGGTATCCCTTGTCGTTTTCAAACTTCTGCGCCTGCTCCTCAACCAGGACCTCGGCCTCCTGACTGGACATATTCCAGGTCTGGCGCACAAAGGATGCCACCCTTGCATAATAAAGCGGAGTCATCAGATCAAGCAGTTTGTTGCGGTTAACCTTCCATGCATGGAATGTTGCAGCCAGTTCATAGACCATCCTTATCCATGCCTCTGTTGAGAGATGAAAATCGGAAGGACCCATTCCGGCAGTCTTTTTTATCTCATCAAAACACTCTCTGCAAAGCACATCCTTCCACAGAGACGAGAACTGCTCAAAGCCTGTCTTGAAATGGCCGATCATAGCTTCGAGATCCACCCGAACCGGTTCAGGCTCGGAAGCGCCTCCGAATCCAAACACCTCTAACGGTTCGCTTCCTTTTATGTTTTTCCAGTACCCCTCGTTTCGCTCCATAAGTGAAAAGATAGTCCACAGCACCTGTCTGAACATGGGTCCCAGATGCTGTCCCGGGTCCTTTGCGTCGTGGATTTTGGTGCCGAGATTGGATTGACATAATCGAAAGCCCTGGGTAATAGCGCTGGTCGTCATCCATATGTCTATGCCGTACCTTGCGATGTCCGTCTCCCAGACATCCTGCTGCACATAGTATTTTGCCACATCTTTTGAAAACGCAAAATCGCCTCCTATCGGCTGTCTTACCCTCTTGCCGTAAAGGGCCCTTGTCAGATTGTAAACTATGTTGTTTGTTATGGTGCCGTCGTACTTGTGCCTCATGTATACCGGAGATACAAATTGATATCCCTTTTCCAGCACAGGACTTATGAGATATTCTATCCAGTCGGGGGTTATGCTCCTTAAGTCCGAGTCTACAACGGCGCAGGCCTTTACATCGAGCCTGTCAGCAGCTTCAAAGACCGATCGAAGGGCGGTTCCCTTCCCACCGGGACCCCGGTAGATGGACACCAACTTCTCCTGCCAGGGTTTTATCTCAAATTCCTTGGCCATCTCCCTCGTGTCATCGGTTGAGCCCCCGTCGGCTATCATAATGACACTTCTGCGGTCCTTATAGTGCTTGGCCAGGCCGTGGCTCACCATCTGGATGACGTGCGCTACGGTCTTTTCATTGTTGAAGCAGGGTATTCCCACAATGATATCCGCCGATGCGATCTCTTCCACTCTTTTTGCGGTATACGACCTCAACGCGGTGTTATAATGTGTCATGGCTACTCCTTTCCCGGCGAAAGATCTACCGCCGCTTTTCTGGATTCATTTACATCTATCTCCCCCTTGACAAGGACCGGGAGGGGTGTCGTTTCGCTCCCTGCATAGATACTGATATGGGGGAAAGGGATTTCTATTTTTTCGCGGTCAAAGGCCACTTTTATTTCTTCCAGGATTCCCGTCTTAAGTTCGAGAAAATTTTCCTTTTTGACCCATAGGGAAAACTGCATATTCAAAGAGGAATCGCCAAAACCAACAAAGAAAAATCTCGGCCTCGGCTCTTCGAGACACAAGGGATTCCCGTCGGCCACCCCCATCAGTACCTCGCGGACCCGGCTTACGTTTTCCTTGTAAGCCACACCAATCTGAAGATCAAGGCGTCGAATCGGAAACCTTGTGAGCGTTGTCACTTCTGATTTAATCATGGTTTCATTAGGAATGCGCACATAGAGATTATCAAAGGTGCGGAGCTTAACGGACAAAAGATCTATGGAAAGCACCTCACCGGTCGTACCGCCTACCTGTACAAGATCTCCCACCTGAAACGATCTCTCACCGATCAGGAAAAGTCCGCTTATAAGATTGGAGGCCGATGTCTGGGACGCAAATCCTATGGCTACTGAAAGTACCCCTGCAGCACCCAGAAGCGCACCAAGGCTGAAACCCAGTTCCCTCAGAGCTGAAACCATAAAGAGCATCAAAAGAAGATAATATATGACCCGTCGAAGGATCATTCCCTGCTGGGCATCCACATATCTGCCAACCGCCCTCATTACCGATGCACTCACAAGGCGGGAAAGGGCGAAACCCAAACCTGCTATTATAATGGCCCTCAGGAGATTGGCGGCAACCTGGCTCTTGATAAAAGTTAGAAATGCATTCAGCAGCTCAGTCACGACTTTACTCCTCAACAATCCTTAACCGAAAATGGCGCCCAGGGCCCTCACCATGATATTCTTCTCAAGCCTCTCCCTGGGTTCTGAAACAAGAGAGGCTTCCCCTGCATATGGCGGAGGGCCTTCGGTTATCCTCAAATCTGCGCTTACGCCCCCCTCCGTCCTTTCCAGCGTGACATGTTCGGTCCAGAGATTACCATCGGAGCCTGCAAAAAGGGAAAGATGTTTCACCGGCAGGCTGACCCTTTCCAGCAGCAGGGGGCCAAGCGCCCTGTTCCATATTTTTACGGGCGTGATTGCCCTGTGCGGCCTGCCGGGCACTTCCTCGGGGGAAAGGAAACAATTGGTTCGGCTTGCATAGCAAAGCTCTCCATCCATAGTGGAAGCTCCCAGCCATGTATCTGAAGGCCTGAATATTGGAAACTCATCCATTTGCTGAGGGGGATCATTTACATGGATTGTAATCCAGAGAGGCGAACTGGCAAAGATTGTAGCCTCCTGCCTGGAGGGAACATAAAAGGGTAGAAAAGGTCTTGTGACAACAGGGCGGTCAGCCAGGGCAGGCATAAGGCGTACAAGCCCGGTGGTTTCACGGAAGCAGTATCGCTTAAGACCCTGAAATTGCTCTCCGACCTCTGCAGGGATCTCTACGGAAACATCTGCGCCGGATTCTCCATGAACTGAACCTCTTTTAAGGTAAATCCGCCACTCCTTTTCAGTTCTCTCAAGCCGGACGGAAAAGGCACCTATCTTCCAGACACCTGATGTGCCGGCAGCAAGGCTGTAATCACCCCACCACCTTTGAATTGTCTCCGCTAACCCCACCTGGTCGTCTCCTTCGCTTTCCAATGATCGCCCCCCGGACCAAATACCTGTGAGTTGGCCTTATCAGGAGCAAAACCGGCGATTGCGTTTTATCTGCAAACAACGCTCCAAGTTTATTTTGTTACTCTAACAAATAAGAGATCACTCTTCAAGCATTTGGGGCATTAAAAGGCCGGACGCCTTGCCAAAAGAGCAAGGCCGTGCTTGACACCGTTACCTGCATGCCCCTATAATCCAAACCTGGTTTCAATTCCTTAACTCTAAGAGTCCTCCAATGAAAGATACCCTTGCATTCATAATGGCCGGAGGAAGGGGTGAAAGACTCATGCCCCTCACCCACGACCGGTCTAAACCGGCCGTGCCCTTTGGTGGCATTTACAGGCTCATTGATTTCACACTCAGCAACTGCGTCAATTCAGGGATATACAAGATAATTGTGCTGCCCCAGTATAAGTCCCAGTCCCTTGTGGACCATCTTGAAGTAGGCTGGAATATCTTCAGCAACAAGATAGGCCATTTTCTCAAAACGGTCCCTCCACAGCAAAGGATCGGGCTCGACTGGTACAGAGGTACGGCCGACTCCATCCGACAGAATCTCTACCTTGTGGAACGATACAAGCCCGAAGATATCATCATCCTTTCGGGAGACCACATATACAAGATGGACTACAGCCTCTTCATTCGGTATCACCACGAAAAACAGGCGGATGTAACTATTTCTTTGCTGGAGGTGGACGCCTCGCTGGCAGGCCAGTTCGGAGTGGCCACTGTCAGCGACGATTTCCGCATTGTGGATTTCAGGGAAAAGCCCAAGAACAATGCCCCCACTATACCGGGGGATTCAAATCACATCCTCGCTTCAATGGGAATATACGTATTCAAGGCAAAGACCCTTCTGGAGATACTCAAATCGGGCGATGAGGACGACTTCGGTAAAGATATAATACCCAAGCTGCTTTCCACCCACAGGATCTATGCCTACCCTTACCGCAAGAATAATGCCATCTCGGATTATATATATATGACCCTTGAATCCGGTGAGCGATCCCTGCGCCTTGACCCGCGCACAAGGGACTCAGGTTACTGGCGGGATGTAGGCACCCTGGACTCATACTGGAACGCCAATATGGATCTTACCGGTGTTGATCCATACTTCAATCTTTATGGGAAAAGATGGCCGATACACACGTTACAGCTCGTGGCTCCGCCGGCCAAGTTCATTTTCAGCAATGAGGAAGGAAGCAATCCGAGGGTGGGAAAGGCCCTTGATTCACTGGTAGCCTCCGGCTGTATAGTAAGCGGCATAGTAAGAAACTCCGTCCTTTCGTACAATGTTGTGGTGAGGAGCTGGGCGACCATTGACGAATCGGTCATCCTGGACGGCGTTGTAATAGGAAGACACTCCACCATAAGGAAGGCTATTGTTGACAAAGACAACATCATACCAGCCGGCACAGAAATCGGCTGCAACCCCATTAAGGACAGAGAGCACTTTACCGTAACCCAGAGGGGAATAGTCGTGGTTCCAAAAGGTTATTTTTGCTGATGTGGGCTAGGGAGAGAGAAACAGCCCGAAGGGCCGCCCGAGAGGCCGGGCGTTTTCTGAAGGCAACAGAAGGGAAAATTATCAGGGTTGACAAAAAAGGCAGAATTGACCTTGTCTCCGAGGCCGACCTCGAGTCGGAAAAGATTATCCTTGAGATGCTGAAAGGATCATTCCCTGAAGATTCAATCCTGACAGAAGAAGCAGGCCGGAAAGGCCCTCTTTCCAGCCGTACCTGGATGGTGGACCCTTTGGACGGAACCACAAACTATGTTCACGGCTTCCCATTTTATGCAGTGAGCATAGCATTGATGGAGAATGAAGAACTGCTGGTAGGTGCGGTCTACGATCCTTCATCGGATGAGATGTTTGAGGCGGAAAAAGAGCACGGGGCCTATTTGAACGGAAGCCCCATAAGGGTTTCAACCATATCCATACTTCAGGAATCCCTTCTGGCTACGGGGTTTCCCTACTCCATCTATGACAACTTACAGCCGGTTATGAACCGATTTGAGAAAATGATCGTTAACGCTCAGGGCGTTCGAAGGCCCGGCTCGGCCGCCATGGATCTCTGTTATGTGGCTGCGGGAAGGCTTGACGGTTTCTGGGAGGAGGGTCTTAAGCCCTGGGATACGGCAGCAGGCTCCCTTATTGTTAAAGAGGCAGGGGGAAGGATTGCAACATTCGACGGCTCACCCCATACCCCTTTTTCACCAAACATTGTCGCTGCAAATCCGCTTATCTTTGACAGTATGCTTGCAACACTGAACATTTAAGTACGATCCTTTTTGAAGGAACATCCCTTTGAGGACAGGAGCCCCTGCACCTTTCCGCCGTCAAGACCGGAGATCCTTACCCGCTTCAACCTTGAACTTTCGCCTGAAAGAATTTTTACGTCCCTTTTTGCCACCCCGAGGAGCCCGGCCAAAAGGTTTATCAGTGCGTTATTGGCCCTTCCCTCTATTGCAGGCGCTGTTAGCTTGACCTTCCATGTCCCGTCCGCTTCAATATGAATATCTTCCAGGGAAGAACGAGGAACCACCCTGACAGAAATGATAGCATGTAAGTCTGAGGAACAGGACTTATGCACAGGGAGTTAATCCTTTGAATCATCGAGGCATGTCATATCTCACCCCATACGGGCCGCCAACTGAGCCAGGCTCTGCACAAGAAATGATTGCAGAAAGATTATTGCAAGTATTGCTATGACCGGGGAAAAATCAATCCCTCCAAGATCAATGGGTATAAGCCTCCTGATCCTGTATAGAACAGGCTCGGTAGCCCTCACGAGAAACCTTACTATCGTGTTGTATGGGTCAGGGTTCACCCACGATATGACCGCCCTTGCGATTATAAGCCACATATAAAGAGTGAGTGCTATATCTAAAACCCTGGCAACTGCCGCAATAAAATTGCTGAAAAGAAACATCTTCAATCACCCGCCTTGCTGATTAGTCTGCCTGTGGAGTAAGAAGGCGTTATCTTACAAGCAGTTACAATAGCATGGCAACTGCACGAGGTACAGATAAGCCAGTTTCCTCCCCTTTTATCCATAACTGTATCCGCCAATGCAGCCAGATCCCCCGCACTATAACCTCCGAGTCCGGGAGCAAGCTGTCGGCTTCTCAACACTGCCACATTCCAGTCCATAAAACTGATATTACTGAGGAGGTTATACAGGGGAACCGTTCGCTTCTCTCCCGTTACCGTGCAGTGCTCCGGTTCAGGGCAGTTGTCAGGACATATGAAATCCGCATAGCTGACCAGCACCGATCCTTCCGTTGCCCTGAAACTATTGGGCAGATCCCCTGCAATCTCAGGTGGAACCTCTATTCTGGACACCTCCCATAACCCTGAAAGATGGTCTTTCATCCATTCAAAAGCCAGGTGAACCGGGACTGCCGGGACAATAATCGTTTCCGAATCAAGTCTCGAATAGCATGCACATAGAAACCTGACTCCGTCGCATCCTAAAGCTGACGCTCCCTCCAGCACAGCAGCATCAAGGTTTCCGGGGTCAATATCTACAATCAAAACCGGCCGTTCTGAGGCCCGCATGACCCTGCAAGCCTTTTGACCAAAATGGCCGGCCCCTATTATCAGAACTGCTCCATCAGGGATTTTTATTTCTGGAATACAGTCTTCACGGATCTCAATCATCCATTGTCCCTTGTTCAGAAAAGGAAGCAGGGAATGATTGTGAAGGCGTGTCGGAGCAGGCCGTAAGCCGGGTTCTGTTTCCCTCAGCGGTCACCCCCTGCGGGATGATGACCATTCCTCTAGTCCTGCCGTTGCCGGCAGGATCAGGCAACCTACCCGGGGGCACGGACGGACCATCCTTGGCGCCCCCCTATTTGGTCTTGCTCCGGATGGGGTTTACCTAGCTCCCGCCGTCACCGGTGGGACTGGTGAGCTCTTACCTCACCTTTTCACCCTTACCTTCCTCAATAAGAGGCAGGCGGTTTACTTTCTGTGGCACTATCCTTCCCGTCACCGGGACTGGGCATTACCCAGCATCCTGTCCTGTGGAGCCCGGACTTTCCTCCCCCCTGCCATCCAGGGCAAGGCAGCGGCCATCTGTCCTACTCCGACACGCCAACTTCGTTCCCGCCAGGCTGTTTCTGTAATCGGGCATCGTCACCCCAATAGATTATCCTTTTACAATTGGGGCAGTTCATGAGTCTCTCCCCCCGGATCAGCTCATTGAACTGCTGCGGAGGAATCCCCATATGACAGCTCTGACAAACCCCCTTGACTACAGGGCTTACTGCTATTCCACCCTTCCTGGTTCGCAAAAGATTATAATGTCCCAGGAGATCTTTTTCAATGATCTCAGAAACCTTAGATCTCTTTTCTGAAAGCTCCTGAAGACTAATCTTTACCGATTCAAGATCCTTCATAATCTCCGCCTGCTCCTTTTCAAAGGCAGTTCGGAGTTTCTTTTTTTTGGATTCATGAACGGTTTTTTTGGGTGTAAGCTGCTCCAGTTTTTCAAGAACTGATAGCAACTTCTCTTCGAGCTGGGTTTTATTCCATTTTAGATCATCAATTTCTTTCAAGCCGGCTTTATACTCTTTGTTCGATTTTATCTGGCTTAACTTGTCGTTACTTTTTTCTACCTGTCTATCCAGATCGGCGATTTCCTGCTCAATGAGCTTCTTTTCTTTTAAGCAGGCATCAATTTCCAGAAGTTCCTCGTCCAGCTTCTGCTCAACACCCGTAAGCTCTTCCTGAAGGGTCTTTATTCTTAAAGGCCCTACATCCATCCTTCTCTCCAGCGCCCTTATGGCTGCATCGCATTCCTGGAGATCTATCAAATGATTCATTACAGCAATAAAGTCATTGATTGCCACCCCTGTCTAACCCTCCCGTCAATCAAGCATATCTGCCATTCTATCAGGAAAACCAACGTATTAACGCCGCGGAATTCCAGTTGAAAAATAAAGAAATGGGGGTTTTTGTCCTTCATAGAACTCCACATCAACCGCCCATCCCATTGATTTAATGACTGATTGAAAGCGCCCTGCGACTATCCGAAGGGCCGCCTTTTCAGTATGGAAATGTCCTGCATCAACAACAGCTAGGCCGCATCTTGAAGCCTCAAGGGCATGGTGGTAACCCAAATCCCCTGTAACCAGGACGTCGGCGCTCATGGACAAGGCCTTTGAAACAAATCCTCCACCTGCCCCCCCCAAAACCGCCACCTTTTGAACCATAGCTGTTTCTTCTCCCACGATTTTAACAGTATCAACTGCCAGCCTCTCCGCCACATTTCTTGCAAAGACAAAAAGAGGAACTTTTTCATCCAGGGTCCCTATGCGTCCAAGTCCTTCGTCTTCCCTGTCCCCGGACTTCTCAATTATCTCAAGGTTTTTAATATCCAATAATTCTGCCAATACCTCGCTTATTCCTTCCCTGGCGCCGTCGAGATTGGTGTGAGCCGCCATAACGCATATGCCTTTTTCAAGGGCAGCGGCGATGATCTCTCCTGGAAAAGATTCGGTATCAACATTGTATAAAGGGGAAAAAATGAGAGGATGGTGGGTGATTAGAAGTTGAGCCCCCATGTTGGAGGCGGCTTCAAGGGCGTCTAAACCGGGGTCAAGGGCCAGCAGGATCCTGCGGATCTCTTTATTGCGGCTTCCAACCTGCAGACCCACGTTGTCCCATTTCTCTGCAAGCCGGCGGGGAGCTATCCCCTCCAGCAATTCGGAGATATCTTTAAGCCGGGGAATCATACGGGCTGTCCCCTGCAAGACAAAAGAAAAAGCAGAGGGCGCACCCCTTGCGGGTGCGCCCTCCTGAGCTTTCTTTTTTAAACGACTTGAAGCTGTACTTTCTCACACTACCTTTCAAGCGTAGGGAGGTATAAGTGCTGGTGGGCCCACCTGGATTCGAACCAGGGACCGACCGGTTATGAGCCGGTGGCTCTTCCAGCTGAGCTATGGGCCCTCCAAACTATAACCTCGTAAGATGCCACAGAGTGAAAATTTGTCAAGGAAAAACATTCTGCAAATCTCAAAACTCCGCAAAGCTCCTCAGTTGTTTGCTCCTGCTCGGATGCCTCAGTTTTCTGAGGGCCTTCGCCTCTATTTGCCTTATGCGTTCCCGTGTCACGTTAAAATCTCTTCCTACCTCCTCAAGGGTATGATCGGCCTTTTCTCCGATACCGAAGCGCATTCTCAGCACCTTCTCCTCCCTTGGGGTGAGTGTCTTTAAGACCTTACGGGTCTGTTCCGCAAGGCTGAAATTGATGACCGCATCACCCGGAGAAATAATTCGCTTGTCCTCAATAAAATCTCCAAGATGGCTGTCCTCTTCCTCGCCTATGGGGGTTTCAAGCGATATGGGTTCCTTGGCTATCTTGAGAACCTTTCGGATTTTTTCAAGGGGAAACTCCATTTTTTCAGCGATCTCTTCAGGAGTAGGCTCTCTTCCGTGCTCCTGGACAAGGTATCTGGAAGTTCGTATAAGCTTATTAATGGTTTCAATCATGTGCACAGGTATTCTTATGGTCCTCGCCTGATCCGCTATGGCCCTTGTGATAGCCTGCCTTATCCACCACGTGGCATACGTGCTGAACTTATATCCCCTCTGATACTCAAACTTATCAACTGCCTTCATAAGGCCTATGTTTCCCTCCTGAATCAGGTCAAGAAACTGTAGGCCTCTGTTTGTATATTTCTTGGCTATGCTCACCACGAGGCGCAAATTGGCCTCAATAAGCTCGCTTTTAGCTTTTTTAGCTTTTTCAAGGCTTTCCTCAACCTTCCTCAACTTTGCCTGAAGCTGTCGGGGCGTCTTATTTGTTCTGAGCTTTGCCGTTTCTATCATGAAGGTGGCCCTATCAACCTTGTTTTTCAGTTCCACCACCTCGCATTTCCTGAGACCCAAAGGCTGGATCATTTCATCATCGGAGCATTCCTCAGGGATTCTGGCAAAACATTTCTTAAGATAGGAGATAGGCTTTCCCCCAGCCTGTAACATGCATTCGGTGAGCTGTCTTTCAGCCTCCTCCACCTCGGAGATAAGACTGCGAAGCTTTTTAAGCATGAAATCAAGCTGTCCCTTCTCAAGCTTAATGGAGTTTACCAGTTCCATTATCCTCGCCTGATCGCCGCGCATCTCGGCGGTCAGTGTTTTTCTTTTTTCCTCCAGGAGGGAACTGTCCATAAGTTCCTTTTTTTTCTCGCAAAACTGCTCATAAAGAACCCTGATTTCATCTATAACCTTGAGAAGAGCATCCTTTCTCTCGCCTATGGCCGCAGGGTTGTCATCTTCCTCCAGATCATTAATGATATCCTTTAGTTTTATATTCCCCTCACTGAGCTCATTGCCGATATCAAGGATATGTTCGATTCCGAGAGAACAATTAAGAAGCGCTGTCAAGGCCTCTTTTTCTCCTGCCTCTATCCTCTTGGCTATCTTTACCTCGCCCTCACGGGTGAGCAGTGATACACAGCCCATCTCCTTGAGATACATCTTGACCGGATCAGAGGCACGGTATGAACCATCCGAAATCTCAAGGGGGTAATCGTCCCTGTCCTCAAGCGGCTCCTCGTCCTTTTTAAGGGCCTTTCCCTTTTCGACTTCATCCTTGGATGCCTCGTCAACGACCATGATATCCAGTTCTTCAAACATCATCAAAAGATCGTCGAGATCACCTTCTGAAGAGGTAAAATTCTCGGGAAGGTCGTCGTTGAGTTCTTCGTAAGTTATATAACCTTTGTCCTTGCCTATGTTTATAAGCCGCTTGAGGTTCCCCACGTCGGGCCTTTTGACCATACCTATACCTCCTGGATACCTCTATTTAATGCAATTCCCGGCGATTCATACGCCCTTTAAGCTTAAGGAGTGAGTTTAGTTCTGCCAGATCCCCCCGCTCCTTAGCGTCCCTTATTCTTTCCTTCAACAAAATCTTCTGCTCCCTCTCCTTAAAATCCATGACAGCCTGGCTCACGCTTTCCTCAGGAAACAGGCAGGGATGAAGGAGTATTTCTCTGAGCCGGTTGTTGGCCTCTTCGGATTGCAGGAGCCCTGCAAGCTCTCCTGGAACAACCTTTCCCTTCCGTTCAAAAAGTTCAAAAAAAGCACTTATTATTTCTGCGGTAACAGGACCTGTAAGCATGGGCCACTTACAATTCTTAAGTTCCAGAAAAGACTCCGGATAATAAACCATAAGGTTCAGGATATGAAAATCCGACCCATAATCATTTGCCACATGCATCAATGGTCCTTGAGATTCGCAGTTTCCTTCATTTTCTCTACCAAGGCCGGCATGCTCTTTTTTGACCTCGCGCCATATCACTGCTTCCGACATTTCAAGTCTCTGGGAAAGACGCCTCACATAAAGGGAACATAAGGCATCGTCGCTTAGCCTGCATAAAATGGGCATCAGTTCCCTCATGACAGCGACCTTCTCCTCCGGAAGTCCCGATATCCTCTCAATCTTGAGATTCAAGAGAAAATCGAAAAGCGGGGGGGCTGCTTCAATAAGTTCAAGGAAACGACTTCTGCCCTTTTCCCTTATGTAGCTGTCAGGGTCATCTCCCTCCGGCAGGGCAACTGCCCTTGCAGCCAATCCTTCATTCAGGAAAAGAGGAAGGCTTTTTATGGCCGCAGCCCTTCCTGCATCATCTGAATCAAAGACCACAAAGGCCTCAAGTGCAAATCCCTTAAGCCTTCTTACATGCCCCTCTGTGAGAGCCGTGCCAAGCACGGCTACGACCTCTCCGATTCCATGACAGCGCAACGCCAGGCAATCCATATACCCTTCAACAATAATAACCCTTCCTGCCTCGCGTATCGCAGTCAAGGATTCATGAAGTCCGTAAAGCAACTCTCCTTTATGAAACAAAGAACCTTCCGGTGAGTTGAGATACTTGGGCAGGGAATCATCCAGAGATCGTCCCCCGAACCCTACTATCTGCCCCGTAAGATTAGAGATTGGAAAGATGACTCGCCCCCGGAATCTGTCATAGTAGCCGTCGTTTTTCGAAATTATAAGCCCGCTCTGGGCAGCCAAACCCAGATCGATGCCGCTTCTCCTTAGATGAGAGACGAGCCCCTCCCATTGTCCGGCAGCGTATCCCAATTTGTAACTGTAAATAATTTCCTGAGACAGCCCTCTTTTCTCAAGATAATCCCTGGCATTGCTCCCATGAACTTTGTGATGGAGAAGAGCTGCGAAGTAAGAGGCGGCCGTTTCATTAATTGAAAAAAGTTTTTCCCTTATGTCAGCTTTCTTTTTATCAGCAACAGAAAATGAGCCTTCGGGAAGATCAACCCCGTATCTCCTTGCCAGGTCTTTTAAGGCCTCAGGAAAGGGGACCCTGTGATATTCCATCCAAAAAGCAAATACATCTCCCCCTTTTTTGCAACCAAAACAATGAAAGAACTGCCTCTCCGAACTCACGGTAAAGGACGGTGTTTTCTCACCATGAAAAGGGCACAAACCGATATAGTTTCGCCCACTCTTCTTTAGCTTGACAAACTGACTCACAAGATCCACAAGATCGGATCTTCTCTTAATCTCATCCTTTGCATCCTGAAAAAGTGCCATGTGCTTAAGCCATCAATATCCGGCTTTTGACCCAAATTTAAATAAAATATTACTTATCAGCAAAATATCAAGTAAGCGGTGCATCAAATGAAGCTCTTAAGTTTTAAGTTGACCGGGAGACCTGGATAGAAAAGGAGATAGTCTGGAGGTAAGGTCAATTGTCTGATTTTTTGGTCCAATCTCTCTGCCTTCATGTTTCTGAACCCTTCATTCTTATTTGCAAGGAATGGATGGGCATGACCTTAAGGTCGAAACTTTCGTTTTTATCCTATTAATATTCCTCCTGTCAATATTTTTTTTATTTGAGCTTCAGATTTTTTAATGCCGATAGTGCCGCCCTAAAATCAAGGGCACCATCATAAAGCGCACGGCCGGTTATGGCACCTGTTATTCCGGAGTCGGAGACATTTGCAAGCGCCAGTACATCCGTCAGTCCCGATATGCCTCCTGAAGCTATGACCGGAAAGGGAACCGACCTGGCAAATGCAGCTGTTCCCTCTATATTAGGGCCGATTCTCATGCCGTCCCTGGATATATCAGTATATACTATCGCCGACAGGTCAAGCCCTGCGAAACGGTCTACCAGTTCAACCGGAGTCAAAGCCACATCCTCTGTCCATCCTTCCACGGAGACCTTTCCTGAACGGGCATCCACGCCTAAAATGATACGGCCCGGAAAAAGCCCGCAGGCCTCCTTCACGAAAAATGGATTCTTATAGGCTGCCGTGCCGATGATAACGTATTTTATCCCCAGGTCCATATACGCCTTCAGGACAGAGATATCCCTCACCCCTCCCCCAAGCTGGACAGGAACGGGTACTGCCTCTGCTATTCTCCTGATTGCCTCCCTGTTGACAG
>QZIK01000122.1 GCA_003599015.1 Desulfobacteraceae bacterium | reverse complement strand
CTGCAAGCATAGCCGACGGAGCTGTGCGTGACGAAACCCCTGAGGAACTGACTGAACTCAAACGCCGCTTCCCAACCCCAAGGGATGCAGTGGACTACATTATGGATACCTTCCCCATCGTCCGCCGCAAGGACGAGGAAAAGCACGGCGAATACCGCACCAAGCGCGTCATCCTGGAAATCTATGATGCAATGGCCGAAGCCATTCGCACCGGCATTCCCTACAAGACCCGCGTCAACCCTCCACCAGGTGACCCAAGGGCAGCACACCCTCGAATGGAGAAAGAAATGCAAGAAGACCAATTGAAAGGAGAAAGCAATGGCTAGTTCGAATAAAGCTGAAGCCGATATCAAAGAATTTGAAAGGGCTGCGAAATGCGATCTAGCTTGGTTAGCCGCAATCCATGTAGCGCTTAAATCTCTCCAATCAGATATTCCTGTAATGTCAAAAAAGCTATTGGAAAATACAGATACCAGCTTGAAAGTATCAAATTATCCAAACCCGGAAGGAGAAGAGATACGGCAGAACCTAGTCAAGTCATTCGAAGTTTTCAAGACCTGTGCGGTTAATCCACCATCACAAGATCCAGGCCACTACTTGAACAAATCAATCATACTCTATGCCGATGCCATAATTAATTCATTTCTTGACAAAATCTATGCCGTTACAGCTATTGAGAAGGGATTTGCAGAGAAAGAGCTCACGAAGAATAGTATCGGGGGCAAACTTAACCAAATTGAGGTATTTTCCAAAAACAACTTAACACCTAATTCGCTTGGGAGCGCAAGCCATGTAAAGTTCCTGGCCCAGTTGCGCCACATTATCACTCATCAAAATGGATTTGTGGATGATAAATTCCTCGAGAATTGCGGAATCGATTTCAAGAACAAAAAAATGAAATCAGGGTCAAGCCCTTTATGGGACCAAAATATTTGGCGTGATCTAAATGCGTTCATTGGCAGTTATAGCCCGGGGCAGCAAGTCAACTTGGCTATTGAAACAGTTATAATACATTATTTAGCGCATTGCATAGAGTTCGTTGATGATTTCACCGGAGAGGTGGTTAGAATCCTTTGAAAATTGTTCATTGTGGAGGCCGCCAGCTTGAAACTTGATATCGAAGATGTCAAATCGAGAAGGGCTGTATCTACGCCAGCGTTAAGAGTTTGAACCACGCCTATACCACAGCCAGCTTACGCCTTGAACCCCATCGTCGAAGCCACGGCGGAAGGGTGTATGAGCACATGGCTATCATGGGGCAAGATGATAATTGGATATCTTTGCAGAGTATTCGGCTAGAAAAAGAGAGATTGGGAAGGGAGAGCTTTACTCGGTAATGCACAAATGGCTTATTTGATTCCTAATAATTCAAGTTTCGAGAAATATCATTTATTTATTTTCTTTGTGTTATCAATGCTGAGAGTAGGGATTAATAAGAAGACTGTAGCGGAGGCGCGGGAGGTCAATGCCGATTGTTGATATGAACAGACTTAAAGGTAACTACGGTGCAGCATGCGTTTCGGCTCGACTAAGTGGTGAATGCCTTGTTCGCGCTGTATCGGAAGGAACTGATATAGGAGTTGATTTATACTGCGAGACCGTGGCGGAGGGGACGCCTTTTTTGCATTTTTGGGTTCAAGTCAAAGCGGGTGACCAATGTAAGGTCGCGGCAGATGGCTATTCAGCGTCCTGTTCTTTCTCAAAAGATAAACTGGAATATTGGAGACGGCAACCAGTGCCTGTTTTCGCTGCACTTGTTCCGACAGACTGGCCGCCCACTGTTGAGCCTCCTGTGTATATAGTTGATATAACCTCACAGCTACTAGACGGTAGCCCCGCCAAAGGGAGTTCCAAGACCCTAGCCTCGGACTTTGTTTGGCGGCCTGGAGTCCGGTCCGATGTTGCTGACTTCTTGGAAAAAGAAGTGCCTCGTTCTACTGCTCGATTGCAATGCAAGAAGGGAGTGCTGGAGAGTGTCCCTACTCCTTCGCCATCTTATGAGATATCTTTACCATGGGTCCCGGTTAAGCTTTATGAAATGGAAATTTCCGAACAAATCAGAAGAACCGCAGCAAATGCCATTCTTTTCCTTTACGAAAGCCGGGATATCACAACAGAAAATGGTGGGTTTCTTAAAACAATGGCCAGTGTACTTGAGGCATATCCGGGAGACCCGCATTGGGAAACATGGATGGGCCGTGGTATCTCCTATCATGCAGATCTGAGATTTAAAGAAGCGATCGAATGCTATGAGAAGGCAAAAGGATCCATTCAGGGTGACCCCAATATCAATAATAAAAAAAATTGGATCAAATGGGTTGAAAAAATTCAAGAGTTAATAGAAAAAGCAGCAACTAACATTAATATTACTGAAATTAGGTAGTTTCGATAAGTTAAGACTAGCAATTTTTGAAATCGCCCTCTTATGATATTTCTTAGAGGAATACTGGGCCAAACACACTGAAGCCGCCCAAGGGACGGCTTCGAACGCTCCTTCTACACGTGGCAGATGAGACTAATCAACCCTAAGGCTTCAATCTCTTTGTGTCAAGGTTTATTTATTTGGGGCCTAACGTCTGGTATTCAGCCTGCCGCAAGATGGTGACACTTCAACTGCGGTAGGGGAAAATAGAAGGGTTGTGTTTCCAAACGTCGCGGGACTCGGTGTTCAGGAGGGAAGTGCTGAAAGGGAGAATGTCAACCTTCTTTGTCCAGTTCCCAGAACGCACGGGGCGATAGAATCTTGGCACCGGCATATTCCTTGACGACCAGAAGGTCTTTGTCTCCCGTGATAATGGCCCGTACGTGCCCCGGCTTTACGAGTCCCAGAATCATAAGGTCTTGTGTATCCCTGCACACTTCCGGGTTCACTGCTTCCGGTTCAAGGACGATTGCGTTGTTGCGAAGAATCTTAAGATATTCGGCTATTATTGGAGGAGGTACTAGAAGCTTATCGCGCAGCTTCTCCTCGATTTCGGTTAGGATACCTTCACACAATACGATTTCATGGTGTTCAAGGCAAAGCTCCATCACGGCTTCGCACAAACCACGAGCTGCTACCGCTGCGATGGCAACGTTGGCGTCAATTACGACAATCATGACATAGCCTTGAACACGTCTTCATCTGTCAGCAATCCCTGTGCCTCGGCGAACGGGAGTATTTTTCTACGAATCGAACGGAAGCGTTCAACTGCGACATATCTGCGCAAAGAGTCGCGTACGATGTCGCTGACAGCGCGATTCTCCTCACGACTGATCTCGTCGAGAGCCGCCTTAAGTGCTTCAGGCAATCGAATGGTCAGTGTTGTCATAGGCAATCCTCCTGTAAGACAACGTAGTGCAAAGGTGATCGTTTGTCAATGAGAACTTGCCGTTAGATCGAATGATGAGAATCAAGGGTTGAAAGTGGCGAGTCCGTGCGGTGGCAAGAAACCGGCAAGTGGCAATTTTGTAATGCCGATTGAATTAGGTAACTAATTGGGTAAGAAAATGTTCTCCCCCAACAGGAAAAACGTTTACAGCTCTGGAAAACTCATTACAAAGCGGCTCGCCTGATAATCTTTGATTATGCTTTAATCCTGGGGTAAACCCAATGGCTCCAGTGTTTCCTGCCCAGCTTGGGAGGCCGTCACCAAGGCGTATGACATTGCTTCTGTGCACGGCAAAAACTCTTCTTGAACTGGATTTTACCGCGTGCTATCAAGACTCTTCAGTGAAGAAAGGCGTCTTCGACAAAGAATTATCCTCCTGGCTTCAAGAGGCCTTTGATTTGAGGCAGCGAGCGGATTACAGGTAACAGTCGGCATCCACTTTTTCAATGTCGCCGAGGGTGCTCCATCCCTTTTCGCCCGCCGGAAGCTCTCTGCCTTAATCATCACAGATGTGCAGAGTGCCTAGGAAAGCCTTTCCCGCTGAGCCTTTGTGCACTGTTAAGTTAGGTTAACTATAATAGTCCGGTAGTAGCCAACGGTCTCTTTATGTCAAGTTTTTTCATGCGGAAGGCAAGGGTAGAAGGATTAATATCCAGCAATTCTGCTGCGCCACCTTTACCGCGAACTTTCCAGCCGGTCTGTTCAAGCGCCCACAAAATGTGGCGGCGCTCGTTTTCTTTAAGGGTTTGACTGCTGGTATCCCGGCTTATTGAATGCTGTCCGAGGCCCAGAGGCGGAACCTTGAAATCCGTTCCGTTTCCAAGCAGAATTCCTCTTTCTACGATGTTTTCAAGCTCCCTTACATTCCCGGGCCAGTCATAATTAAATAGTTTCGCCAGATCGGCAGTTCTCAACTGCATAACGGGTTCGCCGCTTTTTGAAGCGTGAATTTTAAGAAAATGGTTGGCAAGGGGGCCGATGTCTTCTTTTCTTTCTCTCAAAGGTGGAACCTTGATGGGAAACACGTTAAGGCGGTGAAAAAGATCCAGACGGAATTTGCCCCTGCGGACCTCATCCTCTAAATTCCGGTTGGTGGCTGCCACCAGTCGGAAATCTGAGCGTATGGTCTCTGTTCCCCCTACCCTTTCAAACTCACGGGTTTGCAGGACTCTTAGAAGGCTTACCTGCATGTCGAAGGAAAGCTCCCCTATCTCATCAAGGAAAAGGGTTCCTCCGTCCGCTAATTCGAATCTGCCAACTCGACGCCCGATGGCGCCAGTGAAAGCTCCTTTTTCGTGACCGAACAATTCACTCGGAAGCAGGCTTTCAGGTAGCGCACTGCATAGAACGCGAATAAAGGGTTTGTCTTTTCTGGGGCTGGTTTTATGGATTGCTCGGGCCACGAGTTCCTTGCCTACCCCTGTTTCTCCAAGAATCAGGACGGTTGAAGATGTCGGCGCTACCTGCCCCACCTGCGAAAGGACTTGAATCATGGGCAGGCTGTTGCCGATTATTTCATCAAAGTGCAGTCGGTTAATCTGCTGTTCTTCATAATAAAGTTTTTCCTGTGTCAACTTATGGTTTAAGCGCTTGATTTCCTGGTAGGCCCTTGCGTTGTCTATTGCAAAGGCTGCCTGGGCCGCAAAGTAAGAGAGAAGATCCAGGTCTGATTCTTTGAATGCGCTGCTGAGCAACTGGTTGTCGTGGTAAAGTACCCCCACGACCTTGTTGCGCAAGGTCATGGGCACACATATTCGGGAGCGTACTAGGTCCTTCTGCCGACTCTCAGATTTGTTCGGAAGCCTGGCAGTTACTATCCTGCCCTTGCCGTCGTTCATCACCGTACGTATCAACTCCATGGATGAACGGAACGATGGATGGGTTGCCTGCTCGGATGTAAGGTTCTTTGATCCCAGAAGTTGTGGCTGTTCACTTTTGAGGTTTTTGTCATTTGAAAAAATGGCAGCGCGTTCAGCTCCTGTCAGGCGATTTGCTGTTGTCAATATCTGCTGTATAAGCTCTTTGTCATCCCTTATGGTCACCACATCTCTTCCCAGTTTCAGAATTTCATCCAGCAACTCCCGGCTTGATGATGGTTGCTTGATAAGAGGCCTCAAGTCTTCGGGAATGAGCACCTGGTTGATAGCTCCAAGGATATTGCATGCGGTTTGAGCAGTCTTCCGGGCAAGTTCCTCTTTCCCTAGCGCCAGGTATTGTCTGGCTAATTCCGCCTGGGTTTGGGCTATTGCTTTTTTCTGGCCTGTGCGATCAAGATGTTTCAGAGAAAGGTTTAGTGATGCAATAACGTTTTTTGGATTAGTTCCGTTTCTTATCTGGAGAAGCGCCTGATAGCGATAGGCAACCCCCTTCATAAAGATATTCTGGCTTTCCAGCATTGACCGGATTTCTTTTTCAAGAGAAACACCTGGCTGCGGTGAAAGTTTGCCTGTCTCCATTGCCCAGCATAATTCCAGAAAATAGGTATAACTTCGAAGCACGACATGTACCCGCCTGCTGTCATGGAGAAAATCCTTGAGATAGCGTAAAGAGGAATCGTAGTTTTCTTTGAGAAAATAGATGAAAGCTCTCATAAGGTTGCCCCTTATCCACACCCAGTCGTTCTGCTCCTTGCTGGCTTCTGCAATGGACTGCTCTAAAAGGGCAAGCGCATCATCTACACGGCGCAAGTCTATCATTACCGCTGCCATACCCGAACCTGCGGTAGCTGCAAGATACCGATTTCCCATTTCCAGGCACTGCTTCCGGATAGCATCCATCATCCCCAGACCCTGGGTTTCCTGTCCTATCTGGGAGTAACAATAGGCTGCGACCTGTGCGGCAAGAATGGGGAATCCGCCTCGGGGGAATTTGTCCACCCCTGGAACAGATTCCTCGTAGCACTTCACTGCGTCTTTAAAAAGCCCCTGCCAGTAAAAAAAGAATGTGTTGAAACTGGTGGCTGAACGCAGTAATTTTGGATCGTTGAGATTTTTAGCCATATTCCAGCCTTTATTGAATAATCTCAGCGCGTTATCGTACTGACCCCTCAGCCATTCGTTTTTGGCCATGTGCATTTCAAGAAGGGAAAGGCTGCATCTGTCTCCCCATTTTTTTGCCCTTTCCATGGCTTCCCGTAGAATGGATAAAACTTCGGTGGTATCTCGTCTTGCAGTTGATACCTTCGAATACTTCACTGCCGTTTCTGTAAAGAGTTCGTCCGCTTCGCGCCCTTGCTGTAGCAAAAGGTCTTCAAGCGCCTTGCGGTAACAGCACAATGCCATCTCGTTGTTGAAGCCGCGCAGATAAATATCGCCGGCCTTGAGAAGCCAGAGACATCCTTCATAGTCGTTGGTCAGTTGCATCAGGTGGTGAGACAGAGCCTTTGCCTTGCGGTCACTGTCTTGAACATTAACCATCAATATCTTTACTATGTGCCGATTAAGAAGATCCTTTTCCTTAATAGAGATTGAGCCAGAATAGGACTGGCGATTTCCTGGATCTGTAAAGGCGTACAAACCTGGTCTTTTTCTGGTTAGTGAGCCCTCCTGTACGCCTTCCTCAAGTTCCTGGATCACTTCAGATGCTTTTTTCTGGGTCAGTTCCAGTACCCAGTCAATCGAGAAATCCTCTGGGAATAGCGAAGCCACAGCCATGGAAGGTGGATGCAATATTGGACTGTTCATGTCTTCCTCTTATTTAAACACAAATCTAAAATATTATATTATAAAAAGCTAAATAAACTAATAAATATCCCTTTTTATTAAAATATATTACGGATTAAATGTTCGGCAAATTTGTATATGTATTATGGTCATAGGCAAAATAAACGCAATATACTGTACAAGGAAGCAATATGTTGCGCAACGATATTCCATTCAGATATAGGCTTTAGCTCTAATAGACTGAAATTAAAATATAAAATTTTCCTGTTTCCCTTGGCACAAATACTGCTTAGTTAAAAAAAGATATAGTTTTGATATTGCTTTTAATCAAGCCTATGGTTTTCGCCAGCGCCAATTTCAGCGGTCTTTAATGCGAGGTGAAGATGTTCGACGTGGCATTAGTGAAATATGAGAGCCCCATTCAGTCCCTTAGACATGCAATAGAATTATGTGGTGGATTTACAGGGCTGTCGTCAATGCACAGGGTTTTGATCAAACCCAATCTGGTTATATGGCTTAAAGAAGTCAATTTTCCTAAATTTGGAGTAATTACGACTGCGCGCATTATAGAGGATATGGTCATACTTCTATGCGAGCAGGGAGTTACCGATATTGTGCTGCTGGAAGGGGCGGTTGAATATGAAAAAGGCAGCGGGTCCATGGTGGATGAGGCCGCCAGAGGGATGAATTTAAGTAAATTATGCAGGAAATATGGCATGAAAGTGGTTGATATCCACAAGGGTTCATTCCTTAAAAAAGAGGTTGACGGTTTGAAGTTTTCCATGAGCGAATATATTCTTTCGGCCGATTTCATAATAGATATGCCGGTACTAAAAACCCATTCACAGGCCCGCATATCATTGGGCATAAAAAACCTCAAAGGCCTTTTGAATATTGAATCCCGAAAAAGATGCCATAACGCCAGCGATGATCAAGGCCTTGATCATTATCTGGCAAGGCTTCCTGATTTGGTTTGGCCCTCGTTGACGATTATTGATGGAATATTTTCTCTTGAAAGAGGTCCTTTTTATACAGGTCTTGCCCATCGCTCAGACATGATTGTGGCCTCCAGGGATTTAATTGCCGCAGACAAGGTTGGCTCGATACTTATGGGCTTTCACCCAGGGGAAGTTCCTTACTTAAAAATGGCCCTGGACAAAAGGAGACGGCCATGTGACCTGAGCGACATCAGAGTGAGAGGGAACATTGATTTGAAATCCTCTATTAGACCGCATGGCTGGAAGTTTGAGCAGGATAAGATGGCAGAGATGCCTGAATTTATGGCAAAGGCCGGAATTCAAGGTATTCGGTATCCGGAGCCAGACGACAGTTTGTGCACCTATTGTTCGCATTTCATAAATTACATAGTAATGGGCATCCTGTCTGCAAAGAACAAAAAGGAGCCATTCGATCAAATTGAGATGCTGTATGGTAAAAAGCAGAATCCAAGCGGAAAGGCAAAGTACACACTTCTGGCAGGCCAGTGTCAGGTTCGTGCAAACTCAAAAAACCCTCTCATCAAACATTGCGTGAAGATAAAGGGATGTCCGCCGAGTCTGTCAGATTTCAATGTAGCCTTTAAGGAACTTGGGATTGAACTGCCCGAAGGTTTCAGTCAATGGATGGAGAAGAGTCCTGAAACAATTCACATGCGGAAATACTTAAATAATTCAGAGTTTGATCAAGATCTGTTTCACTTGAAGGATTAAGGTGGTCAAGGTTTTAAAAAAATAGCTTGGTAGGTACGCAGGTTTTTAGCTGAGTTTGAGCAGGAGTAATAAGCCGAAAATGGTGTATATAGATTATCAAAAAAAAGAGCAAGTGGCTTATATTTTTTTAAACAGGTCAAATTTTAATGCAATTAACTATGAGATGGCCGAGGAATTGGGTCAGGTTTGGCGTGATTTCGAAGGGGATCATGGCATTAGAGTGTGCATCCTGGGCTCAAAGACCGATAATTTTTCCGCCGGGTTTGATATCCATCAGATCAGGAAAATGGCAGAGGCTGGCGAATATGAATGGTCAAAATCGGTCATGTTCGGAGATATAAGAGTGGGTCCGAGGGACAATGGAGTAACGAAACCAATTATTGGAATTTATCACGGTATCGTTAACGCTACAGGGCTCTGGCTGGCCTTGCAGGCTGACATCATTCTGGCGACGCCGGAAACAACGTTCGGCCTTGGAGAGGGGCTCCTCAATTTTCCGGTTGAGTTTGCCGGAATGCTGTCCAGATATATGCCTCGAGCCATTGCAAACGAGCTTTTGCTGACAGCGAGGTCACTGCCTGCACGAAGGCTTTATGAGGTCGGTACTATAAATGAGATTGTAGCCAGGGAAGACCTTTTGCCGAAAGCTGAAAAAGTGGCTTCTTATATCTGCTCTTGCGGGCCTGGTGCCGTTTCGGTGATGAAAAAATTGGCGGATGAGGCTGTTTCGGCCGGTTCAAAAGCCATCGGCGAACGAACCGGAGAACTGGTAGTTCCCGTAGTCAATTCTCAGGATACCAGAGAAGGCGTAAGAGCTTTTTTTGAAAAACGGAAACCCCGTTGGGGATCAGCCACTAAATAAGTGCTCAAATAACCATATCAACCAATGAAAGCAGGAGCGCACTTATGAGTTTCAAATGGGAAAAATTACAGAAGTACTACGGTTACAGCGATGAGGAAATGGATGCCCTTAAATCAGACCCTCACAAGGGACCTGCAACTCAAAAGCTGTTTTCACCTGAAATAGCCAAAAAATATCTCATCATCAGGGTCGTTTCATCACATGGATGTTCGGCAGGCATGAGGGTTGGAGATATGCTTGTTTTCAGGGCCTTAGGCGTATTGATGCCCGAAAAATCAAGCCCATGGTGTTCACAAGCCATGGGAGAGATAGGCGGTTTTGCAAACATGGCCCAGGACAGGTTCGTTTCAGGTCTTGATCCCGATGACATGACCTTTAAATATTTTTCCTGCATGGATGCCGGCTCCAAATGTGGTTGGGGACAGGTAGCGATGAGGGCTGATGTGGTGGACCAGGAAGGTTTTGAAGAACTTTTCAAGAAAAGGCCTACCGAGATTTGAATGCTCTTGCCACAGATAGCACAGACCTATTTTAGACCAATGGAAGAAGTAACGTGAAAAGGGCATTCGATTTTCAGGAAGTTGGCCCCGGCGCTCGTCTTCTTGGTGGCCTTCGAGTTGTGGAATTGGTGGACAACGATGCATCCCTGGCAGGAAAACTGCTGGCAGACTTGGGGGCTGAGGTGGCCAAGATCGAAAATAGCAGACTGGATCGTTCAAGGACACAGGGCCCCTTTTTGCAGGATGAGACAGGAAAAGGCCGGAGTCTCAGGTGGATGGCCGGCAATCTCGGCAAACAGAGCATTGAACTGAACCTGGACTCAAAAGCAGGATGCACTGCGCTTGAAGAGTTGGTTTCAACGGCCGATATATTCATCGAGTCAACTGCGCCAGGCTATCTGGCTGAACGGGGGCTGGATTACGGGACGCTAAAAATAAGAAATCCTTCCCTGGTAATGGTTTCCATAAGCCCTTTCGGTCAGGGTGGCCCATACAGTTCCTTTGTGGGGGATGATCTCGTCCTGTGGGCCATGGGAGGCATGTTGTACGTAACCGGCAAGGAAGACCGTCCACCGTTGCAGATTAGCGTTCCTCAGTCATATCTCGCAGCCGGGGCATATGCAGCCCTTTCGGCCATGATAGCAAGCACTCACTGCCGAAGGACCGGCAAGGGACAACATGTGGACCTTTCCGTACAGGCGTGCATTCCATGGGTCGCTCAGACAGCGCCTGATTACTGGCCCTGCTTTAGTGGGGTACAGAAGAGAGGGGGGACGGGATGGACCATACCTTCAGAGGTGGAAGAAGGCGGGCTTCGCCGAACCACAATATGGCGCTGCCTTGACGGCCATGTATGCGCTTATCTTATAGCTGGCGGCCCTGGTGAAAAGATGAATGCTGCTCTGTTCAAATGGATGCGCGAAGAAGGATTTAACCCACCAGAGTCAAATGGAATATTATGGGACTATTTTAGTTTAAGGAAAATTAATCAAGATTTAATTGATAATATTGAATATGAAATGGCAAAATTTTTTATTACTATGGATAAAAAACGTTTGTTTGTTGAAGGTCAGAAAAGGGGAGTGATGGTTTATCCTGTAATGGATATTGGGGAAGTTCTGGAAAACGAACATCTTAAATCCCGCTGTTACTGGAGCAGTATATCTGTTTCTGATGCTCGCCGTGTGGATGTGCCTTCGCGATGGGTCCATTTCAACATGACCCCTCTTAAAGATGCTGAACCTCCACCGGAAACTAATCAGCATTCAAATGACCTTGCCGAACGATGGAGGGCTATTCAGAAAAGTAAATATGTCAATCTCGATGCACTGAACAGCCCCGACAAAAAACAGCCTTTTGAAGGGCTGCTGGTCGCGGATTTCAGTTGGGCCGTGGCCGGGCCGCTTACAACAAAGTACTTTGCTGAGCACGGAGCAACGGTTGTAAGGGTTGAATCGTGCGATCCAAGATCCATGGACATTGTGCGTGTAGTTCCGCCTTATTATGGAGACAATCCTTCCCTTGAAGGAAGTGGCCTTTTCAACCGGCTGAATATCAATAAACTAAGCATGTGCCTTGATCTGGGAACTCCGGGAGGCAGGGAGTTGGCTAGGCGGATTGCCTTACGTGCTGATGTTGTGGTGGAGAATTTCCGGCCTGGTGTTATGGAGAAATGGGGCTTGGACTACCACTCGTTATCGTTCCAGAATCCTGGAATGATTTATCTCAGTTCAACGAATATGGGCCAGACCGGTCCAATGAGCAGTTATGGCGGTTTTGGGAATCTTCTCACTGCATATGCAGGATTTTATTCATTGACAGGGTGGCCTGGTGATGAACCGCTCCCTCTTCCTGGAGCCTATAGTGACTATATAACTCCTATTCTTAGCGGACTGGCTTTGATGGCAGCACTTAGGCACAGGGACCTTACCGGCGAGGGCCAGTACATAGACATTTCTCAAATGGAGTGCAGCCTTCAGATGCTGTGCCTTCCAATCATGCATCAGGCCTTTGGAGGGACGCCTTGGCCGCGGATGGGAAATCGTTCCCTCTACTCCTGCCCGCATGGTGTTTTTCCTTGTCTGGGTCAGGATAGATGGTGCGCTATTTCCATACAAGGGGACCTGCAATGGGAGGCCTTTAAGGATGCCCTTGGAAACCCGGATGCCCTGGAATCCCGGATTTTCTCCACCCACGAGGCTAGAGTTAAGCGCCAGGATGATATAGAGAAGGAAATAGCAAAAATAACCTCTTCCATCTCGGCCGAGAGTCTGATGCTCTGCCTGCAGGAGCATGGAATTAAGGCGGGTCTGGTAGCCACCTCAGAGGACCTTTTCAAGGATCCCCAGCTTGCCAGCCGCGGATACTTTAAAAAAATACCTCATCCCCATATCGGCGATGTTTGGGTAATGCAAAGTCCCGCGCTTTTCAGTCAAACTCCGCAGCAGATCAATAGGCATGCCCCTTGTTTGGGCCAGGATAATGAAGTTGTGTGCCAGGAAATATTGGGTATGGAACCAGCCGAAACATACGCCTTCGCAGGTCTGGGTGCATTCGGCCAAGGGGCCACCCCAACCTGCTCCCCCATTATTTCTAAAGGGAAAGGAGGATCTATATGATTATTCGCGACATAACAGCTGGTGGTGCCTACCGCCATCCTGATCGTACCGCGGTGGTGAGCGGTGAAACAAGATACAGCTATATGCAAGTGCATAAGCGCAGCAACCGTCTTGCAAACGCCCTTATGCGGCTGGGATTAAAAAAAGGCGACATAGTATGCATTTACACTGACAACTGCCCCCAATATCCTGAGATAGCGGCCGCCTGTATGAAAACAGGTTTGGCCATGGCGCCTTTCATGGTTTCGGTATTGCCTCAGGAAATGGTTCCCATGATCAATAACTGCCGCTCCCGGGTCGTTATCTGCGGCGGCAGACAGATAGAGTCTTTAAGCATGCTGAAGGGGCAATTAGCTCATACGGAGCACCTGGTCTCTCTTGACGCAGCGCCCGGCAAGGCAATTGATTACGAGTCTCTTTTGAACGATTCATCACCCGATGAACCTCCAGTTCCTGATCTGGGGTATACGGATCTATGTTATGTAGGTTCAACCAGCGGTACTACCGGCCTTCCAAAGCAGACCATGAGAACCTATGAAACAACCCTTGCTGTCGGCCTTGAGATTTCATACGTCCTGGATCTAAATCCCAGGGACATTTACTTTCAACCCTGCACAGCTATTTTTGGGATAGGCTCATGGCGCCTTTTGTTTCATCTGGGGTGCACGTGCATTCTGCCTAATGAATTCAGTCCTCAGAGCATTCTGGAAACAATCCAGAAAGAGAAGGTCACCAAAGTTTTTACCACCGCCGGTTGCATCCGGCAGCTTCTGAACTTTTCCGGGCTTGGTGATTATGATCTGTCTAGTCTTCTCAGGGTATGGGTTACAGGCGCCCCTTTGACCGTTACGGAGTGGGAACGGGCAATTAAGATCTTTGGTTACCGTTTTGTCCAGGTTTATTCCATACAGGAGCAGGCACCCATAAGCCTTTTACAGCCTGAAGATTTTAAGGAGGCTCTGGAAGGCGGGCATCCCGAGCGCTTGCGCTCGGTGGGCAGGCCAGCTCTGGATGTGAAAATTCGTATTGTTGGGGCTGATCGTTCCCCCCTGGGCCCCGATGAACTGGGCGAGGTTGCTACTTCAGGTGGAAATCTGATTGCCGGGTATCTAAACAACCCAGAGGCCACTGCTGAGGCTATTCAAGACGGTGTCTTCTATACCGGTGATCTGGGAATGTTAGATAATGATGGATATCTCTACCTTAAAGGCAGAAAAAGTGACACGGTCAAGGTTGGAGTCAAGCTGGTGCTTCCACTGGAAGTGGAGGTTTCCATATTGCGACACAAGGCCGTTCGCGAGGTGGCCGTAGCCGGTGTTCCTGTAGGCTCCGAGGATTATAAAGTGGTGGCTTTTGTAATAAGCGACGGTCACGTTTCCTCCGAGGAAATTCTCGTCTTGTGCCGAGAGGATCTTCCCTCTTATGCAGTGCCCGAGGAAATCATATTTTTGGAGAGCTTTCCAAAGACAGGAAGTGGAAAGGTAATGAAACGTAAGCTCATTGATCAATATAAATCAAGATAGCTATTTAATAATGTTAAATAAAAAAATAAAAAAAGAGGTGATATATGGCCAGCAAAGCAAGTGAGACTCTCAAGCTGATGATGAAAAATGCAAGTGCTGATGATTGGGCCAGTTACGTTGAAATGGGTAACAAGAATTTTTGGACCCTCCAGAACCACTGGATGATGAATGTGGAGAAAAAGTACGGTCAGGCCTCTGCGGTGCAGTTCGACGGCCTTTGTTACGGAAGGGCTATTGAGGTAGCAGCCTACAGGTTGCTCAAGTTTTTTGACTTTGGGGGTGATGAGCTGGATACACTTGCTAAAGTCTATCAACTTTCACCTGCTGGCTCTTATATTGATATAGATTTCCAAAGAATAGATAAAAATACATTATTACGAAGAGTTACGAATTGCCCTATTCAAAATGCACGCCTTGCCAAGGGACAAGAACCTATTGCCTGCAAAGATCCTTTGACAGTAGCTGCCGGCAATGTGGCCAGAGTAGTAAATCCCAATATACAGATTACCAGGGTCCTTTGTCCTCCGGACAAGATGCCTGAAGGGCTTTGGTGCGACGTAGTTTATTCGCTGGTTTCCTGATGGGAAAAAAGGTTGCCCGGGATTTTCCGGAATTTGAAGAAGTTAGCTGAACCTTTATTGAAGAGATCTGGGAGTGAGGAGGAAGGTACGATACCCGTACTTTGGTCTGGGTGAGTGCCAATGGAAATAACTAATTATAATAAGGGAGGGAGATGACTATGGAAAAGACCGGAAAAAAACAACTTGATTGGGTATTAGTTTTACTGCTTGCAGGGTTTTTTATTTGTCTGGCGCCGGTATCAGCTTCCTTGGCGCAACAGATTGAGTTGAGAGCTGCCTATTACAGTCCCGACAACCACCCCCTGACGCTGGCAGCAAAGGAAGTCTTTGCGGACATTGAAAAAATGACCCAGGGCAGGGTCAAAATTAAGATATTCGCAAGCAGCTCCCTCTTGCCTACCGAGGAGATGGCCGCTGGTGTAAACGAAGGAACAGCTTTTTGTGCCAACTGGTATATGCCCTATATGGCCAAAACCATACCTCTTTTTAATCTTGAAACCATTCCGGTGTGGACCAGCGGCCATTACAAGGCCGTCATTGAAGCCTATGAAAATGGCTTGAACGACCTTTATACCAAAGCCCTTGATCGGCAAGGTCTGAAAAATACCAAGATAGCTGGTGTGAGCATGTGCCTTTGGAGAGTTCTTACAACAAAGAAAAAACAGGTCAAGGTCCCCTCGGAGGCAAAAGGCATGAAAATCAGGAGTGTTGGAGCGGAGGCTGATATGTGGCGTGCCATCGGCGCCAGCCCTGTTAACATTACAACACCTCAGACCTATGAGGCCCTTGCCCGAGGGGTAGCAGAAGGAGCTACAAACTACCTTGAAACCATGATGGACAGGAAGTGGCTTGAGCACACCGACTACGTTACTTGTATTAATCTCAGCCCCGTCCTGATGCATATTATCTATAACTATAAAATGCTGGAGAAACTAAGCCCTCAGGATCAGGCCATCGTTGAAACAGGAATGAAGCTGCTGGCTCAGGTTACCAGGCTGCGCATAATGGAGGGGGAGGGCTACGCCTTTGCTACGATCCCGGAAAAATTTAAGACGGTAATCTACACGCCCGACGCCAAAGAGCATGCCGAGTGGGTAAAGGCCAGTGAGCCTGTTGTTGCTAATTTCGCCAAAAGCGATGATGCATTGGTGCAGGAGGCCCTTAAGATCGTTCGCAAATACAACCCGTAAGGGAATGGCCCCCTGCCTGAACCCGTAGGCGGAAGTTCGCCCAGGATTGGAGCGGATCTGTCGCTCAAACTTCCGGGAGACTTGGTGACGTGCTGGTTTTGTTGCAGTGGGGCAACTTTGAAATAATCAATGGAGATGGTGAGGTATGTCAATTAAGTATGACGTCATTGTAATAGGAGCGGGGCACAATGCCTTGATTGCAGGCGCCAGGCTAAGCAGATCGGGTTTGAAGGTTTTGTGCCTGGAAAAGGCAGGAATGCTGGGCGGCTGCAGCAGGACTGACTGGACCATACTGCCGGGCGGATACGGAGTAAGCACTGGAGCCCTTGTTATTCAACAGCCGGTATTGCGAATGGCCAGTGAACTCGGGCTTAAGGATTTCGGGTTTGAGCCAATCCTTATACCTGAAGAAGGGATAATCCTGCGTTATCAGCTTGGAGAAAACTATGAGATAAGTATACCCATATATCGGGATGTTGAAAGGACATGTTCGGCGATAGCCAGGTATTCCATCTCTGTTGCCTCTGAGTACAGGCGTATGGTTCAGGAGTGGTCACCGTTCACCAGGATGGTCGGGGAGGTATTTAAATGGAAAGAGCCCAGGCATTCCATGCTTTTTTCCATGCTGGAAAGTCTGGGACCAAAGGCAATGTGGCTGTTTTTGGGAAGGTGCTCGGATATCCTGCGCTTCTATTTTTCTGAAGACTGGATTGGGGGAATGTCACGAATTCCAAGGATATCAGGCTTTACACCGCAGTTTCCAGGATCGGGTTATGGAACTCAGAATATTCCAAGAGTTCATTTTTCAGTCCCCTTCAGGGCCAGGGGCGGAATGGCGGGGCTGATTGATGCTCTCGCAAAGCTCATAGAAGCCAGAGGGGGAAAGGTTAGAAAGAATGCCGGAGTCGAAAGGATTATTATCGAGGACGAAGCGGTCAAGGGAGTAAGGCTGGAGTCCGGCGAGGAGATCCGGAGCAATATAGTGCTGTCAGGGGCCAATGCCAAGATCACTTTTCACAGGTTGGTAGGCGATGAAAACCTCGAAGAGGACTTTGTGCAGTATCTAAAACGTACGAGGGAATCCATGCGCATGGCCTGCGTTTTCGTGAGTATGGATCAGCCCTTTCTGCCTGAGTTGGAGTGCACGGAATTCCAGTTTGCCAAAGGCCTGCGCCACACAGAAATAAATGCCCTTGAGGAGTTGGAGCATCGTCTGCCCAAGGATCCTTCCATCTACATTGACAACCCTTGCCTGAACGATCCAACTCTGGCTCCGGAGGGAAAATGCTGGGTGGGTTTATATGATTCTGCCTCCTACCGACTGGAGGACACCGACTGGTCTGCGGTAAGAGATAGGCATGCTGACAACATGATTCGTCAGGTCGAAAAGGTTTATCCTGATTTTCGCAAACACATTATTGACATGGCCATTATGGACCCAACGGATTACGAGAGGGAATTCAACCTTTGGGAAGGTTCCATCATGGGACCTGCTCTCAGCATAGACCAGATGTTCAGCATGCGGCTTTCTTATTCGACGAGCTTCAAAGGGCTCTATCTTACAGGTATGTCAACCCACCCCGCCGGAGGAATGATAGGAATCCCGGGATGGAACTCTGCTGACGTAATCATCAAGGACCTGGAAAATGGAAAAATAAAGGCATGATGATGGTGGGAGCGGGAAAAGACGAAGGGAGGTTGGGAGTTGCTGGTTAAGATTGGGTCACTGGGAAAAATGGCAGCTGAGTTTGCCGGTGTTGATAGAAAGGGCAGCTTTCTGGTCGCCTCTTTGCAGGTTAAAGAAGGAGTGCAGTGGGAGGTGGTTACGGCTGTTAGTTATGCGGAGACATGGCAGATTATAAAGGCAGCATTCAAGCCAAGTATCATATGGTTCCTGTTTACCGGATGGGCCGGAAAGAAAAATGCCAAGCCACCCAAACTATAGGAGGGCCAATCTATGAGGCGCGGACTGGATGAATATCATTCTGATGAAGAGATAATGCCAGTGGCCCAAAGGCAGGGATACTACCTGGAAAAGGTCCAGAAACAGATCTCTTATGCCTATGAAAATGCTCCGGCGATGCGCGCAAGAATGGACAGCGCTGGAGTCGCGCCGAAGGATATAAGGAGACTCTCCGACCTTGAGGCCATTCCAGTCATGTCCAAGGATAGTCTTATTGAGGCCCGTAAAACAGATCCGCCGTGGGGAGGGCTTATCGGCGTGCCTGCCCATGAAATTCCACGCGCTTACCTTTCTCCGGGGCCGATTTATGATGTGCAGTCCACGGACGACAATTTTTTTAAAAGATGGAGAAGGCGGATGCATGCCCACGGATTCAGGGCCGGGGATATCGTGGTTAACACATTCTCCTATCATATGACTCCGGCCGGCCACTGGTTCGATGAGGCAATACGCCAGATAGGTGCGACTGTAATTCCGATGGGCCCTGGAAACACGGAATTACAGGCCCAAGTGCTGAGGGATATGAGGGTCACAGGCTGGACAGGTATGCCCAGTTTTCTCATGGCCATTTTCAAGAAGGCTTCAGAACTGGATATTGATCCTGAACGCGACTTTTGTCTGAGAGCCATTTCAGCCGGAGGTGAAATGGGAGGGGCACAGATTCGCCAGCAGTTATTTGATAAATACGGTATTGTTTCCTACGACTCTTACGGTACAGCGGACGTGGGTCTTATTTCCTATGAGTGCAGGGAAAGAAGCGGCATGCACATACATGAAGAAATTTTCGTGGAAATCGTTGACGAAGTGACAGGCAAGCAGCTTGGTCCCGGCGAGGTGGGACAGGTAGTGGTAACACCTTTTGACAGGTGTTATCCGCTACTGCGGTTCGGTACGGGGGATCTATCTTCCTATATGGAAGGAGTCTGTGGCTGTGGCCGAACCTCAGCTAGACTTAAAGGCATCCTTGGACGGGTTGGACAGGCGGTGAGGATACGCGGGATGTTTCTTCACCCCCGCCAGATGAAGGAGGTTATGGACCGTTTCGGTGAGATTGAGGCTTATCAGGCAGAAGTTTCCAGAATCGGCGAGCGGGACAGGATTCTGTTGAAGATCCAGATCAAAGAAGGACTAGGGACCGATCAGGGAATGATAGAAGCACTGAGATCCTCCTTCGAAGACGTTTGCAGGCTTCGCCTGGATGAGGTTGTTTGCGTTGGCGCTGAAGGAATAGCTGATAGGAGCAAGAAGATCGTTGACAACAGAATATTTTGATCTGAGCTTTCTCATTTTTTACGAACCATAAATGCTTAGAGCAAAATAGAGGGACGTCAGATTAAACGGCGTTTCCAAGAGGAGGGAGGTTTTTTAGATGCTGAAGGCGGTCATTGCGGGTATCAACAAGATTTCTGACTTCCTCGGCCTTGTGAGCGGGATACTAATCTGCGCCTTGGCCTGTCTGCTGATCTATGACGTATTCATGCGTTTCTTGTTTAATGCTCCTGTTGACTGGCCCCTGGACATAACCCAACTGCTCCAGGCTGCTGTGGCATTTCTAGCGGCAGCTTATGTGTTAAAAGTTGGCGGCCATGTAAACATGTCGGCTTTGGTTTCCAATGTCAGCCCCCGGTGGGGACTGCGGCTATCAATTGTAGGTGCTGCCGTCACCTGCCTTACATCGGGCTGGATGGCAATTTTGTCCTGGAGTCTCTTTACAAAGAGCCTTGCCATTTCAGAACAATCATTCGGGATTGAAATACCACTGGCGCCATGGAAATTTCTTGTCCCATTTGGTTTCGGACTCATGTGCCTGCAGGCGCTTGCAATGGCTTTGAATCTTTGGATGAATCCAGATGAATTCATGAGAGAAGGTAAGGAGGGTCACTGATGCTAAGCGCTACAGCCGGAATTATTCTTTGTCTGGCAGTTCTTTTTACACTGCTTGTGATCGGCGCCCCAATCTTCATCTGCCTCCTTTTGTCAGGGCTGGTGGGACTTCTTTCCGTTGAGGGCTGGCAGATGCTCAGCAATATTGCCGGAAAAATTGCCTTCAGCAAATCCTCTGGTTATTCGCTTTTAGCGGTACCCATGTTCATCCTTATGGGGAACCTGCTGCTGACACACCGGATAGGCCAGGATCTCTATGATGGCATGTATCGCTGGTTCGGACGGCTTCCAGGTGGACTGGCAATTGCCAGTACAGTCGTATGCGCAATCTTCGGGTTTATGAGCGGATCAAATACCGCGGCCTCTGCTACCATAGGCTCAATTGCAATACCTGAAATGGATAAGAAAGGATACGATCGAAAACTGTCTCTCGGCACACTTGCCGTGGCCGGAACCCTGGCCGCTTTAATCCCGCCAAGCACTATTATGATTATATATGGGGTGAACGTCTCGGGCGTTTCCATTGGACAGGTTTTTGTTGGAGGGATTGTTCCTGGCCTGATTCTGACCGGCCTTATGTGTGTCTATATCTACCTGTTTGCAATATTATATCCAAATCTCGCACCCGCCGGCACTTCCTATCCGTTCAAAGAAAAGTTGAGGCTGCTGCCTAGACTTGTGCCTGTGCTGATACTTTTCCTGGCCATTGTGGGCGGTATGTATGTAGGGGTTTGGACTGCTATCGAGGCAAGTGCCGCAAGCGTCTTTATCTCACTCATTATAATTATTTGCTATAGACGCCTCAGATTTTCAGCCGTTTTGGATGCAATTAAGCGCACCATCAAGATATCGGGTATGATCTATATGATCATTGTGGGCGCCAATGTTATGAGCTATTTGTTTTTTGTCACAGGTTTTCAGGATGCAGTGAGCAGATTCATTATACAGTTCTCTTTGCCCCCCTGGGGAAATATGTTGCTCATTCTTTTTATAATGACCATTCTCGGCACCTTCCTCGATGTTATTGCTTTGATAACCATAAGCGTACCTATATTTCTTCCGGTCGCAGTTGCGGCAGGCTATTCTGATGTCTGGTTCGGAGTAATAGTAACAATAGCCTCGGAAATGGCACTGTGCACACCTCCTGTGGGAGTAAATCTCTTTGTCATTCAGGGTATTGCTCCAAACGGTGCAAGCCTGCTCACAGTGGCCAGGGGGGCTGCTCCCTTTATTGTAGTAATTTGGGTGCTACTGGCCCTGCTGGTGGCATTTCCTGAACTTGTCACCTGGCTCCCCGGTACGATGTCAGCCAGATAATCGGTTTGCCAATAAATAATTCATCTGGTGTGATTGTCAGCGACTTTTTCAAGTTGCTCCAATCGGATGCTAGAAGGTTAATTCGGCAAGTAATTCGTGAGTCGAGAACACAAATAGTCGGAGGATTTAAGATGAAGGATGTAGTGATTGCAGGTTATTTGCGTACCCCCCAATCCAGGTCCCGCCCAAAAAATCCTGAAAGGGATTGGCTTTATAAATTCAGCGCACAGGAGCTCCTTGCTAAGGTCCTTCCCAGGGTGCTGGAACAGGCAAGGGTAGCGCCTGAGGAATTGGATGACTTCATAGTAGGCTCTGCATACGGCGTTAATGAACAGTGGACCTACGGGGGACGAATTCCCTTATTCCTTGCAAACCTCTCCGAGCGTACTCCTGCCAAATTTTTGGACCAGCAA
>QZIK01000044.1 GCA_003599015.1 Desulfobacteraceae bacterium | reverse complement strand
GGAGGGTTCCCATGATATTGTAGTGTATAAAACAGAAGGTCAAAAATTGTATCTTTATGATTTAACATGGTAATATCAATTTAGGGTGTCAAACTTCGGAGGCTAACCATACCGATGAAAAACCAAAATCCGCCAAGAAAGGTTAGATGGAAGACCACCAAATACCAGATACTCGCTTCTTCTGCCGGCTACTCCAACCACAATAACTTTCTTGCCTTCTCTTATAGTTATCCAGCTCCTGCGCCTCTTCTTCTGAAGAAACCCTGATGCCTGCCGAGTTGATCAGGCATTCAACTGCATGGAGGAGCCTCCGAATGGAAGAGCAGTCCGGCTATACACATAGCTCCAGACTGACTCAAAAACCGGCTCGCGCATCATTTTGTATAAGCCGGCTTCAACCTCTTGAGCATCGGGTAATGCTTGACATTCAGTGTCTTTAATTCCGCGTTTTCTGCTTCAGCGGTAGCAGCTATGATGGCGTCTGCAAGGCCTACGCCATGAGACTTGCCATAATAGCTTTTGTAAAATCCGCCCTTCTTTGCAATGGCCGGGGTTACCGGGACAACCTGAAATAAGGATACGAAATTATCCAGAATCCTTTCCTCTGTCTCCCCTTTGACACCTGCATATAACTCTGCTAACACAATGCTGGACAAAATTATTTTGGGTGCATTTTTATTAACAAAAATAACTCCTTGAGTGTGACCCCTCAAGAAATCTACCAGGATATCGGTATCAAGAAGAAAAGGCCTCCCCATAATTACTGCCTGTCCCAATCGGACCGTATTGTTTCAAAATCAGGTAGATCTTTTCGGTCCTTCCAGATTCCGGCGGCATCACGCAATGCCATATCGCTGCGTTTGTCTCTTGACTGCTCTATTAGGTGGTCCACCGCGTCTCGGATGAGCTCACTTTGTCTCTTTCTCAAGGCCTTTGAGATCGCCTTTAGCTCCTCGTGCTGTTCTTTTGTGAGATATACCTGCTTCCTTACCATGACTTATCTCCAAGTTTATATACATCTTCATTATACATCATCTTTGCCCTTAGTCAAAGTCAATGATAACATAACTTCTTCGATCAATTTGGTTTGCGGAGGCTCCAGAGAGAAACAGATATTGGATACTACGAGGATGCTTAGCCTCTATATCTTATAACGAGCATGGTGATGTCGTCAGTCTGCTCCACTTCATGTGAGAAGGCTTTGACCCGGGCCATTAAACTCGAAACAATATCTCTGACGGGTTTGTTTCCATTCAGGGAAAGCTCGGTGACCAGCCTTTGATCCGAGAACAGATTCTGGGCGGCGTCGGCTGCTTCGGTTACTCCGTCGGTGTAGAGAAATAAAGTTTCGCCCGGCCTCATGATGACATTATGGGATCGGTACTCGCAATCCTCCATTACTCCCAGCGCGGCACCGCCCTTTTCCTTTACCGCCCTGGTTTCTCCAGAGTGACCTAAAATATAGGGAGGATTATGGCCGGCATTACTGTATTGAAGCTCTCCGGTTCTAACGTCAAGGATTCCGAGAAAAAGGGTCACGAACATCATGGCATCGTTATCAACGCACAGGTCCTGATTGACCCTGGTAAGGAGTTTCCCGGGCTCAAGTCCCTGGGTCGCCTTGGTCTTAATGAGGGTTCGGGTTACGGCCATGAAAAGAGAGGCGGGAACCCCCTTCCCTGACACGTCTCCAATCGCGAAGCAAAGGTTCGTTTCATCAAGGAAGAAGAAATCATAAAGGTCTCCTCCCACCTCCCTTGCAGGCTCAATCATGGCATAGAGCTCGAATTCATAACGGTCGGGAAAGGGAGGGAAGGTCTTGGGGAGGATGCTCATCTGGATGTCGTGGGCGATCTTGAGTTCGCTTTCTATCCTCTCCTTGGCAGCGGTTGTTTCCTTTAGATCCGCAATATATTTCTTGAGAGAGGCCTTCATGAATCTGAATGAGTCAGCGAGGTCTGCAACCTCATCCCTGTTCTTTACCTCAGGAATTTCCGCGTCCAGATCGCCCTTCGCAATATGGCCTGCTGCAACGGAGAGCCCCTTCAGAGGACGGGTGATGGATCGCGCGATCAACACGATCACCAGGAGTATGATAAAGAAACCGGCAAGCCCTATGGATATGACGGTTCTGTTGAGTCGGGTGATGTCGGCCATCAGTTCGTCCTGGGGAAAAAGGACGGCCAGGGACCATCCGCTTGTCGGCAGCGGGGTGTATCTCATCCAGCATTTCTTGCCGGTGAGCAAACTTGTAAAGGATGCATATCCCGAACTGCCATTGATCATCTTTCTCCCCAGCTCCCTCATGCTCTGATCTTCTTTGGTCTCCGCAACGCTGAAGATGGTCTCATTCATGACTAGCTGAGGGTCAGGATGAGTGATGAAGGTTCCATTTCTGGAAATCAGGAAGCCATAGCCTGTATCAGAGATCTTGACGGAGGAAATGATTTCCTGGAGCCAGGAAAGGGATATGTCCGCCGTAACGATTCCGGTCAGAACTCTTTCGCTCCCTATTTTCCTGTAAAAAGGTACGGAGAAGGTTGCCATTATTATTCCGCCGGCTCCTTCGTCAAAGTAAGGCTCCGTCCATACTGGCGCCTCAAGCTCCTTTGGGAGCTGGTACCAGTCCCACCCGAAATAGTCATAGGGTATATAGGTGAATTCAATTCCTCCTTTTTTCTTGCAATAATACGGAGCAAACGTGCGGGCATTGGGACTGTATTTAAAAGGTTCAAAGGCGATGGTGGCGCCGTATATGTCCGGGTTGCTCTGCACCACTGCCTTTATCAGCTCAATCAGCTCTCCGTCTCCATAACTCAATTCCTCCAAAAAGATGGCGAGATTTCTTGGCGCCCTTTCAACCGCTCCAAGAACACCATCGATTTTATGTATGGTTGAAAGAGTAAGGCTTTCGGCATTTCTCTCGATGTTGGTTTGGATGATCTGCCTTGAAAAGATATAGTTGTACAGGAAAACAACGGAAAAGATAGCTGTTATGCTGCTCAAGACAAGCAGGCTTATTCTCAGGGCTAATCCGGTTTTCCTGTACATCGCACGGCCTTTAGCCTTTCTGATTCCCTTCGGGCGCGTCAGCAGATAAAGTGAGGATGTTTTGACCGGCCTCACGCCTGTATGAAATCCCGTCGGCAATCCTCTTAATGAGCAGTATGCCCAGTCCGCCTATTTCCCTTTCAGAGATGGCAAGTCTAATGTCGGGCTCTTTCCTCGATGTTGGGTCAAATGGGATGCCGCTGTCCCTGAACTCTATTTCAATGCGTTGTCCATCCTTTTCAGCAAGGCTTAAGTGCACGTCTCCAGGCTCCCCTTCCGGATAGGCGTAGCGGATGATATTCACCAAAGCCTCCTCCGCCGCGATTTCAAGCTCTTTGATTCTATTTGAAGGAAAAGGCCTCTTCGATATGAATTGATTTAAGAATTCCAAAAAAATGGGAAGATTTGCCATATCGGCTTTAAGGCTGATGCAGTTCATTTGATTCAATATTTCCAGGGTGTTCCAGCCATTACCCGCCTATCCCTCAACAGCGCCACCTGCGGTGTTGAAGCAGGGGATTACGGAGTCGAAGCCAGAGATGTCGAAAACCTCTTTGACGACTCCCTTGAGGCAGGCAAGTCTTAAGGTCCCTTGCTTTTCTCTCAGTTTTTTTGCTGCTGCCAGGATGCACCTTAGCCCTGCGCTGCTGATGTAATCCAGTGCCTCAAAATCCAGTATCAAGGATTTTTCTCCTCCGGCGATCATAGCTGAAAGCTCTTTTTCAAGTTCCGATGATGTTATGGCGTCGAGCCTCCCTGACACAGAAAGAATCGTAAATGTCTTTTCCTTTCTTTTTGCTGTTTCCATCTTCTCTCCCTTTCAGTATCTATTGCTGGCTGTAAGCCAGTCAGAGTTGACCAATTCACATGCGCCGGCGGCGCGGATGTCTCCGTATTCAATTTTTTGCCCGACCTGCATCTGACCGCAAGCCTTTGAGCGATAAGGTTAGAATTGCTGAAACAAGACTTGCCAGGGCACACAGATCGTAGAGAACCCCGTAGCTCCATCTTCCAACTATGAATGCACCCACAAAAGGGCCCAGGAAGAAACCGCCCTGAAACATCTGAAACCCCAGGTTGGTGTTAAAGGCCCTCAGTTCAGGCCTGGATATGTCAAACATCAGGCCGTTGAAAACCGGCATGGCTATTCCCCATCCAAAACCAAGCATAAGTCCTAGAATAAAGAAAGGAGTGCTCGTATTCACCCTCGCCAGGACCGCGTAAGCGATGCAGAGGCCCAACATGGTGAAGGCAGCTAGGCGAACCTTGTCTGTCTTGTCAAAGAATGACCCTCCGGCCGCCCTCACGCCTATCTCCCCTATGGTGGCAAGGGTCAGGAAAAGCCCTGTTTTCATTATGCCCATCTGCTTCCCGAAGCCGTCCAGGAAGAAAAAAACCAAGGCATAAGCACTGTATAAAAATAGCATGGCAAGCAGAAGAAAGACAACAGGCGTATCTTTTATGTTAAGGAGGATCTCGCGGCCGGCAGGTCTTGTGGGTGGATTTCCAGGCACTGGGGCGGGAGCGGATGAACCCGCCATGCGGACCAGAGGGAGCACAAGGAGCGTGACAATACCGAAAAGGGCCAGAACCCTTGTAAAACCTCCAAGCCCATGAGTCAGGAAGGGCAGAATCGGGGGGATCATGGTGTTTGGTATCAGGACGATTATTGACATGAAACCGAAGAACTGAGCGCTTTTTCCTGCCGGGACATAATCAACCGTGATGGTCATGAGGGCTGCGCCCAGCACAACAAAAGAAAGACCGTGCAGTGAGCGAGCGGCCAGCATGGACCAGAATCCGGCGGCAAGGCTGTAAGAGCAAAGGGTGGCTGCGAGCATAACCGTTCCGATTGTAAGGTAGCGGTAGGAATTGCCCCTGTGAAAAAATGGGCTTACAAGGGGCCTTGCTAAAAGGGATACGGCTGAGAAGGCTGAGATGAGCAGCCCGAACCATTTTGGATCTATGGGAAGCGTGCGGAGATACTCATAGTAGAAGAAGAAAAGTGAGATATTGGAATAGGCAAGGAAGGTGGCTCCAAAGATGAATATAATCTCCCTGCTCCATGGGGAACCTTTTTGGGAAGCGCCATGGGATTCAGATGCCACTAAGCTTGGTCCTTCCACGGCAAATCCGGCTGCTCTGCCTTTAAGTGATTTTCTTTAAGGTGGCCCTCCAGGCGAAACAGAAGGTTTCCTGCCACAAGCCTCCTGTATGAGGCTGAGGCCCTCACGTCGTCAATGGGAGAAGCCGCCCTGCGGGCAAAAGTTGCGGCCTCTTTAAGATAGCCTTCTTCGAGGCGTTTTCCCACAAGAAAGGATTCTGCCTCAGGAGAGACAACAATGGTCGGACCGACGCTTCCCCAGGCAAAACGTGCTTTTTCCACAATGCCTGATTCTGATATCTTTAGAAGCGCGGCAAGGCTCACAATTGATATGGAAAGGGCCTTTCTCTGTCCTATTTTCTCGAAAACCGCCAGGTTGTAAGGCTGCATTTTTTCTATCCGGACTCCCTCTATGATCTCTCCTGAGCGAAGCCCTGTTCGGCCAGGACCAATGATGAAGTCCTTGATCGGCACCTCCCGCGACTCTTCCCTGCCTGAGATCAGGACCCTGGCGCTCAGGACGTAAAGAGGGGGAAGGGTATCACCGGCAGGGGACGCGGTAACGATGTTTCCGCCAATTGTTCCCATGTTGCGGATATGGGGTGAGCCAAGTTGTGAAAGGGCCTGGAAAAGGACAGGATAAAGCCTCCCGATCACAGGCTCTGCAAGGAGCCTCGCATGGGTTGCGCACGCCCCCACGAAGAATCGATCCCCCTGGTCCTCAACGGACTTGAGAGAATCAATCCTTTCAAGACATACAAGAACCTTTGGGTCAAGAATCCCCTTTCTAAGCCGGACTAGTAAATCTGTCCCGCCTGCGTAAACCATCGCGTCCGGGTAACGCGAAAGGAGATCCCAGAGCTCTTCTTTGCTCCGCGGTAGAAATACGGGTTTCATGTTTGAGCGTCCTCTCTATTCTTCCTTGAGAAGTCTTCAACCGCGTCCACTATTTTCTGGTAGCCTGTGCAACGGCAGAGATTGCCGCTTATGGCATCCCGGATTTCCTTGCGTGTCGGATCAGAGTTTCGACTAAGAAGATCAATGGAGGTGAGCACCATTCCCGGAGTGCAGAAGCCGCACTGGACTGCTCCGTGTTCCACAAAGGCCTCCTGAATGGGGTGAAGCCCTTCTGGGCTGGAGATGCCTTCAATGGTCGTTACTCTTCTGCCCTCCAGCTGAGCAGCCAGCATCAGGCAGGAAAGGCGCGTTTCCCCATCCACAATGACGACACATGAGCCGCATTCCCCTGACCCGCAGGACTCCTTGGGGCCTGTGAGCCCGAGGTCCTCCCTCAGGAGATCAATAACCCTGCGGTCGAACCGCGTTTCGATCTCCAGATCCTTTCCGTTAATACAAAAGCGGATTTTCATCTATCTATTGTGCCTCCCCACGCTGCAATGCATTCAATGCCCCGAGAACTCGCTCGGCGGTCATCGGGCCTTCAAGTATCCTTATTCCGCATGCGTCAGCAATGGCATTGGCCACGGCAGGGTATGGGCCGTTCACGGCGATCTCTCCTGCGCCCTTAAGTCCGAAGGGGCCGTTTTCTTCGTGGAGTTCAACGGCCGAGGACTCCATGTCGGGCAGGTCCATGGAGGTAGGGATGATGTAGGTGCCCAGATCCGGGGTGAGGATCATACCGTGATCCACCTTCAGCTCCTCGCAGAGGGCATAACCCAGCCCCTGGGCGATCCCGCCGTGGATCTGCTGCTCAAATGCCTGGGGATTGAGGATGCGTCCGCAGTCAGTTATGGCTAGATAACACTTTACCTCGATTCGGCCCGTGAGGGTGTCAATCTCCACGAACGCCGCGTGCGCCGCGTATGAAAATATGATGTGGGGGATTCCGTGGAGCGTTAGGAGGGGATCGCTGGCAGGGCTTTCCTTTGCCGACGGGGTCCTGTACCTGGCAACAGAGGTCCTTTCCGCCTCACTCAGTATTCCTGCCAGGGCTGAAAGGGGCATCTCCTTTCCTGAAGGCATATGCCGGACGCAGCCTGGTACAATGTCCATCTCTTCAGATCCTTTCGCCATCAGAAGATCCGCGGCCTTTTCAAGCAATCTCTGTTTAAGGATTTTTGAGGCCTTAATAAGTGCGTTTCCATAGGTGAAGGTTGTTCGACTGGCGGATGAAGAGCCGGATGGGAGGGTCCTTGCGGTATCCGGGAGAACAAGCTCTACGCCGGACATGTCCTGGTTGAGGATTTCGCCTGCGATCTGGAGGTATGTGGATGCGTTTCCCTGGCCCATATCCACGACGCCGCAAAAGACCCTGAAGCGACCATCCCGGTTCAATTCAATCTTGGCGTTTGCCGTGTCGGGAATCAGGGGGCCGTAACCCATTCCCTGCATGGCTGAGGCCAGTCCCGCGCCTCTCTTCTTGTAGAGAGGGGCTGCTTTTTTCCATGTCTCCCTTTCCTGCCATAGCCTGCTAGCCGGTATTTTCTTGAGGCACTCTCCGATTCCTGTTGATCCGGTAAGGGTTACGCCGGCGGGATTTCTGTCTCCTCTCCTGAGGGCGTTCTTGAGGCGGATATCCAGGGGAGAGATGCCGACGCGCTTTGCCATCAGATCCACCATCTGTTCCATGGCGGCGTTTGCCTGCGTGACTCCAAAGCCCCGGAAGGGCCCGCCGATGGGGTTGTTCGTGAAGACCGACCATGCCTTGAGGTTTGCGTTGGGAATCCGGTAGGGCCCTCCTGAGTGCTCGAGCCCCAGGGCCATTACCGCGCCTCCAAGGTGATCGTAGGGTCCTGTGTCAAAGTAAACGCGGGCCGAAAGGGCATGGAATGCCCCGTCCTTCTTTGCCCCGAGCTTATAATAGAGACGCGCGGGATGGCGTTTTGCGCTTGCAAGGATGCTTTCTTCACGGCTCCACCACATCTTGACCGGCCTTCCGGGATTATTGAGGGCAGCAAGGCCCAGAAGGCTTTGAACCGTTATCCCGTCTTTTCCTCCAAAGGCCCCTCCGCAATAAGGGGCGATGATGCGGACCCTGTGCATGTCAAAACCTATGGCCTCGGCCATCTCATAGCGATCCCTGAAGGGGCTCTGTGTTGAAGCGGTTATCTCGAGCACACCATCCCTTAGAATTGCCCACCCGGCCTCTGTCTCAAGATAGGCGTGTTCCTGGTGGGGAAGCCTGAATTCTGCCTCAACTGTTTCGTCGCATTCTTCAAAGGCAGCCTCTCCCTTTCCTGTTTCAAGGGAGCCTTTCAACAGCAAGTTCCTCTCAAGGTTTCTCTCATGCACAAGGGGCGCGCCTTGTTCCAGTGCCTTCTCGGGGTCGAAAACGGCCTGTAGGGGCTCAAGGTCCAACTCAATAGCTGACAGGGCCATTGCCAGCGTCTCTCTGTCCTTTGCCACAACCAGGGCCACGGGGTCGCCGCAGTGCCTCACCCTGTCGTCTGCAAGCACTGGCTGGTCCTTCCTGACCACGCCCTGCCTGTTGGTGCCCTTCACATCTCTTGATGTCAGAACAGAGAGCACGCCAGGGATACTAATCGCCTCATCGGTCTTTATCCCCCTGATCCTTGCGTGGGGAACTCCGGCCCTTTTCACGCCTGCCCAGAGCATGTCCGGGGACCAGAAGTCTGAGGCGTATTTCTCTTTGCCGGTCACCTTGGCAAAGGCATCGAACCTGGGAATGGATTTTCCTATCTCAAGGGATATCTTTTTCATGCTGTATGACATTGCGGCCTCAGGCTCCCCTGCTTTTCATTTCAGAAAGTATGGCCTCAAGGGCCTCGATGAATGCATTCATTGCCTCCATGTAGGAGATGGTGATTCTGATCCAGTTTGGAAATCTGAATCCGGTCATGGATCGAATCATAACCCCGCGGGCCATGAGTTTGCGGTACGCCAGGGTGTCGCTCATGGGAAGCTTCAGCATCATGTAGTTTCCCTCTCCGCTCACAAAGAAAAGTCCCATACGGCGGAGCTCCCGCTCCAGATACTCCCGGCCCTCCCGTACCAGTTGGCGGGTGCGATTTACGTGTTCCCCGTCTTCAAGTGCGGCAAGCGCCGCCTGCTGTGCTAGAGAGTTCACGGAATAGACAACGCATGTGCGCCGGATGACATCAACAACTTCCTTTGATCCAGCCAGATATCCTATGCGCAGCCCCGCCAGGGCGTACATCTTTGAAAAAGTTCTGAATACCACAAGGTTGGGGTAGCTTTCTATCAAGGCCATACCGTTGGGAAAATCTTCCTTTTCCACAAACTCAAAGTATGCCTCGTCCAGGACCACTATCTGCCGGCCGTCCACGGCATCCAGGAATCGCAGGAGCCTCTCACGGCTCCAGTAGGTCCCTGTGGGGTTGTTGGGGTTGCAGACAAAGATGATCTTGGTCCGCTCGTCAACGGCCTGAAGCATCCCTGCGTCGTCATAGCCGAAGTCCTTCAGCGGCACAAGCCGAGCCTCAAATCCTGAAAACTCCGCGACCCACTCATAGACTGCGAAGGTCTTATCAGCAGTTATTATATTGTCTCCCTCCTGGCAGAAGGCCTTTATCACAAAAGTAATGACCTCGTTTGCGCCGTTACCAACCAGGAACTGATCGGGGTGAAGGCCGAACTTTTCGGCCAGCTTGTAACGCAGGTAGTAGGCGTCTCCGCTGGGATAAACCGAGGCCGCGGGCGGCGGGAATCCGTCTATCACATCACGCGCTGCAGGCGGAGGGCCAAGCGGGTTTTCATTGTTGTTGAGGCGAGAGAGTCGCGTGCAGCCGTATAGTTTCTTGAGTTCATCGTCCGGCTTGCTCGGGATGTACGGCTCGAATCTTTTTATGTATTCGGGGACGAGTCTGTCCAGGGGCGGCGCGTGCATGGTCATCAGGCGCCCAACTGGAAGATTACCTGGTCACCCTCGCCGCCGTAAGGAACAACCACTCTGGGAGAAAATCCGCTTTGAAGAAGGGAATGGGTAAATTCCGTCTGCCAGGGGATGCCCAGGTCCATGACGAAAAAGAGGTTTCTGATTGATTCATTCCTAAGAAGATCCAGGTGTCCGACCAGGTTTTTCTCCATGTCATTTCCTGAGCGCACAGGGCGGATCGTTGCCTTGTTTGCGGATCTTTCAATGTCAACGGAAAGCACAGAGAAGGGGTTTTTGGTTTCGCCCTGGTCCTTGACGAAAATTATTTCCCTGGGCATGGCAAGACGGGCGTACTGAGAGCGGAGGAAAGACTCAAGCTCCGTGTGACACCACGAATAGGCTCCAGGGTCTTCGTGCATCTGCCTGAAATAGGCGGTGAGTCTGGTGCCCCCTCCCTTCTCGTCAAAAAGCGTGAGGGTGCCCAGGTCCTCAAAGTGTTCCCTTGGGAGTTCCTCTGTGGGAAGAAGGCTTACAAGCCCAAGGGCAGGGGATTTGGCAATAGCTCCGATGCAGGCCTCCAAAAGCCCTTCAGCAATGGCCGAGCCCCTGGTCTGCCCGAAAATATATGGGCCGAAGCACTCAACGGTCTTATCGCTCACCCAGCGCCAAAATAGCGCGCCCCCAACAGATCCGTCGGGTCCTGTTGCGGCGATGGCTTCGTATTCGCCGCCTTCGACCATGTCAACCACCTTGCCCGGATATCGGAAGGCCTTTGGAAACATGGAAGGGGGATAAAGAGAGTTGACGGCTATGGTAATGATCTTGATGAGTTCAGGCTGCGGCCTTGACAGGGAAAAACGGCTGAGCTCCTTTTGCTGAATCGTGATGCTCTGATCCGCTTTCGGATAGGATTTTTCCTTTACAAGCGAGAGCAGGATGCCCTTATCCGGCCCTTGCGTCACATTAAGCCTGTCCACGAACCTTGAGGCGATAAGAAGCCCCATCTGCTCAAGTGACGCTTCATCCTCGGCTGAGACCCTGGCTGTGAGGTTGAAAAGACGCATGTCAAAGTCGTGAACAGGACAGGATATTTCGACAAGATTATAATAGCGCCGCGAGGAGGAACGGATAGTCACCCCGCGATCCGGCCCGCTTATTCGGCAAAGATATGAGAATATTTCTTCAACGGCCAGAGTAAGGGCCGTGGCCCCATTGGCGTCAAGTCCGAATGCAAGGGCGCTGTTTTCAACAAAGGAGGTGCACAGCGGAAGAAACCCCATGTCCGTCCACACACTCAGGCTAAGTGCCTTGCCCGTATCCTTTTTCAAATGCGTCCTCCCGATGCCATGACGCCCGAAACGGCCCCCTTGGTGACCGGCAGCCCTATAACTTATCCGGGGGTCACGGCGCTCATTCAAGATGAACGCAGTTTAGGGAAAAGGCCTGCCCCTGTCAACGGTGCCAAGGTCCGACTGGACCAAAACTTCGAATCCGGTCCTGTGATCATTCTTGCGGCTATCAAAGAAGCCTAGCTCTCAGTTCCTCCATAATCATATGGAGTTTCCTTATCTCGGATTCCTGCTTCTTAATCTGCGCCTTTTGCTCCATTATCTCTTTTTGCTGCTCTTTGATGGCCTCCGCCAGCACCGCCGTGAGTTTGTCATAGGAAACAGACTTCCGGCCTTGCCTGTCCGTATGCACCAGTTCCGGTAACACAGGTTCCACTTCCTGTGCTATCAGTCCTATCTGTCTGCCATTCCCAAAGCCCTTATCAGGATACATCTCCCTATTCCATTCGAAACTGACCCCGTTGAGCGCAGAAACCTTTTCAAGGGACGAATTCAGGTGCCGGATCTCCTTTTTGAAGCGCAAATCAGATGCTGCGGCCATGCTGGTGATGGTTAATGCCCCGTTGATCTCCACCCTTCGAGAATCGAACTCTCCGTATATGAGCGGATTGCTGCTGTCGGAATTCTGTATGTAGAGCTTATTAGAACCTTTCTCGTTTAGTCCCGACATGTAACCAAGAAATACATTGCCATTGCCAGTGTTGTTATTGAAACCGGAAGCATCCCCTACGAACGTGTTGAACCAGCCTTCGGTGTTCCAGTAGCCGGCCGCATACCCAACAAAGGTGTTGTTGGAGGCAGTGGTGTTATGGTTTCCAGCCTCCCTTCCCAGAAAGGTGTTATAGGTCCCCGTATTGTTGGAATAACCGGCTGCATGTCCAATAAAGGTGTTTGAAGTTCCGCTGTTGTTGAGTAAACCTGCTTCATCTCCCATGAACGTGTTCCAGGACGCAGTTGTGTTATACCTACCTGTTTTAGATCCGACGAATGTATTGGACTTTCCGGTGGTGTTATCTGCGCCTGCATAAAATCCAATGAATGTGTTGCCTTCGCCCACTGTATTTTTGTAACCGGCATTAGTCCCCACAAATGTTTGTCCGTCTTGGCTTGTGCTAGAGTAACCGGCATTTTGTCCCACGAAGACGTTTGAGCTACCATGAGTATTGTTGTACCCGGCGTCCGATCCCAGGAAGGTGTTGACCATGCCTGTGACATTAGAGAAGCCAGCATTTTTTCCAAGAAAGCTGTCACCCCAGCCGCTGGTGTTATTTTTTCCAGCATATGCTCCGACAAAGACATTGCCTTCGCCGGTACTGTTGTAAAACCCTGCATGGGTACCTAAAAAGGTGTTCTCGTAACCGTCTATATTGGCCAACCCAGCTCTAACCCCTAAGAATGTATTGAAAAACGATTGGTTGTTTCCCCCTGTGTAAGTTCCGACAAAGGTGTTTCCGTAACCGGATGTATTCGAGGTGCCAGCACCAGCTCCTATGAAGGTGTTATCAAATCCGATCGTGTTTTCGTGTCCGGCAAAAGACCCGAAAAAGGCCAATAGCGAGGTTTGGGTAACGCTTTCTCCGGCTCGGTTTCCGTAAAAGGTATTCCAAGTATCTTCAGTTCCCATACGTCTCATATTCTCGGGCGTAGCCTCTCCGTCTGTTTGAGTGCCGGTTGAGGTTGCCGGTCCCACCGATTGTTCCGTTATGTCTTCTATGGTCTCCCTTATTTGCGAATCCGTCCTCAAGTACTCTCTCACCCTATCCCTTAATGCGCCGTCCATGCTGCTTACGATCGCCGCTGTGTCTACGGTAAAGCGCCTCCCTGCTGACCAATGCCCCTCCCCATAGGCATCCAACCCCTTTACATACCACACGTAGCTTTCCCCTGTTTCAAGAGCCATCTCAGATGAGGGGGTCCAGGCCAGGGTTGATCCGGGAATCTCTTCTCTTATTACAGGTTCTTCTGCAATCTCATCGTGGGGCAGAACCTCATCGCCCTGGGTCTTGAATACCTCCAACCTGTACCCTGAAGCGCCCTCAACCATGGACCAGCTAAAGGTGGGACAGGAGACCACCGCCTTGCCATCCCCGGTGCCTGGCGATACGGCCACAGGCCCCATGGAATCCATAGGAAAAGCAAGTCCCATAATCGTGCCGGAGACCAGTAAACAGATAACTGCTACCTTTTTCATAGCTCCTCCTTTCCGGTCTAGAAAGACTTTGTCTTCTTTGCCCTGTTTATTCTGATTGACCCAATTAATGCCCGTGTTAGAAAAAGCTTTATTATTCCACAGGTTAGGGAAAAACCATAGTTGTGTCAATGCCCTGAGCTTTTGAACCGCCAGTTTCATAAGTGGCGTAACTTGGTCTTTGATGCGGCCCCATCAATAGTCTTAGCGGTACAAGGCGAGGGAGACCCGCCTGAGCTCATCTCAGCCTCCCAACCCATCGAATCAAGGGAATACCTGGGGGAGTATCTGCTTATATTTCTTTACATATCAACAGATTGAAGGTATCAAAAATCAAGAAAGTCAATCGAACTTCTGACGCCTAGCCCATCTTGCTGGGGATGGCTATTTGCAAGCTATCTAATACCAATATTTATAGCTTTATATAACTTTAGCATAAAAATGTCAATAGGGTTTCAAATGAAGCAAGGACTTTTTCAACACGCTGTTAAAACAAAAATTCATGCCCAACTCATCAGTATGACCAAGGCTGAAATTATTAGGAAATTTTAATGGTCGTATTATAAGAAAGAAAGGCTTTCGTGAAGCAAAGTCCATGCTCCGACGAGATACGCCTTTGCTGAATGCAGCTAACCGAACTGTCCCTGCTTCTTATTATGCCAACACTCAAAAAGAAATCAGTGATGATAATTATGTCTGTTCCGTCAGCACCTTCCTTTCAACCTTCGAATCCTCAAACAGCTTCAGTAGACTGAAACTGCTTGACTTCTTCTTCATAGTCTTTCTCCTTCAAAGAGAGGACGGTAAAAACCTGCAACCATAAAAAGCGAATAAGAATAATGCCGAAACAATTCATGTGTCAAGGCTGAGAGGGGTAAAGGCATTTATCCTTGACATAAAAGGACAGGAAAGCAGATACTCAATCTTGAATAAGTCATCTTTGTATCTCTTTCAGGTTTCTTACAACATCCATCCCATCCATCAAGTCTGTTTTCACAGGGAGAGCAAGTCATGAAGGGAACACGGCTTTTCATCCGGTTTCTGTTGGTTGTACTCCTGACCCTGACCCTCACCGGGTCGAGCAAAGCTGGATATAAGCAGGGTTTGGATGGCAAGGGCAACCCGCAATTTCTACAGCAAAAAGGTGATGGGGACGCTTTCCGGCAACCAGGGAAGCAAATGCAGCAGCATGTTGCGAGAAATGATCCGTCAAAGCTCCTGCGGGAAGAGGTTGAGAAACTTAAAGTGCAGCCTCAGGAAAAGAGGGCCAGGCCTTCCATGCCTCAGAATGTTGCCACAAGCGGGCGAATAACGGTCAATGGAACGGGGGCTGGCGGATATCTTGTGGTCGCATATGATCGGGATATGGGGCCTGGCGGTATTCTCATTGACGTGCCCGTCGGTGTTGCCATTTCAAGATTTGATGACCCGGGATGCTACTCCATAAGTTATGATCCGCTGCTTTACGCTGCGCAGGATATGGAGGACGGTCGTGCGGTAAAGCCGGACATATTTGTCAGGGTAATGAGCCGGCCTGGTGTCTGGCGTCATTCGGGTCTCAGAATAGATGTTTCCTCCATAACCAACGAGGGTGTGGACATAAACCTTAACACTGCGGATCTTATATCACCTGAAGAGCTTCCGGCGGGTGTGGGACTCGAGGAATTTCCCGGATGGTTTTTGGATGAAATGCAGAACGATCCTGCAAGAGCCGTTCGTGTTCTGCTGGAATTGATTTCCGGGCACGCGACACACCGACCCATAGACCTGGGCATCGAGCCAGGAACAGGAAATGAAGGCGAGAGACTCCCGTGTGTGCCTAAGACCATGACGTCCGCATTCAACATTGCAGATGTCAAGGATAGGTTTGACTACAATGACACTGGCAAGAGATACCGCTACGAGATTGACGGGAGAGGGCAGATCCGGTACACAGAAAGCCCCGGCACCGATAATCCAGTCTGGCGAGAGCTTCCCCTGGAGGGTGTTCGTTTTGATATGATCACGGCAAGTGGGAATCGTCTTCTGGCAAAACAGGCCGACTCCTTCAGGTTTTGGTTCTTAAGCCCTCGCTTTGAATATGATCACCACGTACAGCAAAGGGTTGAAATTATGAGAAGTGAGAACCCAGTGCCGGGTTTTTTTATAAGGCTGAATCCTGAGTACAGACCGGTCGGCGTGAGCGGTCCGTGGTGGAATACCCTGCATTATGACCACCCGTCACTTGGGGAGCTTTTCAGTCTCGCGCCTCTACTCAATTCATATTTGACGGATATGAGAATGGTGAGGGTAGGCCCTGAAGAATGGCACGAGGTTTTTGCCGTGCCTCCATGCGGCAGCGGATCTCCTCCTTCGTGGCTGCGGACCTATACGGCAGCGAGATACGAGGTCAATCCTTTGTGGACATATCTTATTCCTGAACCTTTGCCCAGACCGGGACCTGTCCGGGTTGATCAGTCTGCCATCCGTGTCTACAAGGTTCTGGATATAGCCCTAGGGTTTACACACAGACATGCGCATTATGAGGATACAGTTGGGGGCGAGATGTACCACCCGCAGAGTATGGTAGTAGCCCCATCAATCATAGACCGTGCCGGATTCTATGACGGAACGTGAGATTTTTTTGCGCTTTGCAGGCTGCAGGTAAAGGCGAGGGATCACAGGAGGCAATGGCGGGACAGCTACGGTATCCTGTGGACCGATGAGCAGACATACTTCAGCGACAGGTGGAGAGTTCTTCACCCTGATGACAGCAACTGGCATCCGGCCAGGGCGGACAAACCCCTTTACGATCTTTTGATGCAGGGGGAGGGATGGCCTTATTATGAGGATTGGGGTCCAAAGGCATGGTGTCCTTTTAAATCGGCCGGCAATTATTTTGATGATACAAGCCGTATGGCAGTTGCAAAGCAGGTGGTGCTTGTGACTGGCCCTGATCCGAAGTACGAAGGCCAATCGCTTATTCATTCCATGAATTTCAGCTGGGGAAGCAGAGACCATACATGGCGATGGCGAAGGTGTGGACCTCAGGACGCCATAAGCGCCCAGGGTCGTGACACGGGGCATGACCACATTGTCTTTCCAGGAACCATCAGAATCCGGGATGACATGACTATACTAGTGGAGGGTCTTGCCAGAGAATACGAAGGGTATCGTTTTCCGACCGATCCGGTGAGGGGCTGGTGGTATCAGAAGTATCTTCCCGCAGATAACTGGGAGGTACCGGCCCCGGAATACTGTGAAAAGGACCAGATGCCGCCGGTTGGATACACTCATCCATGGCGGTTCATCACTGACCGAAATTTAATGCTTGCGGATAATTTCAGCCACTTTGGGACGTATGATTCGGTCAACTCCAGAAGTCAGTTCTGTACCATAAGCGGTCCATATGTCAGGGAACTGGGTCGGAGCCTCAGCCCGGAGGAGTTTGCCGATCTTTTTCCGGAAGATACTCAATGGGAGGATATTGAGGACCGACTGCGGCCTGACTCGCTTTTTGAGCCCAGGATCACTCTCAAGATAGCAAAGAGGCTCCTTCCCGTACCTTTCGGAGGCCGACAATTTGGTTTGATTGCCATGCACTGGGATAAAAGGAATGACGACCTTGCACCTCTATATGAAGCTGGCAGCCCCATTGTGCTCCAGAGTAAAGGTCCGCATCAGGACGGTGCTCCTTCCAGGATTGAGATTTCGATATCCAAGCATTACAGGAAATGGAGCCCGCCTGTAGTTCAAAAGGCTGAGATAGATGTTGACATGCAGGGAAGGAAAATAATCATTTCATTCCAAAGCATCCTGAAACTTGAGCACAGATCTGATTCTCTCGATAGAGGAAAGGTAAGACGGGTTCCCAGAAGGCAGGGGCCGGACAGATCAATATGGCGTGTTAAGATGTATGCGTTTGACAAAGAAGGCAAACCGGTGCTCCTTTTCAACAAAGATACTTCGGAGTTTACAGATGCCGGAGATTATACCTTTAAACATGAGTGGCTGGACACTCAGAATGACGCAAACGGAAAGCCGCTGGGGTGGGATAATCTTGTAACTAACTATTTGTCTCCTCAAGGCAGGATAGATTCGGCTCTAAGCATTGTGTTTGAGGACCTGGTAGGGCATGTGGCAACGCCGGAGTCGGTTATATTTGTTCCAAGGTCACGCATTTCTCAGAGACCCGGGAGATCTCTGCCATAAGGGACTCAAAAGCAGGGTATTATTTTGTGGTTGATCCCATTCAAGGAAATGGAGGTAAGGCTGTGATGAAAAAATTATTGTCCTTTGTTCTTGTTATCTTTTTATTGATTGCTGTTTACTTCCTGGTATGGCCTGTTCCTGTTGATCCGGTTGCATGGAAGGCACCGCCCAATGCCGGGTATCATGGTCCATTTGCACGAAACGAGCTTTTAAAGGGCATTGAATTTTTGAAAATTGGAGCCAATCATGGTCCGGAAGATGTCGCTTTGGACAATGCGGGCCGAATATACGTGACCAGCCATGAAGGTTTTATTGTCCGTCTTCAGCCTGATGGGACAAGGCCGGAAAACTGGGTGAACACAAAGGGAAGACCCCTCGGGATTGACTTTGATAATTCAGGCAACCTGATCGTGGCTGATGCTTTTAGAGGGCTTTTGTCCATTTCTGCAACTGGGGAGATTGAAGAACTCGCTAAGGTCGCCGATGGCGTTCCTGTCCGCTATGCCGACGATGTTGATTGCGCGGCCGATGGAAAGATTTATTTTTCGGACGCCTCAACAAAGTTTGGAGCCATGGATTCCGGGGGCACCATGGAGGGAAGCCTGCTGGAAATCATGGAGCACAAAGGCAATGGAAGGTTGCTGGTTTATGATCCGGCTGCCCGTAAGGCAAAGACGATGCTGAGCGGTCTTGTTTTTGCCAACGGTGTGGCCGTAAGTCATGATCAGAACTATGTACTTGTCAACGATACTGGAAATTACAGGATCATTAGATATTGGATAGCAGGCCCAAGGGCAGGGCAGTCGGAAACTATTATTGAGAACCTGCCCGGTTTTCCCGACAACATTTCCACAGGTCTCGATGGGCGATTCTGGGTCGCCTTGATATCACCGCGCAATCAACTGGTTGATAATCTTTCAGATAAACCTTTCCTGCGCAAGATGGTTCAGCGGATGCCCAAATTTGTAAGACCAAGGGCAACAGCATATGGTCATATTATCGCAATTGACGGAAGAGGTAGGGTTGTCAAGGACCTCCAGGACCCAAACACCTCTTATCCACAAAATACAAGCGTGACGGAGACAAAGGATTTTTTATATATTGGCAGCCTTATCTCTCCGGTCCTTGCCCGTTTGTCAAAATCAAAGTTGGGTTTGTAAGCTGTAGGAAGACTTATGCCCCGGATTGATCTGCTTTTCACTGTTCCAACTCCTTCATCCCCGCTTTCATTGGCAGATATACGGCCAGGGCAGTCAGGAAAATGACCCCCATGAATGAGGTGGTTATGAAAAGAAACTGGAGGTGTGTGATGCTTGCATTTCTTACTTTCGCCATGAAAAGAATATAGATGGGGCCTGCCTCCAGCACGACCGTAACAAATACAAACATGGCGCTCAGTATCATGTAGGTCATTCCTCCGAAGCCCGTTGCCACCTGCGCGATGTTCTGGTGCCTGAAATCAGGATAAATTGCGCCCAGTCCTATACCCATGGCTGTGATACCGTTTACCATAAGGACCATGGTAACAGCGGTAATTCCTTTCATCAGAAAGGATGCATCCATAATCCTGTTGGTTGCTATCACAAGGGTCTCGCCCAAAATTAGGAGAGGTACTAGATAAATGAAAAACTTAGCCCACAGAAAGCACCTGACCTTCAACGGAGAAGATCTTATTATCCAATAGGCCTCACCCTCCGAGCTTACGGCAGGAAACACAAATCTGGCTGAAACCGCTGCTAGGACGAGACCGGCAAGTGCGAGGTTAAGGAATGCAAGCTGATTCTGAAAGAAATCAACCCTTATGGGGCTCATGTCAAGAGGCAGCACGCTGAAGTTGTAGAGATAGACGGCTACAAGCGCTCCCAGGAGCAGCAACTGGGACCATTGGGTGTTGTCCCTGAAAAATACACGGATTTCCTTTGCTGCAACAGCACCGGCTTCCGAGCCGAATATCTTCGAGGCCGCTGAGGCCAGACCGTCAAGGAGCATCCCGGCTCCATGGCGCCTCTTTTTTGCCTCCTGGGACTTAGAAAATCCTTCAAAGTAAATGCAGCTCGAAATCCAGAGGCTTACCGCTCCGGCCGCTCCGGCTGTGCTCCAGGCAAGAAAAGCCTCATGGAGAAAACTGCGGTCTTCTATTCCTTTGAGACAGATCCAGAGACTGTCTGCCACCCATTGAGTTGGCAGGAATGGGGACCGCGGGGCGCTCAGGGCGTTGAGATACTGGGCCACTGTGAAGAATGTGTCGGGGTTGACAAGCCTCTCGGGTTTCATAAATCTGAAGAGGACGTAAATTCCTATCCCCATCAAAACTCCCAGGAACGCAACGAAGTCTCTGGCCCCCTGGGCGGGAAAGATGTGGACAAGCACCATGGTTATAATAATGCCCGTGGCGGCTGCGATGAGTACCAATGTCATGCTCAGATGGACCAGGGTTATGTAATAAAGGGGGCCGGGCCTAAAGACATAGGCGTAAGCCATAAATACTGGAATTCCGAAGACGGCGAGCATCCAGGAGCTGTCCATTACAGTTTGAAAAGCCCTTGAAAGAAATACCTCTTCCGTCATTGCAGGGGAGGCATGAATGAGTTCCAGATCCTTTGAAAGGTAAAGGTTGGAAAGGGCTGCTATGATGTTGCTGAATATGAGAAGAGAAAAAAAGGTCAAAAGGATCATGGAAAGTAGGAGTCGGGCAAGGAGGTCTCCCAGCCCGGCTATGGATTGGAAATGAAGGAGCACCCTGCAGGAAAGAACAAAGATGCCTACGAAAAGAAGAAGCCCCAGAACAGCCATGATAATGGAGCGTCTTCGTCCTCCTGCTCCCGGCCGGAGAAATGCGTTTTTGACGGCAAGCGATCTTGGTCTACAGAGCACCAGCAAGCTATTCACGAAACTCAGGTCCTCCTTCCGTGAGCTTAAGAAATGCCTTTTCAAGATTTCCGCCTGTGCCGGCCTCGTCTCTCAGTGCCTCGGGAGTACCGCCGGCAATGATGCGGCCCTTTTGGATTATGGCTATTTCGTCACAGACCTCCTCAGCCGCCTCCAGGGAGTGAGTGGACATGAAGATCGTTTTTCCCTTTTCCGCCAGGTCCCGGAAGATGTTTTTCACCAGCCTGGCTGCTCTGGGATCAAGACCTACCATCGGCTCATCCACCACAAGTATCCTGGGCTCAATAAGAAGGGCGGAGCACATGACCAGTCTCTGCTTCATGCCGTGGGAGTAGCTCTCAATAAGTTCATCTCCCCATCCGCTCAGCTCGAAAAGTTCCAAAAGCGATGATATGCTTTCATCCCGGATCTTTCCCCTTTTAATGCGATACAGATCGGCTATAAAGCCCAGAAACTCCTTTCCCGTAAGCTTTTCATATAGATAAGGCCGGTCAGGGATGAATCCGACTAATTGTTTCACAACCTCAGGTTTTTCATTTAGATTGACTCCGGCCATCCTTATAAGACCCTCGCTTGGTTTGAGGACGCCAGCCATCATTTTTATGGTGGTGGTTTTGCCTGCCCCGTTGGGTCCCAGAAAACCAAAAACTCTCCCTTTTTCGACGGAGAGGTTTATTCCGTCAACAGCCCTGAAGCCCCTGAAGACCTTGGTTAACCCTAACAATTCAATCATAGCCATGGTCGAGTATCTCCAGTCGGATCTTTCCGATAAGGCCAAGTATGGATGTCTGTTTGTCCGGACCGCCTTGGGCAAGTTTGATATGGGTGGGATCGGCAGGCATCTGGTTTGAGACCGCGTCCATGCTTACCCAGGAACCCAGATAAGCCTCGTTCCAGGCGTGGTAATAAAAGGCGTCATCCTTATAGACAAGGCCTGCGCAAACCCTGGCGGGTATGCCGGCTGCCCGCAGAAGGGCCGCCAAAAGGACCGCATGCTCGTTACAGTCCCCCGCCTTTTTCTCCAGCACGGCGGCAAGGAGTATCACTTTATTGTAG
>QZIK01000031.1 GCA_003599015.1 Desulfobacteraceae bacterium | reverse complement strand
CTAGTACGAGAGGACCGGGATGGACGAACCGCTAGTGTTCCAGTTGTCGCGCCAGCGGCACAGCTGGGTAGCTACGTTCGGAATGGATAACCGCTGAAAGCATCTAAGCGGGAAGCCAACCTCAAGATTAGATATCCCTCTACTTCGGTAGACTGAAGACCCCTTGTAGACTACAAGGTTGATAGGCCAGATGTGTAAGTGCGGTAACGCATTTAGCTTACTGGTACTAATTGGTCGTGCGACTTGGCCATTATTTTACCTTCATTCAAAGTCTTTGAGTGCAATCCCTGTATTGGTTTTAATATTGATCAGTTTTCGGTGGCTATGGCGAAGAGGAAACACCCGTTCCCATTCCGAACACGGCAGTTAAGCTCTTCAGCGCCGATGGTACTGCGTGGGAAACTGCGTGGGAGAGTAGGTCGCCGCCGAATTCCTAAAAATAAAAAAGGGCCCGCTAGAAATAGCAGGGCCTTTTTTTATTTATTTTTACTTTCTTTTTCCCGCTGGAGGAATTTTCTTGGTCGGAGAGGATTCGTTGTTGCCGATGAGCGATAGCTGCCCGTATCAAAACCTTTTCGTATATGTGATTGAGGGAGTTGTCTTTGAAGAGGACGAAGCTATGCTTGGATCAAACTTTCTCGGTAACTGGGTTGAGGAAGGGATGTCGGTTCTATTCTTCTCTGCTTCAGCCGCCGACTATATTAAGAAACTCCTCGATGTCAGGATGGAATTAAAGGTCAGCGATGAACATCATTTCACATATGAACAGTGGCAGGGGTCGGAAAATGGTCCTCTCAGGGTTGGTGATTTCCTGATTGTTGCACCGTGGGAGGATTCCGAAGAAGAGCATGGAGCAATAAAAATCATTATTGATCCAGGCGTTGTTTTCGGCAACGGTCTTCACCCGACTACCCGGGATTGCCTGAAGGGGCTTTCATGGGTCTGGTCAACGTGTAACCACGACAGGGTCATTGATCTGGGCACCGGGACAGGGATACTTTCCATCGCAGCAGCCAAACTTGGCGCTGCCGATGTCCTGGCCGTAGATCTAAACAGATTGTGCGTTAGGACTGCCTCGAGAAACGTGGCGCTAAATAAAATTGATTCAGTCGTCAAGGTCATGGAGGGAGCGGCTGAGGCCTTTGTAGAGCGCAGTGCAGATCTTGTAATGGCCAATATTCATTTCCCGGTGATAGAGGAATTGATTAAGAAGAGGGTTTTTTCTGAAGGAGAGACTATCCTTGTTTCCGGTCTTCTTCGAAGTCAGGTAAATGCTGTTCTTGATCTAATCAGTCATCGCAATTTGACATTGCTTAATAAGTGGGAAGAGGATATGACTTGGTACACTATAGCTGCCCGATGGGAAAGAAGAAAAGAATCATAAGGGTATTTTATGGAAGATGATAATGAAAAATTACTGGAGAAGCCCAGGGGAAGAAGGTGTTTTGCATGCGGGACTGAAAATCCTATTGGGCTTAAGCTGAACTTTTATAGAATGGGTGATACTGTGAGATCCAACGTGGAATTGGGCATCTATCATGAAGGCTGGCAGAACATGGCCCATGGAGGAATTATTTCCACCCTGTTGGATGAGACAATGTCATGGGCTGTAATGTATTTTAAAAAAGCTCTTTTTGTTACAAGAAAGATGGAATTGAAATACATTAAACCTGTTTTTACTGGTGTCTCACTTATAGTAAGCGCTAAAATTGATTCAGAAACCAAGTGGCCAATTATTCGTGCAAAAGGGGAAATAAGAGACAGTGTGGGGGGGCTGCTTGTAAGGAGCGTAGGGGAATTTGTAGCCTTGTCTCCTGAACAATTAGCAAGCTTTCCTGAGGATGAAAAACAGGAGATGTTGTCTCTTGTTGCAAGGTTTTAATTGTAAGCGATGTTGCTTAAAAACAGATTGACCCTATTGTACTCTCCTGGGGTTCTTGACATTTTCTCCCCCGCGGTGCTAATTTCCCTCGCCTGATGTTTTTTCCTAAGGTTTCTATGATCGCATCTAACCGCTCCCGAAATGGGATAGTGAAAGGGGGAAGGGTTCAATGACCTTTCAAGATATTGTTTCCAGACTGCAGGAGTTCTGGGCATCTTATGGATGTATTTTACATCAACCCTATGATGTTGAGGTAGGGGCTGGCACCTTTCACCCCGCAACGCTTCTGAGGGCCATCGGCCCGGAGCCTTGGGCTGCCGCCTATGTGCAACCGTCCCGCAGACCAACTGACGGCAGATATGGGGAAAATCCCAACAGGCTGGGGCATTATTACCAATATCAGGTGATGATAAAGCCTTCTCCCCTGGAAAGTCAGGAGATATATCTGGCAAGCCTGAAGTCCTTGGGGGTTGATCCCCTCGAACACGATATACGCTTTGTTGAAGACGACTGGGAATCTCCAACCCTTGGAGCGTCAGGACTTGGCTGGGAGGTGTGGTTGGACGGAATGGAGATTACCCAGTTCACCTATTTCCAGCAGGCCGGCAGTATAAGGCTTGATCCGATCGCAGTTGAGATTACCTATGGACTTGAACGAATAGCCATGTATCTTCAGCAAAAAGAAAATGTTTATGATCTTATGTGGAATAATAAAATAACCTATGGAGATGTGCATAAGAAAAGCGAGTGGGAACTGTCTGTTTATAATTTCGAATTAGCTGAGGTAACCATACTTTTTGAGCTATTCAATATGTATGAAAAGGAGTCGCAGCGCTTAAGTGAAAAGGGTGTCGTCTTGCCTGCATATGATTACTGCCTCAAGTGTTCTCACGCCTTTAATATTCTGGATGCCCGCGGCGCGATAAGCGTGGCCGAAAGGACCAGGTATATTGAACGGATAAGAAACCTTGCCCGGCAGGCTTCCAGGAATTACCTTTCCCAGCGTGAATCCATGGGATTTCCCCTTGCCGTGGCCCGTGGAGACGAATGGGATTCTAAGGTGGACAAAAGGAGTGAAGCATAGGTGATGCATATGGAAAAAGAGTTGCTTCTTGAAATAGGCACTGAAGAGATTCCATCCGGTTATCTGCAAGGTGGCCTCAATGAGTTCGTCAGGCTGGCGGAGAAATGTTTCTCTGAAAATAGGATAAGGGTCTCAGGAGGATTTCAGGCAAAGGGGACACCTCGCAGAATTGTTCTTGTAGGGATGGGTATTGCTGATGCCCAGGAGGACATGCTGGAGGAAATTATCGGGCCGCCCAGCACGGTCTCTTTTGATAAGGATGGAAGACCTACAAAAGCAGCTATGGGTTTTGCAAAGAGAAACGAAGTAGAGCTTTCCGAGTTGGAGATTGCTAGGACACCAAAGGGAGAATACCTTTTCATAAGAAAAAGAACCGTAGGACGTCCTACCGGGGAAGTTCTCTCAGATGTCCTCCCCGGACTCATAGGAAGTATCCCGTGGCCAAAGGTTATGAGGTGGGGAAGAGAAAGTTTTTCATTTGTCAGACCTATTCATTGGATATTGGCCCTTTTGGACGGCAAGATAGTGCCTTTTTCCATAGCGGGAATTGAGAGCGGAAACATAAGCAGAGGCCACCGGTTCATGGCTCCGGATGATTTTGAGGTTTCAGGTGTTAGCCATTACCAGTCAGCAATGAGGGAGAGATTCGTTATCGTTGATCCGACTGAAAGGAAGGAGCTGGTTGAAAAGGAGATTGCTGAAACAGCGGCCTTTATAGGAGGACGTGTTATTGTAGATGAGGAATTGATTGAAACCGTGGCAAACCTGGTTGAGTTTCCCAGTGGTGTGTGCGGGTCAATAGATTCTCAATTTCTTTCTTTGCCGGAGCCGGTGCTTATAACAGCAATGCGAAAACATCAGAAGTATTTTGCAGTCTGCGATGATAAAGGGAAGCTTATCCCGTATTTTGTTGCAGTAAATAATACCTTGGTACGGGATGCCGCCGTGGTAAAAAAAGGTTACGAGAGGGTTCTTCGCGCAAGGCTATCAGATGCAGAGTTTTTTGTAAGGGACGATCAAAAGCGCCCGCTTCTCGACCGCCTTGAGGATCTGAAGGGGGTCCTTTTCCAGGCAGGTTTGGGTACCAGTTATCAGAAGGTTCAAAGATTCACGAGGCTTGCACGATACATGGCGGAGGATGTATGTCCGGAGAAGATAAGACAGGTTGAGTTGATCTGCTCCCTCTGCAAATGCGATCTGACTACCCAGATAGTCAGCGAATTTCCGGAGTTGCAGGGAGTTATGGGGAGGCAATACGCCATGATGGAAGGCTATTTGCCTGATATATGCGACGCTATCATGGAGCACTACATGCCGGGAAGGGCAGGCGATGATCTGCCCAAAACAGAGCTGGGTGCTGTTGTCGGGCTGGCAGACAGGATTGATACCATCGCAGGATTTTTCGCTATGCACATGGAGCCTACCGGCAGTGCTGATCCTTTTGCCCTAAGACGCCATGCTATAGCAGTTCTTAGAATTCTGAAGGGGATGGAGTGGAATCTATCCCTGGCATCAGCCGTTAATAATGCCCTGGAGGTTCTCAGCAAGCAGTTATCCTTTGACTCCTCCGAAGTTTTTATAAACATAATGGCTTTTTTCAAGGAGAGGTTTAAATACTTCATGCAGCGGGAAGGTTATGAGAATGATTTTATAGAGGCGGCAACAGCATCCGGGTTTGACTTCATACCGGATGTCTGCAGCAGGCTTGACGCCCTAAAGGGATTTGCCAGAGAAGCGTCCGAATTCATCTCATTAACTCGAACTTGCAAGCGTGTAAGCAACATATTAAAGAAAGAATCCTTAGGGGTAGAGGTGGTCCCGGCGCTTTTCCAGGCCGACTGCGAAAGAGAGCTATGGACAGATATAGAGAAAGCAGAAAGAAAGGTATCCGAATGTATCGGAAGCGGAGATTACAGGGAGGCCCTTTTTTTAATGGCTGGTCTAAGAGAGCCCATAGACAGATTTTTTCAGGAAGTTGAGGTGCTTGTCAAGGATAACGAACCTCTCAGGGCCAACAGGGTAGGGTTGCTGCGCCGCGCTGAGGCCCTTTTTCTGTCCATGGCTGATTTTTCTAAATTTCAATCCTAGTCAGGATTATTTTATTTGAGTCGGCAGCTGCAAGAGGCCTTGGATTTAGTTACCGGCATGCTTCCGAAGGGGTAACTTGTTTCATGCTATCAGTTTTTAGCAACAGGAAGAAAAGATCGCCTTCCTGTCTCATGTTTCCCGCCGCCAGCTCTGCATAGTGGCCGCTTCCCCAGTAAATATCAGCCCTTCCTGCTCCTTTGATGGCGCCTCCTGTATCCTGGTTTAGGGCAAAACGTGAGAAAGGAACCCAATCCAAGATCTCTCCTTCCTTATTCAACCGCGGTTTTCTTGAAGAGAAGAAGCATAGAGCGGCCTTGGGAAAAAGCCTGTAATCAAGTGCTATGGATCGCCCCGGGGTCAAGGGCACTTCAATATTGCCCATGGGACCGTTCTGCAGGACCCTGAAAAAAACATAGGATTCGTTATAAGTTAACGTTTCCTGCACCAGTTCCGGATGTTCTGAAAGATACTGCCTTATTGCCTGCATGGACATCTGATCCAGGGTCATATGCCCCCTTTCAATCAGGTACCTTCCTATGCTCCGGTACGGTCTGCCATTGGATGCATGGTAACCGATTCTGATGTTGGTTCCGTCGGGCAGTCGTAATCTGCCGGATCCCTGTATTTGAAGGAAAACTGCATCAACCGGATCCTTGAGCCATGCTATCTCCAAGCCCTTGCCCGACAATGAGCCGCTCGAATCTATCTCACGCCTTGAATAATATGGCACAACCCTGTTTCCATCCACCCTTGCCATTATACTCTCACCTTTGAACTTGTCTTTGAAGCGCGAAAGATCTATTCGGACAAGGTCATCCGGTTTTCCATAAATTGGATATCGGAATTCCAAATCGGGGGATAGCTTCGCATCAAAAAGTGGTTCGAAATATCCGGTGAAAAGAGTGGTAGATATACCTGCCCGACCTGCGGCTTTGTAGATGGTAAAATCCTCTCTTATTCTGGCGTTGAATTGGCTCGCAGATAGTCCTTTGTTTAGGAGTATGCGAAATGCCCTCATGGTCTCCAGAACCTGCCTCGCAGTAATCCTGTCGGGACCGTAGTGAAATACTTCATCCGGACTCAGGCGGCATAGGTATTGCTCGTTTTTTTCCAGGGCCAGGAGCAGTGAATCCATCTCCATATCATCTTCAAAAAAAGGTGTCCGGAAACAAATCCTTCTCATTGCCTCTTCAGGCTCCTGCGCCTCTTTTTTAAGGGGCAAGGTGCAGGAAGGTAAAGAGAAAATCATAAAAAGCAGGATCGAAAAGATGATTCTAATATCCCATCGAGTTCTAATTTTCATAGCTTTAATTGTCCCATTGGGAGGATACTACAGTTTAGAAAATTATTAATCAACTCCATGAGGAAGACCTTTGGCCAATGATGTGTTGTTGTATTGCATGGAGGTGTTGCATCCTTACAACACCTGGCCGGGAAAGTTGGTAACGGCTTTTTTTCATTGCAAAGATTGGAAGAAATTATTTTATATGTTTCAATTAGTTAATTAATGCCTTCTGCTGGTTTGGAGTTTTTCGGAGGTTGGCACTTTAATTGCTTGAGTTGCAGGTTGAAAATTAACATGCCGGCCGTTAAGGAGGACGAAGTGGATTTCAGGCAGAGGACATTGAAGGAAAGCATCGGATGCAGCGGTATAGGTCTTCATTGCGGAGAGAAGATAGAAATAAGGCTTAGGCCAGCCCCTCCCGATACAGGAATACGTTTTGTAAGGACCGATTTGGAAGGAAGGCCTTCCGTAAAGGTGGCTGTTGAGAACATCCTGGATACCAATCTTGCTACCACCGTCGGGTTAGATGGGTGCAGGGTCTCAACCATAGAACATCTGATGGCTTCTTTTTTTGGGCTTGGTATTGATAACGCGATTGTAGAGCTTGACGGTCCAGAGGTTCCTATAATGGATGGAAGTGCCGCTCCCTATGTATTTCTTTTAAGGAGTGCCGGCATAAAGGAACAAGACGAGCCAAAATGCTTCACATTAATAAAGAAATCCCTGTCTGTTTGCGACGGTGACCGTTCAATTCGGGTTTACCCCTCAAAGGAACTCAAGATTACCTACATTATAGATTTCGAACACCCTCTCATCAGAAACCAGCGATATGAGCTGGTTTTTTCAGGCCGGGACTTTGTTAGAGAGATAAGCAAGGCAAGAACTTTTGGCTTTCTAAGGGACGTAAAAATCTTGAAGGAAAACGGCCTTGCAAAGGGAGGCTCACTTGATAATGCAGTGGTAATTGATGATTTCAGGATTCTTAACGAAGACGGCCTTAGATACAGAGATGAGTTTGTAAGACATAAGATACTGGATTTTCTGGGAGATATATCTGTCCTGGGATCTCCGGTAATCGGACATTTTGTTGTAAAAAAATCCGGTCATTTTCTGAATCATTTGATGTTAAAGACCATCGCAACCTCCACACGGAATTGGAAGACCGTGGTCTTCAGTAGAGGAGATGAGATAACTCCCTCAAGATTCAGGATTCCAGCTTTAGGAAGACCTGAGACTGTATCTGTATAAAGGTCATAAAAAATCTCTTTCCGGTTCCAAAGTATCCATTCGCTATTGCTCCAAGACCTGCACGAGGCCAAACAGCTTGCATTTCGTCGTTTTCTGACGTAATATACCAGTATCTGCCGGATCATTTTTGGGCTCCAGCAGGAGAGATGTCTTTTTCACGCCCGGAGTCTTCATGAATACCTTGGCAATTCGCAAACTTTCCTTGCTGTTTATGGTGCCTATCTTTTTGGCTTTAAGGTGTCCTCCTCCCGCCCATGCTCAGGCCCCAAAGGCTTCTATAGAGGATATTATTGTTACGAGCAGCAGAGATCATTTACTCCTTTATTTCAGCGTGAAGGACTGCTTTTCAGAAGAAATTAAAAAGGCAATTGAAAACGGCATAAAAACTACCTTTACATTCTACATCAACCTTTTTGAATTGAGAGACTTCTGGTGGAACAGACAGATAGCTTCGATAACCTTAACCCACCACATCCAGTATGATAACCTGAAGAAGGTTTATACCGTGGAACTGCCAGAACGAAATAAGTCTCTGGCATTTAAGGACATGGAATCCGCTGGAAAGGCAATGTCTGAAATAGTGGGAATAGAGGTTACAGGACTAGATAACCTGCAAAAAGGCAGACGCTACCAAGTCAGGATGATGGCTGAACTAGATCGTATTACTCTTCCGTTTTATCTGCACTATGTATTTTTCTTCGTATCTTTGTGGGATTACGAAACAGAGTGGTATTCGATAGACTTTCGCTATTAATTGCTAACTAAGCTGAATGATTAACTACTTGATGACAGAAATCCAGGATCAACGGAGGCGGAGAAGAGAGAGATATATCATCGCTGCGCTATGCGTGATAATATCTTGCCTCGTTTATTTGGGAATGAAGTCATCTGATATCGGTACCGAGCTTCCGGTATCAAATAGCCTCCTTATCTTTGCCGTAATAAATATTAATGTAATTCTCCTTCTATTGCTGCTTTTTCTTACGGTGAGGAACCTTGTAAAGCTGGTTTTCGAGCGGAGAAAGGGTATTATAGGCGCAAGGCTTAGAATCAAACTGGTCCTTGCCTTTATAACCCTTTCGATTCTTCCTACAGTAATTCTTTTCTTCGTATCGGCTCAGTTTATCTCTTCCTCGATAGAGTACTGGTTCAATTTGCAGATTGAGAGATCTCTTAAAAAATCCCTTGAGCTGGGGCAAGATTTTTATGAAGGGATCTCTGACGATATAATTAGCTTGGGTAATGGGCTCAGCAGGATAATAACCCATGAGGGACTTATGCTTGCGTCAAGAAAAGATGATCTTCAAAAATTCATTGAAGTAAAAAGAAAGGAATATAACCTGACCTCCTTAGGGGTATTGTCTCAGAATTTTGAATCCAAGGCGGTGTCTCAGGATCACCGCGTAGATCTCAGTATGACCCAGGGCCCGGGCGCAGACGTGCTGCGCGCGACTCTGGAGAAGGCTGTAGACGCGAGATCAATCCAGTCTTTTGCCCATGGGGACCTGGTGAGCGGGGTGGTTCCCATTTTTTCGAGAACAGAATCAAAGGCCGTAGTTGGTTGCGTTGTTTTAGGTAAATTTGTGCCGGGGCGTTTTGTTAACAAACTCAAGGGAGTTGCCGAAGGACTTAGAGAGTACAGCCAGCTGAAGATATTGAAAAGACCAATAAAAATTAGCCAGATGATCACGCTTTCTATCGTTACCCTGCTTATTGTGTTTTCTTCGGTATGGTTTGGTTTCTACCTTTCTAAGGAAATAACCATCCCGATAAAAGAGCTCGCTGAGGGTACCAAGCGTGTTGCTGCCGGAGATTATGACTTTACTATAGATCTTGCAGCAAAGGATGAGATAGGTGTTCTTGTTGACTCATTCAATCGAATGACAAGGGATCTCAAGACCAGCAACAGTATGCTGGCAGAGACTAATAGGGAACTTATAAGAAGCAACGTTGAGCTGGAACAAAGAAGGCTTTATATGGAGGTTGTTCTTGCTAATGTAGCGGCAGGTGTGGTTTCAGCAGATGTTGAAGGGACCATTCTAACCATTAATAAGTCGGCTGAAAGAATGCTTGGTATTCAGGCAAAGGACATAGTTGGAAGAGGTTATAAAGAAATATTGTCTGAGGATTACAGGACGGCAGTGGAAGCCTTTCTGGGTGATGGGTCTATTTTCAAAAAAGGATTCCTTAAAAAGCAGGTTCATGTTCAGGTTGAAAAAAAGACCTTGAGCCTTCTTGTCTCACTCAATGTCCTGAGGGATGACAGGGGAGGCTATATAGGTATGGTGGCAGTTTTTGAAGATCTCACCGATATTGAACAGGGACAGCGAATGGCTGCCTGGAGAGAGGTTGCCAGGCGTATTGCCCATGAGGTAAAGAACCCTCTCACACCTATCCAGCTTTCAGCGCAGCGTCTGAGAAAAAGATATGGAGACAAGCTTTCAGGAAGCGATGAAAAAATTTTCAGGGAATGTACAGACATGATCATAAAACAGGTTGATGAGCTCAAACGCCTGGTAAACGAATTTTCAAACTTTGCGAGGATGCCGGCATCTAACCCGGGACCTGGAGATATCAGGCGCGTAGTTGATGAGGCCTTGAGCCTCTATAGAGAAGCCCACAAGAACATTAATTTTGTATTGGATGATTCCAGGCAGATTCCCGTTTTTAACTTTGATAAGTCACAAATAAAAAGGGCAATTATAAATCTGCTGGACAACGCAATTGAGGCCATGGATGGATATGGCGAGATAACTATCAAACTGGACTATGACGAGATACAGCAGGTTATCACATTGATTGTCTCAGATACGGGAAGGGGAGTATTGCAGAGCCATAAGATGCGTATATTCGAGCCGTATTTCTCCACGAAAAAGCACGGGACGGGACTGGGACTTGCTATTGTGAACACAATTGTAACTGAACACAAAGGGACAGTAAGGGTTGAGGACAATATCCCAAAGGGAACTCGATTTATTATCGAGCTTCCTGCAGGGGTCATGGGAAATGACAATGCTTATTTATAATCTCGTCTGGAGCCTTGGAATGCCCTTGCTTGCTCCTATGGCTTTTCTGGGCTTGAAGAGCAGGCTGGCGGAGAGACTCGGATTGAGTTTGCCGGATCCCTGCATACAAGAGGGGAGTATCTGGGTGCATGCTCTTTCAGTCGGTGAGGTTATCTCTGCGGTACCGATGATTCAATCTCTGAGATGCAGTAAACCGGACAGACAAATAGTATTATCTGTTGCCACAAAGACGGGCATGAAGATAGCCAGGGAAAGGCTTTTAAGCGATGTAGTCAGATTATTTTATATGCCGTTGGATCTCTGGTGGTATGGAGAGGCACTTATAAGTCGCCTAAAACCTTCTGTATTCGTACTTGTTGAAACAGATATATGGCCGGGCATTTTGTGGCAGTTGAGAAGAAAAGGGATTCCATGCTTTCTTGTCAATGGGAGGGTTTCCCCTAAAACTTATAAGAACTATGCTAGATTTCCACGTGCAGCAAAATGGGTATTTCGAAACTTCTCCAAGTGTCTGATGCAATCCCAGGGAGACAGGGAAAGGCTTTTACGAACGGCAGGCAGAGCCTCAGATGTGCTGGTTACGGGGAACATTAAGTTCGACAGGGATTGGAAGCTCCTTGATAATTCAGAAAAATTATATTTGCTTAGGCTTTTTGGGTTTGATTCTGATGATCCTGTCTGGGTTGCCGGGAGCACTCACAGAGGGGAGGATAAAATAATATTGGAGGTTTTCGCTGAGTTGCTTAAGAACTTCCCAAGGCTGAGACTTGTCCTTGCTCCGAGGCTGGTAGAGGAAGCAGGATTTATAATTAAGGCAGCTCGAGAAATGAACATAAAGGCGGCCCTTAGGTCGCATCTGCCTGAGTCGGGATTAGACAGACGCGTTGTTGTTATTGATACTGTTGGAGAGCTTGAAAGAATATACGGCCTCGCACAGGTAAGTTTTGTGGGAGGAAGCCTTGTGCCTTTTGGAGGGCATAACCTGCTTGAGCCGGCAAGCCATGGAAGTGTTGTTATTTTCGGGCCTTATACGCACAATTTTGAGGAGATGACAGAGATGTTGCTGACAGCGGGGGCCGGAGTAAGCGTGAAAGATAAGACTGAGCTTCATTGGGTAATGATGGACCTTTTGGCGGATCATGAACGCTGCATAAGAATTGGCAAAAAGGCCAGAAATCTGGTTACGGCCAACAAAGGCGCTCTGGAGAGGGTTGTCGGGATTATTTCTTCATGTCTTTAACCCTTCTGATATTTTGGAGTATAAAGAATCAAGCTAAGGATTAATAGAATGTGGCCAAGGTGGTTTTCTGAGTTACACAATAGATATAATAGATTTTTTTATGCTCCACTTTATTTTTTTTGTTTAATATATGGCTTGATAGTATTTATACGATCTTTTCTATATAAGTTCGGCTTGTTAAAACAGAAAAATCTTCCAGGATCTGTAATCAGTGTTGGTAACATTACCGTCGGAGGTACGGGAAAGACTCCTGCCGTGATTATGCTGGCGGAGTGGGCGTTTGGGAATGGACGCCGGGTTGCAGTCCTTACAAGAGGTTATGGTGGGAGACGCAGGGAAAAGGTGCTTTTCGTTTCAGGTCCAGAGGGACTACTGGCAGAAGCGGATGAGGCAGGCGATGAAGCCTACCTACTCGCACGAAGGCTCCATGGAATTCCCGTAGTGGTATCGTCGGATCGTTTTGATGCGGGGATGGCAGCCCATAAAAAGTGGGAGTCGGATTTTTTTATAATGGATGATGGATTCCAGCACCTTGCCCTAAAGAGACAGGCTGACCTGGTCCTTTTGGATGCTGGTAACCCGTTTGGAAACGGTCGTCTGCTTCCTATGGGACCGTTAAGGGAACCTTTTGCTGCACTTAAACGAGCTGATGCCATTATTTTAACGAGAAGTGGAGGAGAAAAAGATAAGAAACTGGAGCAATTGCTTAGAGGAAAAATGCCTTCAATGAATGTTTTCAAGGCAATCCATCGGCCCCGCAGGGTTGTTTTTCCGGTAAGCGGCCAGATTAATCCAATTGGCTTTTTGAGAGGTAAAAGGGTGTTAGGTTTTGCCGGTATTGGAAAACCTTACGCTTTCAGGGAGATGCTTGTTGATCTGGGAGTTGACCTGGTATGGTTTAAGGGGTTTGGGGATCACCATAAATTCAAAGAGAGTGAACTTCATCAGATTCTTATGAGCGCGAGAGAAAAATCAGTTGAGCTTGTTCTGACAACTGAGAAGGATTGGTCAAGACTTGCCCGTTTAGATACGGGTAGGCCGGAAATAGGATATGTGGAGATTGAATTCAATATCCTTGGTGACCGGCAATGTTTTGAAAAATTTATTGATGGGCTTATTACGGGGAATTGATGGTAATAAATGATACCATATGTTCCTAATAATTTGATGAAATTTAAGAACTCATGCGGGTGGAGGTTGACTCTATGAGGATCCTTCTGAGGATCCCAAACTGGGTTGGAGACGCAGTGATATGTCTTCCCGCAATAGAGGCCGTGCGGGACAGCTTTCCCGGAAGCTCAATAACCGTGCTTGCACGCCCATGGGTTGCTCCTATTATGGAGGTTCATCCTGCCATTGACCATGTGATCCAATATAAAAGGCCTGGAAAGTTGTTACAAAATCTGAAGGAGATGTTTTCAATAATAACTATATTAAATAGAAAGAAATTTGATTTAGCAATTCTTTTTCAGAATGCCTTTGAGGCTGCATTCATTGCCTGGTGTGCACGAATCCCATCGAGGGTTGGCTATGGAACAGACAGGAGGGGGTTTTTACTTACAAGGAGTCTAAAGATCCGCCGACAGGAGGGAAAGGACCACCAGATTCATTATTACCTTGGTATTCTGGAGGCTATGGGCTTAAAGGCCCGATATAAGGAGCCTCGTATATATCTCCCTCCTTCGGTCTCGGCGGAAGCAAGAAAAAGGCTTGCCGGGGAAGGGGTCAGAGATGGTGATCTGCTTGTGGGACTTGGACCTGGTGCCATGTTCGGAGGGGCAAAGCGATGGCCTCCAGAGGATTTTGCCTCTGTGGGGGAAAGGGCTTCAAGGATTAAGGGATCAAAGTTGGTTATTCTTGGAAGTAAAGGTGAGAAAGATATAGCTCAGGCCGTTGAGAGAAAACTGAATGGACTGGCAGTTAATCTATGCGGAAAAACAGAACTCAACGAGGCAGTCGCTGTAATCGGACGCTGCAATGTTTTTGTTACCAATGACTCAGGACTCATGCATGTGGCAGCCGCCATGGGGGTTCCCACAGTTGCCGTGTTCGGGCCTACTGATCCTTCTGCTACAGGCCCTGTCGGTGCTGTTGCAACTTATGTAAGGGCTGAGGTTGAGTGTGCTCCTTGTTTGAAGGCAGAATGTCCGGGTGATCATAAGTGCATGAACTCCGTAACGGTTGATATGGTATGGAGAGAAGTGGAGAGGCTTTTAACCGCAATGCAGCAAGACACTGGAGGACTAAAGCGGTAATGAATGAAAACAGGAGGCCGGCTGTCTTTATTGACAGGGACGGAACAATTAATGAAGAGATGGGCTATATAAATCATCTGAGCAGGTTTATCCTCCTTGATGGGGTCTGTGAGGCTTTAAGACTTCTTAATAAAAAAAACTATTTGGCTATAGTAGTTACGAATCAGTCAGGTGTGGCAAGAGGTTACTTTTCCATTGAACTGTTTCACAGGATAACTGAATATATGAATGGATTGCTTAAAAAAGGAGATGCATATCTGGATGCCACTTTATTTTGTCCGCATCATCCTGACGCTGTGATTCCTGCCTATAAAATGCAATGTGATTGCAGAAAACCCAAGACAGGCCTCTTAAGGGAGGCACTGGCCAGGTTCGATATAGACATGGACAGATCTTATGTTATCGGTGACAGGTGTATTGATATGGAATTCGCCAGCGGATGCGGGCTGCCCGGGATAATGGTTGAAACGGGCTATGGACTCGGGGAGCTTGAATACGTGCTCCCCAAGAGCCGTTATAAACCTGCTATGGTGGCCCGCGATCTGAAGGCTGCAGTAGAATGGATCCTTTCCAGGCAATGATTGGGAAACCTGCATTCACAGTTTGTAATTGGAGGCGGCAGTGCGAATCCTCATTGTCAAACTAAGTGCGATTGGGGATGTCGTGCATACACTGCCGCTTCTTGAAACCCTCAAATGGAACTTCCCGGAGGCTAAAATAGATTGGGTCGTTGAGGAGGATGCGAGCGGGATCATAAGAGGTCATCCTCTATTGGACAGGGTTTTGGTGTCAAAGAGGAAATTCTGGCAGAACAGGCTGCTGCGCGGGAGAGAAAGATCGCTTATTTATAGGCAAATTGAATCATTTTTAAATGAATTAAGAAGTTTTAGATATGATTTAGTATTGGATATCCAGGGTCTGTTCAAAAGTGGAATAATAACCGGAGTTGCAAGGGGTGAGAGAAAACTTGGTTTGGCAGGGGCAAGGGAGATGGCCTCTGTTTTCCTGAGCGAGGCTCCTGTGAAGGTGGATATGGACGATCATGCTGTTGAGCGCTACTTAAAGATGGCTGATTATCTTCTTTGCAAAAGAATTGCCTGGAACGGAAGGATTCCCTTTTCGGAGGCTGAAGCTTTAACGGTTAAGTCTGTAATGGAGAAGAATCGGCTGGGGCAAAGGCCTGTAATAGCTTTTAACCCTGTTGCCAAATGGCCCACAAAGCTTTGGAGTATTGAAGGATTTGCCGAGGTTGCAGAAATGATAAGGTCCGAATTCTCCTGTGACCTTGTATTTACTGGAAGCCTCAGTGACCGCCCGGTGATAGAGGAGATATCCCGACTCATGGCGAGGCCGCCGGTTATCCTGGCCGGCCGCACGGATCTAAAAGGCCTGGCCTTTTTTCTAAGCAGGTGTTCGGCCCTTGTAACAACTGATACAGGGCCCATGCATATTGCCGCTGCAATGGGTTGCCCTGTGGTGGCTCTTTTCGGTCCAACTGCTCCCTGGCGTACAGGACCTTACGGTAAGGGTAACAGAATTGTCTCAGCTAAGGTAGCATGCAGCCCATGTTTCAAGAGACACTGCCGCCACAGAACATGTATGAAGGATATAAAGAGCGAAAAGGTTATTGAATGCGTTGGGCAGGTGCTTAAAGAGCATGGTGTCCGGGCTGTTTCGATGGATAACAAACAGGCATGAGGTGAAGTATGGCGTTAAGCAAGGAACTTCTTGATATACTAGCGTGTCCAAAGTGCAAAGGAGACATATCCTTAAATGGTAAAGAAGAAAATTTGGTCTGCTATAATTGTAAATTAGTTTATGAAATAAGAGAAGATATTCCCATAATGCTTATAGATGAAGCTAAGCCATTAAAATAATAAAAAAATCAGTTTCACTGTCAGGGAGAGTTTGCCCTGATATAAAGCCTCATGGGAATAATTACCCCGAAGAATGGGATCATGTACATGGCAGCCAGGGTCGGTTCGAGGGGACCGAAAAACTGGGATGCAAAGACTATTATCAATACATTGTTGATATTTGCCATGCTTATTGCTGATGCAATCTGATCTGGGGCCGCCCTTCTCCACATGACAGCAATCCCTGCAATTCCGAGAAGTATGGCAAGAACTGCTGCTGCCAAGGTCGCCTCGGCAATGATTTGAGGTTTTTGCCGAAAAAAGTCTGAGTATCTGGAAAAAATGCCCAAATTAATAAACGCAAAGCAGCACAATGAAAGGGGATAGCGTTTCTTGTCAAGCGTGAGGAGAAATCCGGGAATAAATTTCCTGAACAATTCAACCATTGCTATTGGAATAAATACTACCATGGCAAGATTGCTTACCATCCCAAGGAACGGGAGCTCTATCTCCTTGGCGAGCAATATTTTTACCAGGGCAGGCAGGGTTAAAGGCACCAGTGGTGATGAGGTTACAACCATAAGGAGGACAAGCGCCCCGTTAGCTCCTACGAGGGTACAAATAAAAGGTGCCACAACCCCTGTTGAAATGCCTGATAGCAAAAGGGCTCCGGCCGCGTAATCGGGACAAAAGGCTTTAAAGAGGAAATAGACGCTTAAAGGCAGCACTATGAGCTTAAGTGCAGTCAACACTACCACCAATGCACTGAAATCTTTTAGGGTAAGAAAGATGTCTTTAGGCCTTATGGTCATGAAGCTTAAAAACATCAGGAACATCATAAAAAAAAGCGGATAAGAACGAAGGGGTTCCGTTAGTTTTGGAAAGATTATTCCCCCCGCCATAGATGAGAACAATACAAGGAGAAGGATCAGATCGTTTAGACGCAACATTTCAGCAATCAGAATAGATTATTCTGATGGGGCGAGTCCATTTTTTTGCACGGTCTCGTGAAAATAATCCGGTAAGAGCCCTCAAACCCATTGAAACATTTCCTGCACTCTCCTTTAATGGAGGTTTTCAAGGGGCCTGATTCTATGGGTAAAGGCGTCACCGGCAGGGGCTCAAGATGAACCTCAAAACCAGCATCCTCGTAAACCTGAACCGCTTCGTTAAGGCGAGGTCCATTGGCAATAAATTGCCTTTTCCAGCCTTCCCTTTCCAGCCTCTCTGTCAGCAGTTGCTCAAGATCCATGATTCTCGCTCTACATCAGCAGCCAAGTGTTATAAGTTTTTTTCCGGCAATTTTATTTAACAGGGGATCGTTGCGTTGATGAGTCCTGAGCCATTTCTGAGGGAAACTAATATATGTATATGAAATTTGGCTTTCCTGCTGTGTCTCCTGCCGCATTTCTTCGTCAGCCAAAGACAGCAGGGTATCTTTTACCCAATCGTCAAAAGTAACAAGGGTTACTGCACTGGTGAGATGTGAGGAGAAAAGGGAAAACCAGCTGTCTAGAACCTGTCTTCCTCTTTTTTTTGTCGGATATGCTTCCGAAACCGTAGACTCAATGTCTGAGAAAATGTTTTGAGCTTCGTCTTCATTTTCTAAAACTCCTGCCAAAGGGGACGGCGTGATTTTAATCTGGTTCAGGTGTTGCTGGACACGCAGCGAACTATCCTCTGAAAGACTGTAAAGATGTAATACGAGATGGCAAAGTAGAGCGCTGTCTATCGGAGTTGACCCTGCAATTGGGTATTCATTTCTTATCATCTGCCGTATCGTTGAAATCGTAAAATCGTCCTCATTTCCGTGCTCATTTGCTGCAAGATAAAGAGCATAACCCCTATCGCGGTTTTCTTCCATCCAGGCTAAATATCCGCCCATAATCCTATGGAAATCTTCCGTCGGCTTGAGGCTGACTGGAGGTGTAAGAATCTTAATGGGTATGGGCCCAGTATGCGGGGGAGGCTCCATATACCATGGCTGGCACAGGAAAAAAGGCCCCGACAGGCTGGAGACCTTTTTTGCCTGTGATTCGCTGATATTCACATTAGGGAATAGGAAATACTTTGACTCGCTCATGCAAAGCACCTAGTTTCGGAGTTCTTCTAGTCCGGCGTAAAATTCCAGAATCTCCGGATTTCTGAGAGCATCCCTGTTAAGTACTGGCTGCCCCTGGATGATCTTCTTTACGGCCAGCTCAACCTTTTTCATGTTCAAGGTGTAAGGGATGTCAGGTACGGCTATGATCTTGGCAGGCACATGCCTGGGTGATGCGTTTTTCCTGAGGGTGGTTCTGATTCTGTTTTGCAGTTCATCGGTAAGTGCCTGACCAGGGGCAAGTTTTAAAAAAAGTATAACCCTGACATCACCCTTCCATTCCTGGCCTACTACCAAACTGTCCTCAATCTCATCCATGCCCTCTACCTGCCTGTATATCTCTGCGGTTCCTATCCTAACTCCTCCAGGGTTCAGTGTCGCATCAGATCTGCCATAGATGGTAACCCCGCCTCTTTCGTTGATTTCTATGAAGTCGCCGTGTCGCCAAACGTTTGGATAAACATCGAAGTAGGCAGAATGATATTTTTCCCCTTTTGGATCATCCCAAAAGTAAATGGGCATGGACGGGGCAGCGGCCGTACATACCAACTCTCCCTGCCTGTTTATTACCGGTTTCCCATTCTCATCGAACGCCTCAACCTTCATCCCAAGGCATCTGCCCTGGAGTTCCCCGGCGTAAACCGGGGATAGAGGGTTGCCTCCCGCAAAACATCCATTTATGTCCGAACCTCCTGATATACTTGCAAGCTGAAGGTCCTGCTTTGCCTCCTTGTAAATAAATTCAAATCCCTCAACCGATAAAGGGGACCCTGTCGAAAGAATAGTTTTCATTTTTTCGAGGTTACACGATTTCCCAGGGCTGGCTCCCGCATTCTGTAGAGCTGCGATGTAGCCGGCGCTTATCCCGAAGATGGTTATGCCTTCCTGCTCGGCTATCTTCCAGAGGTTTTCCGGGTCTGGATGAAATGGGTTTCCATCAAAAAGAACGACTGTTGCACCTGCAGAAAGCGAGCTGACGAGCCAGTTCCACATCATCCACCCGCAGGTGGTGAAATAAAAGATCGTGTCATCTCTCTTCAGGTCGGTGTGAAGGATCAACTCCTTCATGTGATTAATGAGAATTCCTCCTGCGCTCTGGACCATACATTTTGGCAGACCTGTGGTTCCGGAGGTGAACATTATGTATAGCGGGTGCTCAAACGGGAGCTGGACAAATGGGATTTCCCCGGTCTTCAGCCCGGAGACGAATGATGCCAGTCCAACAGAGTTTGGAACATGGCTGATGGAAGGAGAAGTTTCCGTGTACGGTACAACGACCACCTTTTCTATTGAAGGAAGGTCCTTGAGGATTTCAGATATCCTTCCGAGACAATCGAATCTGGTTCCCTTGAAAATATATCCGTCAGCGGTAAACAATATCTTCGGCTTTATCTGGCCGAAGCGGTCAAGCACTCCCTTAATGCCGAAGTCGGGGGAGCATGACGACCATATAGCTCCTAGACTTGTGGCGGCAAGCATGGCAATCACGGTCTCAGGTATATTGGGCATGAAACCCACAACCCTGTCTCCGGGCTTTACTCCTGAAGAGGCAAGTGCACTGGCAAGTCTACTTACTTCCATATAGAGTTCGGCATAGGTGATTTTTCTCGAAACGGATGTTTCGTTGCGCGCTATAATGGCTACTCTTTCGTCCCTGTACCTGAGGAGGTTCTCGGCAAAATTGAGTTCAGCCCCGGGAAACCACTTAGCTCCAGGGAGTCTGGTGAAGTCATCTACCACCTCTTCATATCCTTTGGATGCCTTAATAGGGGCAAAATCCCACATGGCGGCCCAGAATTCAGGAATATTCTCGACAGACCATCGGTAAAGGGAATCATAGTTTTCAAGGACTATACCGTACCTGTTTTTGACGAATTCCATGAAGCGGTACATGTTAGAGCCCTTAACCCTTTCGGGCGAGGGTTTCCATAATAATCTTGCCATGTTGTTTTGCCCTCCCTTAGCTTATGTTTGTCCTTCTCTATACCTCTAGCATCATTTCATATGGTTTTCAAAAAAAATCTTCCGGAATAAAGGGTGGCCTATCCACTTCCGTGATTAGTAATTCCAGCACTCAGGCGCTGATCCAATAATTCGAAATTATTAGATATCTGGTTTTGCCTTGACTGGAAGGTCCGATTGCAATAAAAGAATACTTTTGATTTTAAGGAATCATAACCCTTCAGAGGGCGAAATGCCGCTCTTGGGGTGATAATTAGAACCGGGGCGATAAGATGGAAAGGCCTAATCAATTACTGGAAGATAGATTAAATAAGCTGGAAAAACTTAGAGTGCTGGGTGTAAACCCCTATCCTGCAGGGTTTCGCTATGACATAACTATCGGAGAAACATTGAAAAAGTTCTCCAAAATGGACGAGCAGAGACTTGAATCCGAGGACAAGCCCCTTTTGATTGCAGGGCGCATTGTTTCTCTCAGGAGATTTGGAAAGGCCTCATTTGCTCATATAAAAGACCGGTCCGGTCGGATTCAGATATATGTGAAGAAAGATATGGCATCCTCTCAATCCATGGAACTTTTTAATCTGTTGGATCTTGGGGATTTTATAGGTGTCAGGGGAAGGCCTTTTCGAACCCGCACTGGAGAACTTACAATTCTTGCAGAGGAGATAAGGCTTCTTTCTAAGGCGTTAAGACCGCTTCCTGAAAAATGGCACGGACTTAGTGATGTGGAAACTAGATACCGTCAGCGCTATCTGGACCTTATTGCAAACGATGAAGTCAAGGATGTTTTTTTAATCAGGAGCCGCATAGTTCGGAGCATCAGGGATTTTTTCTTGAGAAGGGATTTTCTGGAGGTTGAAACTCCCATGATGCAGCCGATTCCGGGGGGTGCAACTGCCAGACCTTTCAAGACGTATCATAATGCCCTTGGGATCAATCTATATCTGAGAGTTGCACCTGAGCTGTATCTGAAGCGTCTTGTCGTGGGTGGAATGGAGAGGGTCTTTGAAATCAACAGAAATTTCAGGAATGAAGGCATCTCCGTAAGACATAATCCTGAGTTCACCATGCTGGAATTCTATATGGCATACGCCACCTACGAAGATTTGATGGGGCTGACTGAAGATCTATTCAGTGAGCTTGTAAATGAAATCAAAGGAAGCAGCAAAATAGTTTACCAGGGCGAAACGATTGACTTTTCACCTCCCTGGCCCAGGCTGCCGCTTTACCGGGCCCTGAAGGAGAAAGGGGGAGTCCCTGATGAAGCTTTCCTCAGAAGAGAGGATGCGGCTGTATTTGCCCAGTCAAGGCAGATCCCGGTGACAGAGAAAGAACCACTTGGAAAGATTCTCACAAAGCTTTTTGATCACCTTGTTGAGCCCCAGCTTATCAACCCTACGTTTGTTATTGGCTACCCCACGGATGTTTCTCCTCTGTCCAGGAGAAATGACCATGACCCAGGCCTCACAGATCGTTTTGAGCTCTTTATCGGAGGCAGGGAGATCGCCAATGCTTTCAATGAGCTCAATGATCCTTTGGATCAAAGATCAAGGTTTCAAGATCAGGCTGCGCTTCGAGATGCGGGTGATGAGGAGGCACAATTCATGGATGAGGACTTCCTGACTGCCTTGGAATATGGAATGCCTCCAACAGCAGGTGAGGGGATCGGAATAGACAGGGTAGTAATGCTGTTGACTGACTCTCCCTCTATTCGTGATGTGATCTTGTTTCCCCAGATGAGGTCCAAACAG
>QZIK01000055.1 GCA_003599015.1 Desulfobacteraceae bacterium | reverse complement strand
CAAAGGTCTTGTATTTCTTTCCCATACTTATCCTGTTCCCCGGATGATGGGGCCGACCGCCAAAATCACCGGAGGAAATCAATGCGATCGGCCCTGCCAACATGCCTTTACATAACTACTTTTTCTTTAGTTCTTCCCACTTGTAATCAATTATCTCAGTAAGAACGCCATTAAGTTTCTTGGGATGGATAAATGCAAACTCGCAATCCCTGAAAGGCCGTGCAATCTGCCCCCGACTGTCCGGTATAAAGGGGTATCCTTTTGCCTTGAGCTCATCCACCGCCTTTCGGGTGTTGTCCACGTTAAAGCTTATGAGCATTACACCTTCGCCTTTTTTTTCAATAAACTTGGCCACATCGCCGTCAGGGGTGGTTGACTCCATGAGCTCAAAGCCAACCTCTCCTACCCAGTATCGGGCAACCTTTATCTTTTCAGGCTCATCTATGTATTCATCGTCCGGCTTGGTCTTGCCCATGACCGGTTCCCACATTTTCTTTGCCTCTTCTAGGTTCTTCACTGCAATGCATATATGGTCAATCTTGTTAGCCTTCATTGTATCTCTCCTGCCTGGATTCAGAAGGTCACCTTTGCAAGGGGCACTTCAATTGCATGGTCCGGACACACGCAGCCGCATTCGTTGCAGTCCTCACACAGGAACTCGGTAACAACCGCACGTCCATCCTGAACCCTTATAGCCTTGTCAGGACAAATCTCCACGCACAGGGGCTGGGTGTACCCGCCGCACATCGTACACTTTCCATAATCTATCTGCGCAGCCATCGCTATTTCCCTCCTCCGTTTGCTTTGTAGAGCCTCAGCAAATAAACGCCGTGGCCCCTGGGGATAGCCTTGAGCATCTCTATCTTCAAAGGAATATTGAAAAAAACGCTCACATCCTCAAGCAGCGACTCAAAAAGCCTCAGCCTTGTCAGCGCCACCTCCTCCATGGGCACTCCATATTCCTTTGCCGCACTCGGCCAGGGGCACCTTGTGCATGTGATGAGGACCTCGCCCGGTTTGTCTCCCTTTTCTGCCGCTGCTATTCCACCCTCAGTGAGCCACAGCCCGGCCATAAGCCTTCCGAGGCTGAGGAGAAACACATCCTCTCCCTTGAGCCAGTTGAGCCTCGGCAGGAAGCTCTTGCCTATTTCTTTCCCCATCTTTTCGGCTGCCTTGAGAGCCACATCCAGGGGTTTCACCCCTGGACCAGCCATTTCAACGGCGACTTCTCTCCAACGGTAATAGGTCTTGCAGATCTCATCCTGGGCACTGTGAAGATCACGCCACAGTTTGGTTATTTCCTTCTCGGCATCTACTCCCATCTCTGTCACCCTCCTTCCTATATCCTCAGCCCTATGCGATAACCGTCGTGCACAGCGCTGGAAAGGTTTCGAGGAACCAGGGCATCCCCGATAACATACATCTCTATGCCCTCTCCCTGAACAGCCTTCTTGAGGGCCTCGTTGGCATCGCGCTCCGAGATTACGACCGTATCGCATGCCAGGGGAAATCTGTACCCGTCATAGGTCTTGACGATGATCTCGCCTTCTCCTACGCTTTCTATGTCGCAGTCGTTATATACATTGACCCCGCTCTGCCTGAGGTAGATCATGTACCGCCATTTAAAGGACGGGTTGATGTCAAAACCGGCAGATTTTTCCTTGCCGACAAGGGAAACCTTCTTGCCTTTCTTGGCAAGATAAAGGGCAACCCCGATGCCGGGTTTTCTGTTTCCCCATACCAAAACCTTATCCCCCACATCCGCCTTGCCGTTGAGGACATCAAGGACATTTACCGCCCGGCCTTTTGCCTGTCCCAGCTCCCTGTAAACAGGACCTGTGGCAAGGACAACCGTGTCCGGAAGCTCATCGGATATCATTTCCTCAGTCACTTCCTTTCCCAGATGAAATTGAACGCCGTATTTCTCGCACATGGTTTTCTGATATCCGATACAGGTCATAAGCTCGTCGTCGCCGTAGGGCGCTCTGGAGGCGTCAAGTATCGTCCCTCCGAGTTCCTGCCTCTTGTCATAAACGTGAACCTCGTGTCCCCTCTGGGCGGCAACATAGGCGCATTCAAGCCCGGCAGGCCCGGCCCCAACGATCATTACGGTCTTTTTCTCTTCCGCCGGCTTGGGGTAGATTCTTTCGTCATGCTCATGGGCGCATAGCGGATTTATGTAACAGGTCATTGGAGCATCCCTGAAGAGCCTCGCAAGACAGAGGTTGCATGCAACGCAGTGCCTGATCTCATTTTCGCGTCCTTCAAGTACCTTTTTAGGCATGAGGGGATCTGCTATCATGGGTCTGCACATCTCCCACACATCCAGTTCCCCGGCTGCAATGGCCTTCTCGGGTCTGTCGGGTGTAAAGAGCCTGTATGCCATCTGTATGGGGACCTTTACGTTGGACTTGGCCCTTTTGGCCAGGTGGAGCCAGTTACCCTGAGGAATGTCACGGGAAATTACGGGATAGATGGATTCCTGCCAGCCAAGGGTACAGCTTATGTAGTCAACTCCGGCCTCCTCAGCGATCTTGTAGCTCTGCATGGATTCTTCCGGGGTATTGCCCCTTACATCGTCCAGAAGCTCTTCCGAACAAAGTCTGATACCTACGGGGATGTCTTTTCCGCAAACGGCCTTTACGCCCTGAATGATTTCAACTACGGCCTGCATCCTTCCCCTGATATCTCCTCCATATTCATCGGTCCTTCGGTTGGTGTATTTGGATATGAAGTTGGAAACCAGATATCCAACTATCCCCGATATTTCGATCATGTCGAAGCCGGCCTCCACACCCCTGCGGGCGGAGTCCACATGCTGCTGGATCATCTCCTTGATCTCTTCTTTGGTCATCTCATACATGGGCCTGAAAATTCTCAGGCGCTGGGGTACCGTTGAGGGACCATGACCGCTTTCAACATTGACGGCGCCCACCCTTCCGCAGTCCATAAGCTGGAACCCGGCAACGGCCTTCTCGCCGTGGATGGCATCGGCTATTCTCTTAAGGCCGGGAATGAACTTGTCATCCCAGCAGGCCGCCTGCCCCACATAGCCCTGGCCCTTTCCGGGCTTATCCATGTAAACGCCCTGCATGAAACACATGCCGCCTACAACTCCCTCTGCACGGGATCTCATATAGGCCACATCTGCGTCTGTTATGAATCCGTCATGACTGTTAAGATTGTCTTCCGTGGCAGCGTACTTAATGCGGTTAGGCACAATGATATTCCCGATCTGTATGGGCGAAAACAGATGCGGGTACAGCTTCGCGCCCGGATACCCACTGTAGTCCCATTCAAACAAAACCCTCGCCATCGCTCAAACCTCCTTGTACATGTTCATAAAATACTGCGACTAAAAACCTCCATAAATACCAAGGCCCCGGACAAAAAAAGGCCGTCAAGCCGGCTTCAAAACCCCCTCGGTCTCCGTATGCCGGCACGACCCCTCAGACCTTAAGCCTTGCCTGAAGCCGTCGGTCATCAGATCAAATATCTCCTCCAGGTTCTCAAACAATGAGTAGGACATATCCTTGATGAGCCATCTGATAATAAGGTGATCCATTGTTCCAACGAATATATCTCTGGCAAGATACGGATTGAGATCAGCCCTCATCTCCCCCGAGGCCTTTCCCTCTTCAAAGATGTTGATAAGATAGGAATAGAGAGCCCTGACATTGGCATAGACCTCCGTTGTAAGAAAATTGGAGTTGGTCTTGAGAAACAGATAGACGATCTTGGCATCGAGCGGCGCCTTTTCTATCTGTCTCAGATACCACCACAGGTACTTGCGCAGTTTATTGAAAGCCCCTTTGATGCCGAAGAGCTGTTCCTCCATCCCCTCTATCAGCTCCGATACCCACAGGTGGGGTATGGTAAGAAGAAGGTCCTCCTTTCCCTGGAAATACTCGTAAAGTGCAGCCTCTGAAAGACCGGCCTGCTTAGAGATATCAACCACGGTCGTCTTCTGATACCCCTGCTCGGCAAAAAGTTTCTTGGCAGACGATATTATTCTTTCGCGGGCGCCCTCTTTGACGACCCGGCTGCCGTTTATCTTTCCTGCTGCCATTAGTATTCCAGCAAATGATGTCCGGAAATTAAAAATTAACCTGTTAAAAATTTTAAATTATTTGGTCCTAATGCCGCTATATAAAAGCCTTTTAAAATTTTATTTTATCCACTCGCCGGCCACACCGGCCTGCTCGTCCCCTGCAGAAAAAGGAAAATAAACATCATAAATAAAGCGGTCCAAATTGTCGTTAGGATTAATATTATGTTGTAAATACTAATTTTATTTATGATCTTAGTTTCAAAAAACTATATTCCCTAATATCATTAGGAGAACTTTCTGTCAAGAAAAAATTTCACTCACTAAAACCTCCCAAGGACGTGCCGGCCTATGATTATCTTCTCTATCTCCTTTGCACCTTCATAGATCTCAAGCACCTTTGCAGCCCTGTAGAATCTCTCAATATCCTGGTCATTGAAATACCCGTACCCACCGTGAAGCTGAAGCGCCTCATCCACCACCTCCACAGCTGTCCTCGCCGCATTCATCTTGGCAATGGCGGTTATCCTGGAGTCGCCCTTTCCCTTGTCCAGAAGATCACAGGCCTTATGTGTCAGCGTCCGGGCAAGCTCAATCTTGGCAGCCATTTCTGCAATCTTGAACTGGGTGGACTGGAAAGAAGCGATCTTCTGGCCGAACTGAACCCTTCCTTTGACATGCTTGATTGCCAGATCCATGGCCCCCTGTGCCAGACCCACTCCATGGGATGCCACATAGGCCCTGGATCTGTCAAAAAACTGCATAAGCTGATGAAACCCCTTTCCCCTTTGCCCTATAATTGCATCTTTTGGAACCTTGACCCCGGAGAAAAATATGCTGGATGTATCCGAGGCCCTCAGACCCATCTTACCGTGGAGCCTGTTTGCCTCGTAGCCCGGAGTGTCGGTTTCAACCACAAAGATGCTGTGTCTTTGGGATCGGGAAGGATTGTCCCCATCCGTGAGGACAAATACGGCGAGGTATTTACCAACTGTTCCGTTCCCGATCATGACCTTGCTTCCGTTTACTACATAACCTTCCGCCGTCTCAACCGCGGAGGTTGCAGCCGAGGCAGTGTCGCTTCCTGCATCGGGTTCCGTGATGGCAAAACCCATCATGGCATCCCCCGCCGCAAGAGGCGGCAGATATTTCTTCTTCTGCTCCTCTGTTCCGAAAAGCAGGAATTCCTCGCAGCCGAAGGTGCCGGAACAAATCTGCTGGCCAAGTCCAGGATCAACGCGCCAGAATTCCTCAAGTATTATTGCGTGCTCCAGAAAGCCGAGCCCTGCACCCCCGTATTCTTCGGGTATAAATACCCCCAGAAAACCCAGCTCTCCTGCCTTTTTTATCAACTCCGGAGGAAATGATTCACTTATGTCGCACTCCCTTGCCAGATCCCTGATTTCCCCTTCGGCAAACTCCCTTGCCGCCTTTTGTATATCCTTCTGCTCCCTTGAAAGTTCAAAATCCATTTCATTTCTCCCGAATCAAACCTTGATTATTTTTTAAGGGCCTTTTTAATGGCATCTGAAAACGCAAAGAGATCATCAGCCACCCCATAATCTGCAACCCTGAAGATTGGGGCCTTTTTATCCTTATTGACCGCAATGACCGTTCCAGCACCCGCTATTCCCGCAACATGCTGGAATGCACCGCTTATCCCGAGGGCGAGATAGACCTTTGGTTTTACGGACTTTCCGGAGGTGCCCACCTGGTGATATTTGGGCAGCCATCCCTTGTCCACAACAGGCCGCGAACAGGAAACAACTCCGCCCAGAATCCTGGCCAGCTCCTGGATCTCCTCTATGCGTTCCTTTTCACCGACGCCTCTTCCAATTGAGACTAAAAGTTCCGCCTGCGTGATATCAACCTCTCCCGCTCCGGTGTCCACATACTCTACGAATCTGCTTGACGGCTCAGGCAAATCTTTGGGGGCCTCAATCGGCACAATCTCTCCCATTCGATCAGGATACCCCTCCACTGAAAAGCTCCCCGGTCTGACTGTAAAAATACATCCTTTTGATTCATCCTTGAATACGACCCTGGCAAAAAGCTTCCCGCCGTAAAGCTGTCTTACGGCTTTGACTTTTCCTGCTTCAATCTTTATGTCAACGCAGTCCGTTGACAGGGGAAGTCCAGTCTTTGCCGCAATCGCAGGAGCCAGATCCATCCCCCAGGGAGTATGCCCGACAAGTACCATGGCAGGCCGCTGCTCCTTGATGATTCCGACCATTACATCCCTTGCAATTTCGCAGTTGAAGTCTCCAAACCTCTCATCCTCGAGAACAAGGACCCTGTCCGCCTTTTTGTAAAAGTCGGAGGAGAGAAAGGATGCCTTCGGACCAATAAAAACCGCCGTCAGCCTGACTGAAAGCTCGGCGCAAATCTGATTGGCCTTTGAAAGAAGCTGGTAGCTTACCTCTCTTACCGAGCCCGCCCTTTGCTCCACAAATACCAGGATATCCCCCGTCATAAAGCCACCCCCTTTCTCCTCATGATGTCAATTACGGCCTCAGCCACAACCGATGGATCGCCTTTGAGCATCTCGGCTCCTCCCGTATCGGCAGGGAGATAGATTTCCTCTATTTCTGTAGGAGGAACAAGGTCATTTTGACTCAAACCCAGCTCTTTGACGTCAATGACCTTAAGCTCCTTTTTGGATGCCTTTCTTATCCCCATTACAGATACATATCGCGGCTCATTTATGCCGGTCTGAATGGTAAGAAGGGCTGGAAGTCTCAGCCTTCTGATCTCGTCCACACCTCCTTCAAGCTCTATTCTTGCAACAATATCCGCTCCGGACACTTCGATACCCCTCACCACGGCTGCATGAGACAATCCCAGCAGTTCAGCCAGGGTAACTCCGACAACGGCCTGGTTGTCGTCATCGGCCTGCACACCGGTGAGAACCAGGTCACAGGGGATGTTCCTTATTACGGACGCAAGAATTCCGGCAACCACTGTCCCGTCCATCGGCATGCCGCCCGACTCAATTCTAACAGCCCTGTCGGCGCCCATGGCAAGGGCCCTCCTGAGAACCTCTTCATCATCTTCTGAGCCAACCGTGACGGCAGTAACCTCTCCGCCCAGTTTTTCTTTTAGAAGAATAGCCTCTTCAACAGCATAGCTGTCCCAGTCGTTGATCACATGGGCAAGTGATTCCGTAGCAACAAACCGCTTTGACCTGTCAATCTCCAGATCCACTTCCTGTGTAAAGGGGACGCGTTTGACACAAACCACAATATCCATTACTTTACACCTCCATCAAAGTATTTTATCTAACCATTTATTTTAAATGAATATTTGGACGAAATTGACCGCCAGGCTTCACTCGGCGTCCAAATGCATACGGCCTTAGGGCTGCGGTCAAAGGGTTGAGACTACCAGTTCGGCCAGATCAACCACCTTCAGCTCCCATTCCAGACCTGCGGTTTTAATGGCGTCCTCAAAGTGCATGAGGCAAAAGGGACAAGAGGTGACTATCACGCCGGCCCCTGCTTTCCTTGCCATATTGATTCTGATCCCGGCGGGTCTTTCCTTTTCCGAAGATATTTCGTGCCATAGAATTATATCTCCTCCGCCGCAGCAAAAACTCCTGTCCCTTGATCTCTCCATCTCCACCAGTTTAAGTCCAGGGAGGGACTTCAGCAATCTTCTCGGCTCATCGTAGATTCCGTTGTGCCTGCCCAGATAACATGGATCGTGATATGTATAGATCCCGGGTTCAACATCTCTTTTCGGCTTCAAAAGGCCTTGTTCCATCAATGAATTCATCAGCATGCTGTAGTGCAAAACTTGGAATTTAATTGAATAGTCATTTCTGAGTGTATTGTAGGCGTGGGGATCTGTTGTAACAATTTTTTTAAATTTAATCCCCTTAAGTGTCTCCATGTTCTCTTCCATGAGGAGCTGGAAAAGCCCTTCCTCGCCCATGCGCCGAACCTGATGGCCGCTATCCTTTTCCTTCGGCCCAAGGATTCCGAATTCAACTCCTGCAAGATTGAGCGTCCTTACAACGGCCGCAGCCACTGACTGTGCCCTCGGGTCGTAGGAAGGATAGCTGTCCACATAATAAAGAATATCCGTCTCGTCGCCCTCCTTGAGCACCCTTACCGACATCCCTTCAAGTTCGGAAGCCCAAGCGGATCTCTTTGAAGGCGGCTTTCCAAAGGGATTGCCGGTCTTCTCAAGGTGCATGAAGACCTGATTGAAAGCCCTTGGAGCATTTGAGGTTTCTATCAGATTGCGGCGCATATCTATTATCTTGTCAATATACTCAATGAAAACAGGGCACTCTTCCTCGCAGGCCCCGCAGGTTGTGCAGGACCATATCTCCTCTTCAGTCAATATATTTCCAAAGATCTCGCGCCGTTCTTCTTCGTCGGCATCCTCTTTGTCCCCCGCCGCAGGCGAACGCCCGAAGAGGGGAAACATCCCATAAGCATGATCCCGCAGTTTCATGGTCAGACTTTTTGGAGACAGGGGTCTTCCGGCTGAAAAAGCCGGACACCTGTCAGTGCAGCGGCCGCACTCGGTGCAGGTAAAGAGATCAAGCAGTTGCTTCCATGTGAAGTCCTCTATCCTTGATACGCCTATTTTCTCGATCTCCTCAAGGCCCTGAACATCCCATCTGACTGGCTTGACGGAGCCCTTTGCAAGCCTTCTTAAAAAAACATTGGGAAGAGCGGTTATAATGTGGAAATGCTTGCCCATGGGTAGAAAACAGAGAAAGAAAAGAAAAGCAAGGATGTGCAGCCAGAAGGCCAGTGCATGGCCGGATCTTAGAAAAGAGGGACCTGTCTCCTGAAAAAAGAGGGAGGCAAACCCTGAAGCAGGCGCGAAATTGTCTCCGTTGCCTCCCTCTATCACCAGGCCTATGGCATCATAGCCGATATCCGTTATCATCAAAAATGAGATAAGACCCAGCACAATATAGGCCTCTGTATGGCTGCTTCCCTCATAACGCTTAGGCCTGGCAATAAACCTTCGGCCCATGGCCCAGAGACAGGCAACCAGCACGCAAATCTCTGCGATATCCCTCATAAGACCGTAGAATGCCTCCGCAGATCTATCCATCAACAGCCCCAGGACAGGCATTCCGAGTGCCTGGGTTAGAAGATCAATGGACCTCAAACCCAGAACGACAAAACCCCAGAAGATTACAATGTGTATGATGCCGGCCCACAGATACCGAGGCTGACGCCTTTGGAGAATACCAAATACAAAAAACCCTTTTAGCCTCTCCCAAATCTTCTCAAGCCTGGGATCAGCCCTGCCGGCCTTTAAAAGAATGTATCTTTTCCTCATGACATGGGCAAAAAAAAGAACGGCAACAGAAAAAGCAAGCCATCCAAAGACATAACCGGGTATGCCTGCGTAGGTCCGCGCCGCAGGGTGAAGCATTTCAATCATCGGGCTTTTCCTTTCGGTTTTTTTTGCCGGGGCCTTTTTTTGATTTGAGAGAATCCTCTGCAAGGATGCCCCCTGTAAATATCTCCACAAAGCTTTCCGCAAGGCCGTCAATCCCTATACTGCCGTCCCTGCGGTACCATTTGATGGTGTAGTGCACCATCCCGAAGAAAGCAAAAGTTGCAACCGTGGGGTGTATTTGTTTCATCCTTCCGGTTTTTGCCAGATCTTCAAGGATGGATCTAATCAGATGAACATAGCGTCTCTGTTTTTCTATCAAAACAGACCGGTAGTCCTCACCGAGAGATTTGATTTCGTTTACGAGAAGAGTCTCCCTCTCCTGGTCTCCCGCATAATAACGGGTATAGAACCCCAAAACCTCCTTGAGTTTTCGCTCAGGCGGTATCTTTGAAATGCAGATCTTCTCGAGGGTGCCGAGGGCCTTGTCCATGGCATCGTTCATGATTTTGAAGAGTATATCTTCCTTGCTGTCGACATAGTAATAAAGAGAAGACTGATTCATCCCGAGCTCGCGGGCGATGTCCCGCATGGAGGTGGAATGATAGCCGCGGCTGGCAAAGAGGCGAGCGATGACAAGCTCCACCTCTTCCATTTTCTTCAGGTTCCTTGGTCTGGACATATACGGCCTTTTTTGTTATCGAACGAACGTTTGGTGTAACATACCCAAAGGCTTTAAATATGTCAAGGCATCAAAAATGCCACACGCAAATTTTATATCTATGCCCCGACCAGTCTCTGGCAGAGTCTTGTGTAACGTTTACGGGTTTTCGCGTTCCTCACAGCCAGGGCGAGGGCCTTTATGCTTCCCACTATTACAACAAGCCTCTTCCCGCGGGTTACTGCCGTGTAGAGAAGATTTCTCTGGAGAAGCATGTAGTGCTGGGTTAAAACAGGTATTACTACAGCAGGATATTCAGATCCCTGGGACTTATGAACAGAAACGGCATAGGCTGGCATAATCTCATCCAGTTCGCCAAAATCATAGGGGACCTGCCGGCCGTCAAACAGCACCACCATCTCCTTTGACTCGGGGTTGACCTTTATTACCTTCCCGATATCTCCGTTATAGACCTCCTTTTCATAGCTGTTTCTCAACTGCATGACCTTGTCATTGACCCTGAAATGCCGTGATCCCCAGGCAACACCCTCCTCTCCGGGGTTAAGTACCTTCTGAAGCGACTCGTTAAGGTTCCCCGCCCCGACTATGCCCCTGTGCATGGGACTAAGGACCTGAATATCCGTGAGGGGATCCAGATTGAAACCCTTGGGGATCCTTTCTGCAACCAGATCCAGGACTATTTTCAGTACACGCTCAGGGTCCTCCTGTTCGATGAAGTAAAAATCATCGAAAGGATAACCCTTCCCCGGGGTGAGGGGAAGTTTGCCATTGTTTATTTTGTGCGCGTTGACGATGATGAGGCTTGCCTGTGCCTGTCTGAAGACCTCAGTCAGCTCCACCACCGGTACGGCTCCGGAAGCCATGATATCGCCAAACACATTTCCTGGACCCACTGAAGGCAACTGGTTTACGTCTCCCACCATGATCATGGTGCATGAGAGAGGAACCGCTTTCAGCAGATGATACATAAGCAGGGTGTCTATCATGGAGGCTTCATCCAGTATCAGCAGATCGCAATCAAGGTTGTCTTTTTCGTTTTTCTGGAAGCCTCCCTTCTGAAAACTGTACATCAACAGCCTGTGTATGGTCTTGGCCTCAAAACCCGTGGCCTCCGTCATCCTCTTGGCAGCTCTTCCGGTGGGGGCCGCAAGAAGGATCCTTACGCCCGTCTGCTGGAAGATTTTTAAAATGGCATGAATTATAGTGGTCTTTCCTGTCCCGGGGCCGCCCGTTATGATCATTACTTTGCTTCGAACGGCAGTCCCGACCGCCTGCCTCTGATTTTCCGCCAGCCGGATGGAAAGCCTTTGCTCCACCCATGCGAGTGCCTTGTCAGGGTCAATCTTGCGCATGGACTTTGCCGCGGCGATTAATGCCCTTATACGGCCTGCTATTCCGGATTCGCAGATATGATATTTGGAAAGATACACAGCGCTCTCATGATTGCGGGAACCGGCCTGGCCTTCATTTATTTCCTCTATTACTATCTCCCCATCAATGGCAAGGGACCGGACTGCAGGCTTGAGAATCTCCCGGTTGATCCCGAGCAGGGCCTGAGATCTGTCAAGGAGTTCGCCCTGGGGACAGTACACATGCCCCTCATCGGACAGCTGGTGGAGGACATACTGGATTCCTGCCCTGGCCCTGTGCTGGGAATCCTTGGGAAACCCCATCTTCCCGGCAATTCGATCAGCCGTTATAAATCCGATTCCGTGGATATCGGTTGCGAGTCTGTAGGGGTTTTGCCTTACCGCTTCAATGGAGCCTTTCCCGTAGCATTTGAATATCTTGGCAGCATACCCTGAACCGACGCCATGGGAATGGAGAAATACCATGACATTTCGAACCTCTTTTTGTTCATTCCAGGCGGTCTTTATCATCTCCAGGCGCTTGCGGCCGATACCTTCTACTGAAAGGACCGATTCCATCTCGTTTTCCAGTACATCAAGGGTACGAGCTCCAAAGACCTTCACAATCCTTTTTGCAAGCCCCCCACCGATGCCCCTGATAAGACCTGAGCCAAGATACTTTTCTATCCCGTAAACATTAGCCGGAACAGACGTCGTACATGATTTTATCTGAAACTGTTCGCCATATCTCACGTGGTTTTTCCACTCACCCTTCATGGCGATCGTCTCACCCGGGGCGGGTGCCGTCATGTGGCCCACCACTGTAACAAGGTCCCGCCTGCCCTTGAGTTTTACCTTGGCGACGGTATAGCCGCCTTCCTCGTCCCGGTAGGAAATCCTCTCAATCAGACCGCTCAAAAAAACGCTATGATCGGACTGCGTCTCCAAAAAAGAGCTCCTGCGGTAAAATCCCTGCCTGGGGGGTCATCATTTAAGCTCTACAAGGACGGCATTCCGGTTTCCTTCCACCACGGGCTGCTGGTTTCGTCCGGAGATCTTTCTTGCCATGAAGGGAACATTGTCGGCAAGATATGCCTCCATCTCTCCTGCCGTAACCTTTTTGTCTTTGTCGGCGTCAGCTTCTCCTCTCAATCCCTTCATGAAGAAATATGTAAAAAGACTGTGCTGCTTGCTTTCATACCATGTGCTGAGCTGATCCGCCCTGGCACTTGCCAGGACCACGCCTTTATCCATACTGCTGTCCGGCTGCACAACCTTAAGCATGGCCGGGCTGACCCGCTTGAACAGCAAACCCTTGGGGGTCTGGCCTGAAAAGCATGTATCCAAAACAACGATGATCTCCCGTGCCGGTATTTTTTTGAGATTTGCATAAAACTGGCCGACCGAATACCCGGTGGTCTCTATATAGTCAGGATCAGCGTCGGATGGAACAAAATAGGCCTCACCGCTTTCCTGTCCCGGAGCTCCGTGTCCCACATAATATATTAAGAGACGGCTCTCTCCGGGCTTAACCCAGTTGTAGATCTTTCCCTCCGGCCTTTCCCTGGTCCCGAAAAGCGTCTCAAGGGTTCCCTTTGTGGCGTCTTTTTCTTCAATAATGTTCTCACGGTCAAAGCCCATGGCGCGTACCACATGCTTCTTTACTGCGGCCATGTCCCTGTGGGCATAATCCACCTCCGGTATGCCGGAGCGACTGTAACTGCGGTTTGCAATAAGGACAGCGACATCATACCTGTTACCCGGCCTTCCTTCAGGTATAGGGTCCTCTGAAACGTCTGCTGGACCCGCACCACCCGAATCCCCCTGTTTTGCGGACGACGCAGGGATCACGGAGCCCTGTTTCTTGAGTGAAATTTTTGTCTTTTCCCCGGTATCATCCTGCTGACTCCCCGCAGGCTGCCCGCGCCTGGCCGCCATGGGATCCCCAGCCGGAGAGTCAAGAATCTTCCTTATTGATCTGTCGGTTGATATCTCTCTGGCCAGCTGTTTAACCGCATTGGAGAGTGCTTCGGAAGCTGCCCTTCCCATCTCATCCACACCCATTCCTTTTCTCTGTTCAGGCGGGGCTGCCTCCTTAATCATTATGGTCTCGGCCCCTGATGAAATACTCGCCCTTACCCTGACGGCGGCTGCTGAAGCAAGGCCAAAAGAAGGGTAGCTGAAACGAAACTCGGTTATTTCAGGCGCGATTACAATTTGATATTGGCCCGACTCATCAGGACCTCTTATAAGATCAATCTTTTCAAAGACCTGGGAAAATGCCTGCACAGATGCATCCTCCAGTGCCTGCCCCAGAAAAAATTCATGGGGTCTCGCGCCATATCCCATGCCTTCAGGGTTGCCCTGAAACACATAGCTCCGGGTTTCATCGGAAATAAGAACGGCGGCCTTACCTGACAGTTTCGACGGCAAAGCAATAGTCCCTACCCCTGAAGTGACAGGCACCTTTATGGTGCAGCCTGACCAGACAAAAACCACCGGTGCAAGCAAGAACAATAAGGCTATGCCTTTAATTAGAGAAATTGTCTTCATATTCATTATCTCCTTTCAGGATCAACAGCTCTTATTTGCCGCAACCAGATCCAACCCAGTAACTCAAGTTGACCTCTGACCATTCCTCGGTTTTTTTCAGAACCTCAAGCAGCTTTGCCAGTTTTTCCCCTCTGGCTCCGGCGTATATCTCGTTTTGAGGGACAGGAAGAAAGCTGAAGTCCAGCTTTCTTCGGCTTGCAACCACCTTAAAGTTCTCCTGAGATGTTTCTTCAGGTCTCAAGGGGTAGACTACCAATCCCATGGTCTTGCTGAGGGCTGCAGGTGGAAATTCAAATTCGGAAACCGGCATCCAGGCATCCGGAGTCATTTTGTTGGGATACAGAAGGGTCACGGTACCGTCTGCAGCAAGATTGAAAATGTATACATATACTCCTTCCTCGGTGCTCAGATTAATCTTGACAGAAGCTCCTGAAGGGTAGCAGGCAGGCTTGCGGTCAAGGCGCGCCGAAAGTAAAGGACCTTTTTTGCCCGATGGAGATGCCTGTTCTATGCCTTTTTGAAAGATATTCCCCCTGATGGAACTCACCAGTTTGTGCCAGTCCTGGGGCAGTATTTCCTGAAAAGATACGGCTCCCAGCGCCCTGTTTTCGTTTACATCCAGCGCCCGCAGATGAAATTCAGCTGTTCCCTTGACCTCAGAAGGAAGGTAGTATCTTCCTGAGATTACCGCTCCGGCCTTAAGATCCTTTAAATCAGGTCCTTCACCGCCCCCAAGGCCCCTTTCATCCATAAGCACAAAAAGATCCCTTCTGGGCAACACCTTGAAACCTTTATTTATGAGAGATGTTTCAATCCTGTCTCTAAACCGGTCCCCCAGGGCGGTCATGTCGCCGTTTGTGCCGTCATATATCTGGGATATGGCGACAGACGCCCCCGGAGGGATTTCTTTTACAAGCCGGGCCATATTATCCCTGGACTCCTGCTTTTCCTTCCCACCGGGACCCGCGGAAATCTTAATCTCACCTCCGGATGAGGCCCTGGAGCCTCCCCCACAACCGCCACAAACCAGAAAGACAATTAAAGAAAGAATCAGTGCCTTCATGAAAAGTATTTCCTCCGCCTCCATTATTGCCGGGCAAACCTTCTCTCTCAGTATCCATCCGCACCTCAGCATACCACACACCAAAATAATGCAACAAGAATGGAAATAGGTTCCTACAAAAACAGATTTCCTATCCAGACCGGACTTGGTTCCATTGACATAATCGAAGCTATCACATAAGCTTCTTTAATTGAACACAATGAGCCGATCGTGCCATGCTTGATGAAATAATTGACAGCCATGATCTGAGATCCAAAGCAGTCTCCTTTGAAAAGGGGCAAGCCATATTTTCCGAAGGAGATACCTCCCAGGACCTTTATCTGCTGGTATCCGGAGAAATTGAGATTTCCAAGGGGGATAAAGTGCTTACAGCGACATCGGAAAAAGGAGCCCTCTTTGGAGAGATGTCATTCCTGCTCAATGCCCCAAGAACGGCCACCGTAAGGGCAAAAACCAGCGTCAAGGCAGTATGTGTTCCCAAAGAACAAATAACAGACTTCCTTACCAAATATACACAGGTCGCCAGCATAATCACGAAAAACCTGGCACAAAGGCTGGACCAGACCAGTCAGGTACTTTACGGTCTCAGGGAACTATGCGACCAGATACCGGACGCCCTGATAATCACTGATCCTGAGTACAGGATCATCTCCTGGAACAAGGCTGCCGAGGAGCTTTACGGAATATCCTGGGATGATATTAAGGGCAGAAGACTTCAGCAGATCTATTCAGATCAAGAGGAGGCGGAAAGGTCCTTTGAAGGGATCGGTCCCGGATCGCCCTCCAGAACAAACACCTTAAAGGTTCAGCATCAATCAAAGGGAGAAAGGGTAATAACTACCGTCACAAAGGCCCTTATGGACAGCCGCGGTGTGTTTCACGGCATGATCTCGTCAGCCAGAGATGTCTCGGAGATGGAAGAGTTTGCAAGGAAGTACAGAAGGATCAAGTCATTGATTGTACCTCTTTTTCTTCTAATTGCGCTTATCACCGGTGCCGCGTTTTACGGCTACAACTACCTTAGCCCCACAACTCCGGGTATCGCCAGCGTCAAAAAAGATCTGCAAGAAAAGATGGCCAAGGATTATCTGAATCTTTTTTCCCTGCTGGATGAGCCTTTGAGGGAAAACAACTTATCTGCCATAAGTAGAATCATCAGGGACTTTGTGGTCTTCAATGAAAACGGGAAAGGCCCGTACAAGGGGCTTGTACTTCTTGATTCCCACAAAAAGGTGATTGACGCTTACCTGGCCGGAGGAGATTATCCGGCCGCGGATGTCAAAGGGGAAAGCTATTCAGGCATACCCTTTAACCATAATGAATCTGCTCATGCGGTCCTTACCCTTTACAGGGTGACACCCAGACAGCCCATGGGAGAAAGGATCGTGGAGGCAGCCTTTATGATAAAATCAGAGGGTCGCATATCAGGCTGGATCGTCTTTCAGATGAATATGAAAACCCTTAAGGAACGATACTCAGTGGATCAGGCCGGCCTTGAAAAAATGCACTTCGAGGCGATAGATAAATGACCCGGCATAACGGCTCTTCTTTTCGAATAGAAGATAAAAAACAAGAAGGGACCACTGTTTTCTTTACTGGAAAGCTGGACGTAAGAAGCGCTCCGGATGCCCTCCGCAGTATTACCGAGCATATTGAAAGGAACCCCCCGGGCACGCTGGTGGCTGATCTGGCAAATGTATCATATCTGGATGACTTCGGCGTCCTGGTTCTGGACAGGATAAGAAAAACAGTTGGTAAAAAAGGCGGAAGGTTTCTTTTGAGGGGAACAGGCGAAAAGGCAGGCGAGATCCTGAGCCTTTTCAACTTTGAAGGGGGATGGAGAGGGACGCTTAAGGAAAGGCAGCCTAGGGCGGGTTTAATGGTCAGCCTGGGAAAGGCCACCTTAGATCAGATTGCCGATTTAAGGTTCCAGATTGCCTTCATGGGATCAGTCCTTTTAGCCTTTTTAACTGTTGTCCGACATCCGGGATTCCTTCGGTTGGAAGACACTGTTGCCTCCATGAAAAAGACCGGAGTGGACGCCTTCCCCATTGTTGCCCTCATAAGTTTTTTGCTGGGCCTTATAATGGCATTCATGTCTTCGGTCCAGTTGCAGCAATTCGGTGCAAACATATATGTTGCCTCTCTGGTGAGCCTTGCCATGGTAAGGGAGCTCGGACCGATTATGACTTCCATTATCGTGGCCGGAAGATCAGGGTCTGCCTTTGCATCGGAAATAGCCACAATGAAGATATCCGAAGAGGTGGATGCCCTGTTCACGATGGGATTTGATGTGACCCGTTTTCTGGTGGTCCCGAAGGTCCTGGCATCCATATTGGTGGTGCCGCTCCTGTCCGTGTTTTCAAACCTCTTTGCAATACTGGGAGGCCTGGTTGTGGGAGTATCCATGCTTGATCTTACAGCCAATGCATATATGACCCAGACCTTCAAGACCCTGCGGTTTTTTGATTTGTGGTTCGGCCTTTTCAAGAGCGGTTTTTTTGCCCTGCTGATTGCCTGGATGGGATGTCTGAGGGGTTTTCAGGCAAGCGGGGGGGCTTCCGCCGTAGGCAAGGCTACCACCTCTGCGGTGGTAAGCAGTATTTTCCTTATTATTCTATGGGATTCCATCTTTGCCGTGATTATCAGGTACTGGGGATAGCAAGGCTGATGGCAGAAGAGGCCATAATACAGGTAAGAAATCTTGAGGCCGGTTACGGAACCCAGGTAATATTGAGAAATATCTCCTTTGAGGTTCACAGGGGAGAGATATTCATCATACTGGGAGGAAGCGGGTGCGGCAAGAGCACCCTGCTAAAGCACATGATAGGCCTCCGGCCGCCCATATCAGGGAAAGTTAAAGTTGACGGGGTGGAAATAACCGAAAGCGACCAGAAGACTTACAGAAAATTGTTGCGAAACATTGGGGTGCTTTACCAGAGCAGCGCACTCATAAGTTCCATGACACTTGCGGAAAATGTGGCTCTTCCCATAAGGGAGTACACAGGGCTTGCAGATGATGAGATTGCCTCCCTTGTCGCCATGAAACTTGCCCTTGTTGACCTTCACGGATATGAGCATCATCTGCCCTCAGAGATAAGCGGTGGAATGAAAAAGAGAGCCGGCCTTGCAAGGGCCATGGCCCTCAATCCTGACATACTATTTTTTGACGAACCGACTGCAGGTCTTGATCCCATAACATCGGCTGAGATAGATGAACTTATACTGAAAATAAACAGGAGTCTCGGAACCACAATGGTCATAGTGACCCATGAACTTCAAAGCATTTTTCGGCTTGCAAAAAGGGTTATCATGCTGGACAGGACAGCCAGAGGAATTATTGCGGAGGGAGATCCGACCTATCTCAGGGACCACAGCGGCAACAAAACAGTGAGGCACTTCTTCAACCGTATTCCGATGTCAGAGGAAATGATATCAGGGAGGACGCGCTGATGCCTTCAGTAAAGACTCAATTTGCGGTGGGGCTCTTTGTGTCCGCAGGGATAGGGATAGCTGTGCTCGCATTCATATGGCTCGGCATGTCGAGGTATCTTGACAGGGGAAGTTTCTATGCGTCCTATTTCGACGAATCCGTCCAGGGCCTGGAAAGGGACTCGCCCGTAAAATACAGGGGCGTCAGCGTGGGAAGGGTAGCCAGTATTGATGTTGCACCGGACTCACGGCTCATAAGAGTAGTTATGGAGATTGATCCTTTTTACAGACTGGATGCTAACATGGCAGCCCAGCTCAAGGCCGTAGGGATAACAGGAAGCATGTTCATAGAGCTGGATCAGATAAACTTGCAGGATAAGCGCCTTTCCCCCCCGCTTAACTTTCCATCCGAATATCCCGTTGTGGCGTCCAGACCGTCTGAAATCAGGCGCCTGCTGGCGGAGGTTGATGATATTTTAAGGCAATTCAAAGGGTTGGACCTGGAGGCCATTTCAGAAAAGACAAAGGCAGTCCTTGATACGGTAAATAAATCCGTAGGCGATTTACATTCAGGCGAGATAGCTGATCGCTTAAAGGTTTCCATTGAAAGATTTCAGGCTATCCTAGGCTCCAAGTCCTGGCAGTCCCTTTTTGCCTCCCTGGACAAGGCCGGAGAAGACCTGGGTAAAATTATGGGAAAGGCATATGAGGCCCTTGACAAGGTTAACAATTCATTCGCACATGCGGAAAAGAGCCTTCAGCAGAGCGAACCTTTATTGAAAGAAACCGTCTCGGAAATCAGGGGCGCAGTGGGAGATGCAAGAGTTTTCTTCTCCGATGCCAGAGCGGTACTGGAAAAATCCAGCGGGACCCTCAACCACATGACAAACCAGCTTGTCCCGGTGGTACAGAACCTGGCGCAGAGCGTGGAGATCCTGAGAGAGCTCATGGAAAGGCTTTCCCTGGACCCGTCAACAATACTTTTTGGACGCCCGCCCAACCCTGCCAAGCCTGAAGAGCTGCCCGGCGGGGATTGATCACAGAACTAAGGCCATGGAAAGGAGGCTTCCTTGAAAAAATCAATAAAGTTAAGTGTCCTTTTTCTCTGGATGCCCTTATTTATTACCGCCTGCGGGACAACAGGCAAACCGGACGACAAAGTATCACATTATGTTTTGGAGTATCCTGCACCCCCGGCGCCGGTGATCAAGAAGGTTCCAGCACTGGCCAGGGTGAAGAGATTCTCCGTAGCCCCTCCCTATAACACCACCAGAATGATATTCAGGCAGGATTCTTTCAAGCGTGATGAATACATCTTTCACAGATGGAGGGTCAATCCGGGCGATATGGTGACAGATTTTTTTGCAAGAGACGTTCGGGAGGCAGGTTTGTTTCTTGCGGTACTTCCATACGATGGAGCCGGCTCATCTGATTTCCTGATCACCGGTTCGGTGGATGAATTTCTCGAATTGGATACTGAAAAAACATGGATTGCAAGACTGGCAGTTACCTTTGTTTTGCTTGCCGAAGGAGAAAGAGATGCAACTAAGAAGCTGGTCATACAGAAAAGCTACAGGACTGAAACAGAGTTCCCGGCAAAGACCCCTCAGGCCTTTGCGGAGGCCATGAGCAGAAGCATGGCTCATATATCGAAAATGGCTGTCTCAGACATGTACCGTGCCCTGACGGAAAAATCAGGTGACCGTATTAAAATAGGACAAAATCATTGAACATTGGTTGGCGAGCAATATAATATAAAAAAGCAGTCTGATCATGATAGTCGCACCCCTTTTTCCGATCTCCTTGAGAGGACTGAGAGTTCCCTGAAACAGTGAGTACAGATGGAATCAGAGAAGATCTCTGGATAACCCTATTTATGTCGGAGGAAAGTCAAAGATGAACAGGCACCTGCTGGTAACCGTGAGCGAAAACAGCAATGCCATGCATGCTGTGCGATTCGTGGGGCACTTCTTTTCAGAGAAGAAAGACGTAAAGGTTACTCTTTTTTACACAGCTTCAAGGCCCGCATCCGTATACGCCGGAGAGCGCACCGATGAAAGCGTAAGAGAGGCCGAGGCCCAGGCAAAAAAAAGCCTTGCAAAGGGTAGAAAGGCTCTGGATGCAGCCAGGAAAGAGCTCCTCTGGATGGGGTTTCCTCCCGAAAACGTGGAGACTAAACTTCAGGTAAGGCAGTTTTCCAAGGTGGAAGACATCATTCAGGAAGGGACCAAAGGTCTCTATGATGCCGTGGTGCTGGGAAGAAGAGGACTTTCATGGCTGGAGGAGACATTTGATGAAAGTGTGTCAAAGGGATTGCTCGAGCAGGGCATAGGCTTTCCCATATGGATTTGCCGCAAGCCTGAACCCGAAAGAAACGGAGTGCTCCTTTGTATTGACGGTTCCAACTCCTCAGCCTGCATGGTTGATCATGTGGGATTCATGCTTCAACCGGATCCTTTGCACCGGGTCAAGATAATGGCCGTCATAAAGGGCCCAGCCAATTCCGCCGATGTAGTCAAGAAAGCCCTTGCTGCCGCTAAGGATTCCATAATGAAGGCTGGGGTTCCCGAAGACAGGATTGAAACAGAGGCAGTTGAAGGGTCCAATGTCGCAAAGATAATCCTTAAGGTTGCAAAGGATGAAAAATTCTCCGCAGTGGCCGTAGGTCGAACCGGTGCCGGGCAGGGTATGTTTCAAAAGTTTTTTATGGGATCTGTGAGCACCGCCCTTTTCAAGGAACTGGAGGGTGCAAGCCTTTGGGTATGCAGGTGAAAGAAAACTGCATGTGTTCATTGGCCGGGTGGAGGCAGCAAATGCATACGCCGCAAAACAAGAGTGTCTGCCCATGAGGAGATTTATTTTACGGGCCGCTGTGCTTTTTGCCGCTTTATATCTCTTCGCGCCGGAGGCTCGGTCTCAGATGATCGGAATGAGCACCCAAGAGCTGGCCAGAGCTTCTTCCCTGGTAGTTGTTGGCGACGTTGAAGAGGTGAAATCGCACTGGAGCGACGATGGACGCAGGATCGTCTCCCGTGCCACGGTCCTGGTCCGGGAGGTGGTGCGGGGAAAGACAGTGGATAAAAGGATCACCGTGGAATACCCCGGAGGTGAGATCGGTGACCTTGGCATGAGGGTGTCCGATGTGGCGCCCGTGACAAAGGGGGAAAAGGTCCTGCTTTTCCTGTCGGATCGCGAAGAAAGAAGATCCGGCCCTGTAAGGGGACTTATTGGAAAGGGCCAGGGAAAATACACCATAGGAGCCGACGGCATAGCGCGGAAAAAGGGGTTCTCTCTCGCAGAACGAGGTGATGCAGTCGATCACGCACTTCCTCTGGATGATCT
>QZIK01000042.1 GCA_003599015.1 Desulfobacteraceae bacterium | reverse complement strand
CTAGAATTTTTTGGCAATTTTTCCTATATCTTTGATTTAATACTGCATAGATTCTGTATAGATGACCTGCGCCTTCAAATAGCTTTATCTCTAACTATTTATCAAAGTTATAAAAAGTATTTTTCGAGTGAAATTAACCGAAAAATGCTATACGATAGATTTACTTCAAAATCAGCCTAAGCAAGGCCATAAGAATTGCCAGCGGGAACTTTGATAAAATCTTAAATGAAAATTTCAATTAATGAATATGAATAATTTATATTTTGAAAAAGTAAATTGTAATTTATGTGGCTTCAATGGTTTAAAAAAAATATATTCTATGCCTGATAGACTATATCATCCGGATCAATGGTTTACTGTAGTCGAATGTCAAAGTTGTGGCTTGGGATTTGTTAATCCAAGACCTACTTTTTTAACAATGCCTTACTATTACCCTTCTTCTTTTTATGAAGATTTTGAAAGAAATAAAAAATTTCATAATAAAAGATATAGAAAAGAATACGAAGTATTTAAACATTATATAGATAATAATGATTATAAAGGCAAATTTCTTTTAGATATAGGCTGTGCTAATGGCGATTTTCCACGATACATGATAAGTTTAGGGTGGAATGTAGAAGGTGTGGAAATTTCCAAAAACTCCAAACCAATTTACGACTTTAAAGTTTATAATCAAGAATTTACTAAAATACCTGTTAATTATCCTTTTTATGATGTTATAACAGCTTGGGCGGTATTAGAGCATACTCACGATCCTATGTCTTACTTTATTAAAGCTGGTAATTTAATTAAAAAAGGTGGTCTTTTTGTGTTTCTTGTTACTAATTTCAAGAGTGTCTCCTCAAGATACCTCTTTCGTGAGGATATACCGCGACACTTATACTTCTTTACCGAGGAAACAATAAGAAAGTATACGTCATCTGTTGGATTAGAATTAGTTAAGGTTGATTATAGTGATTCAATATATACAATGTTCCCTGTTAATTGGCTACTTTATTATTTTTACCGTTTAAGGGGAAAAAAGTTGGAATATAAAAATATTCCTTTATCAAGAGGGGAATACTTCCTTAAATATCAATTGTCAAAAACAATATTTTCAAATTTCAAATATGCTGCTTATCTTGGAAAAAATCCTTTAAATATTGTAAGTATGCTTTTCATGCCAGCATTTACTAAATATCAAATTTGGTCTAAAAATTATGGAATTGTTACATATATTGCTAAAAAAATATAATAAAGTTGTAGATAGTCAGATGTTGTTCGACTCGGTATCAATGTTGTATTGAAGGCCTAGCAATGTTAGACTTTTCTATTTATGAAACGATGGGCAGAATTGGGGGTGTCTGATCAGGGATGTGATCGAGCTGCGTTATCCATACCGCTGCCTCGCTGTCGCTCGGAGCGCGGTAATCTCCCCGGGGAGAAAGTGATCCTCCAGAGCCTACCTTTGGGCTGTTGGGGGCACAGCTCCTTTTGTACTGACTTGATTTAAAAAATCGTGTAAGGAATATCCTCAGCCATCTTTTGATCTCCCCTATACTGTACTGATTCCTCTTCTCCTCGTCTGTTCCTGGCCATGGACCTCTTGTTTTATCTCCCCAGGCCCACCATGCAAGAAATGCAACCTTGGAGGGCGAATATCCGAACCGCAGTATATAGTAGAGATTGAAATCCTGGAGCTCATATGGACCTATAATGTCTTCGGTGCGCTGAGCCGGCTGGTCTCCTATTAGACCCGGCACCAGTTCAGGACTGATTTCTGTTTCGATTACGCGTCTGAGTACTTCCCTCACCGTATCCCCAAGCTGACCTTTTTCAGCAACCCAGGCAATGAGATAACGAATTAGCGTCTTTGGTATGCCGGCATTTATATGGTAATGGGCCATATGGTCTCCAACCCCATATGTACACCATCCAAGGGCAAGTTCGCTTAGATCGCTGGTCCCCACTACAAGAGCTCCGTGAAGATTTGCCAGACGGAAAAGATGGCTTGTCCTCTCACCCGCCTGTACGTTTTCAAAGGTTATGTCGTGAAGGGGTTTTCCTTCTGCAAACGGATGCTTGATGTCCTTCAGCATCTGGAGGCAACTGGGTTTGATATCAATCTCCTGCGCAAAGCATCCAAGGGCATCCATCAACTCTCTTGCCTGGTTAAGGGTTCTTTCGCCGGTTGCAAAACCAGGCATGGTGTAAGCAAGCAGCCTTTCCCGCGGAAGTCCCATTATATCCAATGCCTTCGCGCAAACCAGCAGGGCATGTGTGGAGTCAAGCCCTCCGGAAACCCCGATGACAATCCTTCCTATGCCCGTCGCTTTTAGTCTTTTTACAAGGCCCTGCACCTGAATTTCGTAGATCTCCCTGCAGCGCTCATCCCTTTTTGAAATATGACTGGGCACATACGGGAACCTTTCACAGGCCCTTACCGGAAGGAGCACCCCGCGGGCGGGGAGTGGAGCTGAAAATTGGACGGTTCTGAATTTTGATATCTCATCCCTGTGTCTTGATGCCGCCTGTGAAAAAGTGTTCTGTCTCATCCGGTCCTGAATAAGTCTGTCCAGGTCAATGTCTGAATATGCGATCTGAGGTCTATAAACAAACCGACCTGTCTCTGAAAGCAGGGAACCGTTTTCATAAATCATTCCGTGTCCGTCCCATGCCATATCTGTTGTGGACTCTCCCGTACCTGCTGCGGTGTAAAGGTAGGCGGCAATACATCTTGCTGACTGGCTGGAGGCTAGCTGGCGGCGATAGTCTGCTTTGGCAACCGTTATATTGGAGGCGGACAGATTGGCAAGGACGGTTGCTCCAGCCAGAGCGCCATAAGAAGAAGGTGGAATGGGGGTCCACAGGTCCTCGCATATCTCCACATGGATCGTAAAAAGGGGCTGTTCCTCCATTTGAAAAAGGAGGCTGCTTCCAAAGGGAATTTCCTTTTGCCCGCATACCGCTATGGATTCCCTGGGGAGAGTGCCTTCAGGTGCAAAGTGCCTGAGTTCATAGAATTCTCTGTAATTTGGAAGATAGCTTTTGGGAACCACCCCAAGGATAGTCCCTCCTGACACCATCACGGCGCAGTTGAAAAGATGGCTGTCCACCATTAAGGGAAGACCAACAATGGATATGACAGGGATGTTGCGAGACGCATCCCTTACCCTCTCAAGGGCCACCAGGGCTGCTTCCAGGAGGGCGCGTTGGTGAAAAAGGTCATCACAGGTGTAAGCTGTTAATCCAAGCTCAGGGAAAACAACCAGAATACAAGACTTGGAGGCCGCTTCCCTCATCAAATCAATAGTTCGGGCTGCATTAAATGCAGGATCAGCTACTTTCAGACCAGGGACTGCTACTGCAGCTCTGATGAAGTTGTGGCTGTATATATTGAAAAAAGATGTACCCGGATTTGTTTTCTGCAAAGCGAACTCCAACCTTCCCTGTTAAATCCCACATGTTATTAAATACATAATTTAACTCACTCCCCGTGTCAAGGGATGAGGGCTGATTGACCGACAGAGCCATAGATGGTAACTTCACGACTGTGAGACAAAAACGGGACATTGAGAAACAATTACAGATGAGATTGTTAAAATGAAGCAGACACTCCGCGCCTACCTTTCCCTTGTGGATGGCGACTATGCAGACATACGTTATGAACGTATGGAGAGGACAAGAATTGAATTGAGGGGAAAAGAATTAACGGAGATCGGTTCAAATGTCACCGATGGCTATGTAGTACGTTTGCTTAAATCAGGAGGCTTTGCAACGGCTTCAGTGACAAGGGCTTCGGATCTGGAAAGTGCCATGAAAAGAGCCACGTTAAATGCCTTAGCCATGGCCGGTGATGGGGAAAACAAAGTGGGTCTTACACTTCCTCCCTGTGTTGAGCATGAATCTCTCCCGAAACTTGATGAGGACCCCAGGGCCGTCTTTCCTGAAGAGAAATTGGCCCTGCTAAAAAACTACAACTCTCTGGTAACTGGGTTCAGGGATATAATAACGACCTCCGCCGTATACGAGGAGACAATTAGGTACAGGTACTTTGTGAACTCCATGGGAACATGGGTTCATGAACCGCTTATTACTTCATCAATTTCCATAAGGATGGTTGCAGGCAGGGATGGGATTTTTCAAAACGGGCGGGCAGTGGTAGGTTCAAGCGACGGCTTCTTGAAAATTAGAAACAGGGATGAGGTGTTTCAAAAAAAGGCCGAGACCGTAACAAGGCTCCTGGATGCCGAACCTGTTCCGTCAGGCAGATATAATGTGGTGCTCAACCCTGAGATGGCGGGTGTTTTTATCCATGAGGCCTTCGGCCATTTCAGCGAAGCCGACCTTATCGAGCACAATCCCTCTTTAAGGGAAAAGATGAAGATAGGAGCGAGGCTTGGATCGGGGTGTCTTACCATTGTTGACGACCCTGCAATGGAAGGCCAGATAGGATTCTACCGTTTTGACGATGAGGGGGTTGAGGGCAGGCGCGTGGTACTCATGGATCAGGGGATTCTTTCTGGGAGGCTTCATTCGATGCGAACGGCCTTTGCCTATGGCGAGTCACTGACAGGGCATGCTGTGGCTGAGGATTCACGCTACGCTCCGATTGTAAGGATGGGCTGTATCTTTGCCTGCCCGGGAGAAAGCGGGGTAGATGAGCTAATCAGCAAAGCGGGAGATGGGCTTTATGTTCTTGACTCCAAAGGAGGGCAGACCAGCGGCGAGAGCTTCACCTTCGGTGCCCAGTACGGTTATCTGATAAGGAACGGTAAACCCGGCCCAATGGTGCGGGACATGAACCTTATGGGCAACCTATTTTCTACGCTTCTGGATGTTGAAGGAGTGTCCAGTGAACTGGTGATCTCGGAGACGGGAGGGTGCGGAAAAGGTCAGATGAACATCAGGTCCGCCATGGGAGGTCCGCATATGCTTATAAGGAATGTAAAGGTGGGAGGGGTATGATGGAGAAGATCCTTTCTCTCGCAGCCCGAGTCGGAGATTCTGCCGAGGTTTTCCACACAGAGCTTGCGGAGACGGAGATTATTTTTGAGGACTCAACTCTTACGGGTATAAACTCGACTCACCAGCGCGGATACTCCCTCAGATTGAGGAAAGGGGATAGACTTGGATTTTCTTACACCAAAAATCCGGCTGAGCGTTTTGATCTTGTAAAAAAAGCGGAGACGTTCCTGTATAAAGGGGTAATGGCCTTTTTCACTTTTCCGAAACAACACGGGCCGGTGGAACTTTTCTCATTTGATCCACTCATAGAGGAACTTTCTGTGGAACGTGTAATCAAGGAACTCAAAAGAGTCTGCGCAATTATCTCAGGCTCCGTTCAGGGCAAGGGACAGTGTAACTCAGCCGCCTGTTTCGGAACAAAGCTGGCACGTGTCATCAACACAAATGGATTGGACGTTTCACAGCTATCGTCTTTTTACAAGGTAACCTGCCAGATCCTTTTTCCGAATTCGCACGAATCACTCCGGCATAACTCCAGCGATATATGTTTTTCAATGATTACTGAATCCAGGCTCCTCGACCTTGGACGGATATATAAAGCTGCTCTTCCCATTGTGGATATTAAGGAAAGGGAAATGGACGTGATATTTTCTCCTCACGCAATGCATGCCCTGATGTGGCGTCTCCAGGCCGGCGCAAGCGCGGCTTCACTTTACGAGGGTGTTTCAAGACTCAAGGGCATGACAGGGGATAAAATTACAAGCGACAAAATTACTATCCTGGATGATCCCGGAGTTGTTGGAAGACCGGACTCAAGATGGTTCGATGACGAAGGAGTTCCTACCTCGAAGCTGGAATTGATAAAAAAGGGAGTACTGTGTTCCTTCTTTACAAACCTTGACTATGCATCAAAAACAGGGCTTGAACCTTCAGGCCACGGGTACAGGAATGGCATGTGGGGGGGGGACCCCATATCGCTCCAGCCTGTCCCAACCCTTTCCCACTGCTCCATTCTGCCCGGGGATAAATCCCTGGATGAGATGATAGCCGACATAAGACGGGGAGTTATTATAATGGGGGTTCTCGGAGCCCACAGCGGAAATATCCCGAACGGAGATTTTTCACTAGGGCTTAATCCCGGCCTTTATATCGAAGGTGGAAAGATGCTGGGCAGGTTGAAAAATAAGATGTTTTCGGGAAATGTTTATAACCTCTTGAATAATGTTTCTTCAATTGAAAATAAGTTATATGAGTCTGACTATGGGCTATACCCTCATGTCTGTTTCGATTGTCCGGCCGATCCGGTACCGGCCTTGCCGCGGCAAAGCCGGTTCGGACAAGGGGTTGACGGAAAAAGCTTTTTTCGCTAGAAACGCCATGTCAATCCAAGAGTTATTGAATCCTCCTCGAGACTTGAGGAAAGCTTCATTGCGCCGCCGGCTGAGGTCTCTTCCATAGTTTCCTCAAATACATGAACGTAGGAGATGTTTATACTCATATTGAGAGGTAATTCATATCCCAGCCCCAAGGTGAGATGCTTCTCCACTATTGCTGGAAACCCTATTATTCGAAGGAATTCGTAGTTCACATTGGGGACATTTTTTCCCTGCACATTGGTTGTGCCCTGAGGGTTGAAGCCATTATGTTCCTTTACCGGGTTTTTTCCGTAATTGAAGCCCGCTCTAAGGCTCAGGTTTCCGATCTTGTATTGACCTCCAATGGCATATACCCACTGGTTTTCCCAGTCAAAATCCTTGTATCCCTCAGCGTCTCCCCAGTTGTACCATTTCAGATTTAACTCGATAAGCAGGTTTTTTAACGGTGCGGCAGAAACCCCGAAGGCAAAGCTCTGTGGTCCTTCCAATTCAAGAGTATCAAGTTTTCCGTCTCCGTCGAAATCCGCCACTCTGTCATGTGAGACCTTCTGGGGAGTTATGTAAGATAGACCAAAATTAAAAATTCCGATATGGTAAAGGGCACCAAGCTGTAAGCCCATTGCATAACCGTGGGAACCCCCGCTTCCCAAATCAAGGTTGCCGTAATCAATATGGACTGACGCCCCAACCGAAAGATCAGGGGTAATAAGATATGCAATGTTGGGTGCGAATTTCATTACCTCAAGCTTTGTGTAGAGATCTCCGAAGACCGGAGGCGACTGCTCCTTGTAATCCACTCCCATGCCCGTGAATCCATAGGCGCCGAATCCTATTCGAAGTCGGTCGGTTATCGGTGAGGTTATACCGATTGCCGGGACAAGGAAGTACTCCATCTGGCTTTCCTCTGTAAAAACTCCTCCTCCCATGCCTCTCGTGTCAACGGTCCCCTTTACAGTGGGGTTAAAGTAAGTTCCTGAAAAGGTCGCCTCGGCGCCGGGGCAGTAAGCTCCAAAGCACATGGCCGCAGGATTGGCAAAAATGGCGCTGATGGAATCCTGCGGAGATGCTATTCCCACTCCGCCCATGGATTTTGAGATGGGACCGACGCCAATAAGATTGGTTCCATTAGTGGCCAAAGCTGCATGTGCCGCAGCTAGGCACAGAGCTAATGAACAGAATAGTGAGACTAATTTTTTCATGAGATCTCCTCTTTTTTATGAATTTTTATTCCTTATCCGGGTGTTCACCAATAGAGGTAACAAATCTGCTTTTTTTATTTTGCCAGAGCATCCGAAACCAGGGATGATAGAAACTGCACATTCATCCCCAGCTTATAATGTTCATTGAGGTTGCTGAGCTGCGTGTGGCAGTTCTCGCATGCTGTTGCAAGGATGGCGGCCCCTGTCTTGCTTATTTGTTCAGCCTTGACCTTTGCCGATTTCATCCTGAAGTCAAGGGTTTCCTCTCCCAGGGCGACAAGTCCTCCTCCCCCCCCGCAACACCAGTTGTATTTTGGATCCTGGGACATCTCGATGAAGTTATCGGTAAGATGCGAAAGAATGTATCTTGGTTCATCTATTACGCCGCCATTTCTTGCGATCTGACATGGATCATGATAAGTGATAGGCACATTGAATTTACTCTTGTCCAGCCTGATCCTGCCTTCCTTCAGATAGCGTGAATGCACCTCGGTGATTGAGCTGACTTTGAAAGGCCGGCTTCCCGAGAGCTGCGACATTACCCTAAAGGCAGTGCCGCATTCGCATATGCAAACCTCTTTGACCTTAAGCCTCTTGGCTTCATTTATTATGCGATCCATGATGATCTTGGTCTTGGTGGGATCGCCTACAAAAGCTCCAAAATTTACGGCCTCAAAAAAGCTTAGAGTCCAGTTTTCTTTAGCCGCATTAAAGATTGCCGCAGCAGGTATAATGGAGTGAGCGCCTGCAAGTGCAACATAAAGTATTTCCGCACCAACAACTTCGGTCGGTATTGGGGTTCTTCCGGCTTCATGCCTCCATTTTTCAACCACCTCTTCTTCAAGATTCTTTACCCCCTCGAGGAATCCTTCTTTAAAGGAATCAATGGATTCGCCTTTTGAGATGGATACGTCGGCTAAAAGACTCAGTAGTTCGGGCTCAGCGTGTGCTCCGACGAGCAGGAGTTTGGCTATTGACATAATCTGCTGCGTATCTATGCCGAAAGGGCAATAGACCATGCATCTCCTGCAGCCGGTGCAGGAATATGCTGCTTCTTTGAGCTCATCTATGATTGTTTCGTCAAGCTTTTTGCATTCTCCTGCCTTGGGGACTGTTTTTCCCTGCCATCTGAAGTAGTTTTTGTATATGCGCCTTACCACCTCAGCTCGATAGGCCGGGGTGTATTTGGGTAAAGGCATTGAAGCATAGGCGTGACATGCCTCTGTGCATATGCCGCAGCGGGCGCAGGTTTCAAGGTACATCTCCATGGGTCTTGAAAGTTTACTCTTAAAAAGAGCGAGGAGTTCTTCTCGAATTCTTTTTTCCATAGCTATCCCCTCCTAATTTTATTCAGCGAAAAAGCAAAGATTGAATGAATAAGATGGCTGAAGGGGAAAAACATCAGGAAAAGATTTGCGAAGAAGACATGCAGCACAAGCATGAATGAATGACCCGATGTTGTCACATCTGCTATCTTCGGGCTCAGGAGAAAAATACTGGATAGGTATGACCGGTATGCATCCACAGACATCTCTCCGTAGTCATACCATCTCCTGGCCCAGTCCATTTCGCTGCCGAAGACAACAGTCAGAAATAGCAAAACCAAAAGAAAATAATCTTCAGGAACGCTCAGTTCTTTTGTTGGTGATATGAATCGGCGGAAAAGGAAAAAAAGCAGTGCGATGGACATGATGAGCCCCACAAATCCCTTGCCGAGAAATATTTCATGCTTTATTAACTGAATCCATTTCATCTCGGTTATCAGCTCGAGATGACCAAGGAACACAAGAATAAAGCTGGCATGAAAGGCAATAAGGAAAAACCACAGGGCTTTATTGTGTCTCCAGACCGTTGGGAGCAGTATGGAATCGAAAATTGACCAAAACCAGCGTGGTTTTTCCTCCGGATAAATCCTCAACGATGCGTTGAGCTTGGGCTTTTTCAAAACCCTTATCACCTGAGCTGCCATGCCGATTATAAATACTGCAAAGGCAATGTACACCATCGGCACGAGAATAAAAAAATAGACGGTATTCATTATGTTCCCCCGAGCAAGTGTTACCATTTGCCCGCGGAAAAGGTACACCTCTTGCGCGATCACTAGGCATTCTTTGATCCCTGGGTGTTGATTTTTATTTGCCTGTCCGCGGGTAAATCAATAAGCGTAAAGTTAACTCAATCTCTTTATGAAAAAATGAATCTCTTTTCCGCTTTGTTCTGTCTTTAGTATTTGATTTCCGCTGGTCTTTGCCCAAGCGGGAAAGTCGGTCAGAGCTCCGGGGTCGGTGGATATAGCTTCTATCACTTGTCCGACTGCTACCTCTTTTATACCCTTGCTTACCTTTACCACTGGCATGGGACATGGAAGTCCTTTAAGATCCATAACCTTGTCCGCCTTGATTGTTTCGTTCATAATGTTGTCCTCCTATTTATCTTTACTAGTAGATATCTGACGTCTTTATTAAGACGCAGCTAAATAAAAAGCTGAATTCGACTGTCCATGGCCTCCTCAAGGAACTTCGCCACCCCGCAATAGGTAAGATCGGGATACTGGATCATCTCTTCGCGTTTAAAACCCATAAGATCCATAGACATTTCACATACATATATTTTTACTCCCAACTCCCCTGCCATTTGTATCATCTGGTCAAGAGATGCCACGTTTTTCTTCTTCATGAGAGATTTCATCATGCTTGTTCCCATCCCCCCCATGTTCATCTTGGATAGCTTTACCTGATCCACCCCTTTTGGCAGCATCACCCCAAACATTGAACTCATCAGATCCTTTCCGCCGACCGATTTATTTTTATCGCGCAGAATAGGTGTGCCCCAAAAGGTAAAAAACATAACCACATCCAAACCCATAGCTACAGATCCGGTTGCGATGACGAAGGATGCAAGGGCACGGTCCAAATCCCCACTGAAAACAATCATAGATATTTTGTTGGAAGGTATTTTTTTGTTTATTCCATCAAGCTGTGTTTTCATTTCGGCAAGTTGCTTTTCTAGCGCTTCCATATAAGTCTCCTTTATAAAAATATATATTAATACATACAAATCATCTATCTTAGGCTTTGAATTGGCCTAAGAATTGCCATATTATGTCCTAATCCATAAGTTCTTTTACAGCTTCCATGCTTACTGACAGAAGGTCCAGATTCTTAAGGAGGGTTCTTCTCTGCTCAGGAACCATATTTAAAAGAACCTCCATGTGGATGCTATCTATAAACTGATTTATCTCTTCCAGCTTGCGTTGTCCTTCAGGGGTAAGAGTCAAAAGGGTTATCCTGGAGTCCTTGGGGTCCTGTATCCTCTGAATAAAACCTTTTTTAACAAGTCCCTGTAAAATCTTAGTCACCCTTGACTTGACCACATTCAACTTCAATGAAATTCCTTTGGCCGTTAAATACCGTTCGTCACCGAAGATTATCAGGCAGCGAAGTTCAGCCTCCGGCAAGCCGAATTTTTCACTTTGGTACTGCATTCTCTCCTGACAGCACTGGAACAGTTTTGCTACTAGAGCCTTGAACTGTTTCAGCTGTGAATCGTTGACGGTTTTTTTCAACAGCAATCTCCTAATGTTCACATTATGAACTATTTTAAGCAACACCCGAAACTTGTCAAGAGGTTTTTGAAAAATTTTTTGATGGATTCTTAAAATATTAATTATATGAAATCATAGAATAAACATAACATATCATCCTTCATGAAATTGGGTAGATAGATTTTTGTTTGAATCATTAATTTAGAAAAAGTTAATAATGGATACAGTATGAACCATGCCAGATTGTATGTTTTTTCTTGACTGTATGAGATAGTTAGCCTACAAAATATATATGTCTAACTACGAAAACTGCATAATATTTCTGCTGGCAAAGGCCTACCAGAACGCCCACGGGCGATTCAAGAAACGACTGGCTGAATACGAACTGACTCCCATCCAGCATCTTATCCTGGAGGTTCTAAGGGAAGAGGAGGGATTGTCGGCTGGGGAGATAGGCAAGAGGCTTTCCCTGGACAATGCAACGCTTTCGGGAGTCCTGGACCGAATGGCTGAAAAGAATTGGATCGTAAAGGAGACAGACCTCCAGGACAGGCGATTTTTACGTTTGTACCTTTCCGTGGAGGCAAGGACAAAACTGCCGTTTCTTTTGCAGGCAAGAGAAAAAGCCAATGAGGAAATTATGGCGGGGCTGACCTTGGAGGAGAAGGTTCTTTTGAAAAGGCTTTTGAGAGACCTCAGAGCCTGATATTTTTTGGCATTATAGTTAGTAGGCAAAATATCCAATATTACTTAGAGGGAGGCAAAAGAAGATGGACGTTTATCAGAGATTAAGAGCGCACCTGGACTCACTGCCCGGCGGATATCCTGCTACGGAGAGCGGAGTTGAGATTCGAATATTGAAAAGGCTTTTCAAGCCTGATGAAGCTGAACTGGCGACTCATCTTACATCAAGGCCGGAGCCTGCCTCAGTTATCGCTCAACGCGCAGGAAAGGAGCAAAAAGATGTAGCCGAGAAGCTGACGGAGATGTCGAGAAAAGGTTTGATCTTCAGCATAGAGGCTCCGGACAGACCTGCCGCCTACATGGCTTCTCAATTTGTAGTAGGTATATGGGAATACCACGTGAACCAACTGGATAAGGATTTCCTGAAAGACATGGATGAATATTTTCCGGCCCTGGCAAAGGAAGCCTTTGATAAGCTCCCCCAGTTGAGGACGGTTCCCGTTGGAAGGAGCATTCAGGCCGGGATGGAAATCCTGTCTTATGAGAATCTGGAAGAGCTAGTAAGAAAACAGAAGAAATTCCTTGTCGCGCCTTGTATCTGCAGAAAGGAACATCAGATCAAGGGAGGAGGTTGTGACAAACTCATGGATGCCTGTCTGGTATTCGGCTGGGGCGCTGATTACTATGAGCGCAACGGTCTCGGCAGGAGAATCACCCTGGATGAAACACTTGAAATACTTAAAAAGGCAGAAGAGGATGGTCTTGTTCTTCAGCCGAGCAACTCCCAGGAGATCGTCAACATATGCTGCTGCTGCGGAGATTGCTGCCAGGTTCTCATCAATCTCAAGAGACATCCGTCGCCGGCTTCGATGGTTTCCTCCTCATTTGTCGCTGCGACGGACAGGGAATCATGCATAGGGTGCGAAACCTGCATTGAAAGATGTCAGATGGGGGCCTTGAGCATGGTTGACGGGGCTGTGAGTCTAGAGGAAAAGCGATGCATAGGATGCGGACTATGCGTATCAACGTGTCCCTCAGGTGCCCTGTCTCTTAAACGCAAGCCCCAACAGGAGCAGATGCAGGTCCCGAAAAATCCAATGGAAGCCCTGGCCATGAGGGCAAAGGCTCGTGAGGCGGCAAAGGCAGGACTTAAGGATAAACTGGAGCGCCACAGCGCAATGTAAAAATGGATTTTTTTCTCGACAGCCTGAAATCGGCACTGCTCCTTCTTTGGTCACTGGACCCCGAGCTTTTTTTTATTATTTATGTGTCGCTCAAAGTGAGTTTTACTGCTACGGTTTTTGCCGGACTGGCCGGCATTCCGTGCGGGTTTCTGATAGCTCTGAGGGATTTTCCCGGGAAAAAAGCACTTGCCACATTTCTAAATTCAATGCTGGCTTTGCCTACAGTGGTGGTGGGGCTTTTCGTTTATGCATTCATTTCAAGGAGAGGGGTTCTTGGTTTTCTGGATCTGCTCTATACCCAGACCGCCATGGTTATAGGTCAATTCATACTTATTCTCCCGATCGTCATAACATTTACCAGCGCAGCAGTAAGTCAGGTGGATTCAAGATTCAGAAAGACCGCCCTCACCTTGGGCGCCACCCAGTTTCAGGCTGCCTTGCTGATATTCGGAGAGGCGCGATTCGGCATTGTTGCATCCATGATCGCCGCCTTTGGAAGGGTAGTTTCCGAGATCGGAATAGCCATGATGCTTGGCGGAAATATAAAGGGATTTACACGGACCATGACCACCGCCATGGCCCTGGAATATGACAAGGGGGAGTTTGTGCTGGCTGTTGCCCTTGGGATAGTGTTGCTTCTGATAAGTGTTTGTCTCAACGTTGTTTTCAGGATGATCCAGGGGAGGAGCAGGATTTGATTCTTTTTGAAGCAAAGGACCTTACCAAGACCTACGGTAAAAGGACAGTCCTGGACCTTCCTTATTTCAGTCTTGACGAGGGAGCGGTCTATTGCCTTCAGGGGCCTAACGGTTCAGGAAAAACAACACTCCTGGAGATCCTGAGTTTTCTTTTGCCTCCGACAACCGGAGATATTTTCTACAAAGGAAGGAAAATAGATTCGAATATTGTCAGGCTCACGGATCTTCGTCGGGAAATAGTTCTTGTTCCGCAAAACCCGGTCCTTTTCAGCAGGACCGTTTACGGTAACGTGGAGGTAGGGCTCAAGATAAGAGGCATCCAGGCTGAACAGAGAGATGTAAGGATCAGGGAATGCCTGGATATTGTGAATATGCTTGATCTTGCAAACGCTCATGTTCGAGGCCTTTCAGGCGGAGAGGTTCAGAGGACCGCCATTGCCATGGGACTTGCGTGCAGCCCTAAGGTGATCTTTTTCGACGAGCCCACTTCCAATTTGGATTCCATGAGTCGAAAGGCCATTGAACGGATCATAAAGAGTATAAACGAGCTGGACGGGATTACAGTTGTCTTTACAACCCATGATGCAGAACAGGCATTCAGGCTAGCGGGAAGCGTGATTGCCCTTCATGAAGGAAGGCTTGTGAACTCGGCTTTTGGAAACATCTTTAACGGCCTGGTCACAGATGATTCAGTAGATCGAAAAATCTGCTTAGTGGAAAACATGGTTCGCCTGCGGGTCGATACCCCTAAAGCAGGGCCTGTGAGTGTCTGCATCAGCCCGACGGATTTAAGGATAGTTAATGATCCCGGCGCATCAGCTGTTGAAAACCTCCTTAAGGGAACAATCACAAGGATTTCCAATGAGGGGGAAATGGTGCTTATCACCCTGGATCTGGGATTCCCTTTGAATGTAGCTTTGCCTCAAGAAAACATCGTGTTGAGCACGCTTTGCCTCGGCCGGGAACTCCATGTCCTTTGTCCGTCCTCTTCAATCCAAATCCTGTAAGGAAGTCCTTCCTGCAAGCCTGCTTAATCGGATTCAGGCCTTAATCTTCCTCTTGCAAGCGATGCCATTATTCCTGCCATGCACAGCAGGGAGAAAACGATAAAGGCCGTCTTGATGCTCCTGAGAAGGCTGTCAAAGTGCTGGGGTTTTATCTGAACAGGGCCTATGAATATGGAAATGGTCAAGGTAGCTATTCCCATGCTGAGCATATTTCCAAGAAGGCGCATGGAGGCGACCGTCCCAGAGGCTGTGCCGTAATATCTTTTTTCAACCGACCCCATTATGGCGTTCATGTTGGGTGAGGAGAAAAGGGCAAATCCAAGCCCAAGCAGCAAGAGGTCGCAGGTTATAAGCCATAAGTCTGTTTCAGCCGTAATGAGGCTCATGACCAGGAGTCCTGCCGCGGTCATGGCCATGCCTGTGGAAGCTATAATCCTCGGTTCTATGCTGTCTGAAAGCCTTCCGGCCACAGGGGAGAAAAATGCCATCATAACAGGCTGGGCGATCAGGATGAGCCCTGCGGCATGGGGGGTCATTCCTCTAATAAACTGAAGATAAAGGCTCAACATGAAAGTAACGGCAAAAGTGGCGCTGTAGTTTATCAAGGCGGCAAGGCTTGAAAAAGCGAAGGTTCTATTTGATGCAAATAAATTTAGATTGAATACCGGATAGTTGATTCGGCTTTCCCACCAAACGAATGCCCCCAGCAGGGGAAGGCCTAAGGCAAGGGTTGCCAGCCCCAGGTTTTCTCCAAGCGCTGAAAGACCGTACATTATTAGAACTATGGCTGCTCCATAGAGAATTGATCCCGTAATGTCTAGCCGTTCTCCTTTGGCCTCGGCCCATTCACCTTTAAGTTTCCACATGGCAAGATAGATCGTGGCAAACCCCAGTGGAACCGTAGCTATAAAAACAGATCTCCAGGTGAAGTGATGGGTAAGAAGTCCCCCCAGTGCCGGACCCACCGAAAGCCCTATGTAAACAGATGCTACGGTCATACCTATGGCCCTGCCTCGCTCGTTTGGTGGAAACACAGATGTTACTATGGCAAGTCCTGTTACAAAAATCATAGCGCTCCCAAGACCTTGAATGATTCGTGATGCTATGAGCATTGACTGTGTGACAGACGCTGCGCTCATGATGGAGGAGATGGTGAAGACCCATATCCCGTAAGTAAAGATCCTGCGTCTGCCGTGGATATCTGCAAGCTTCCCGAAAGGAACCAGGAACACGGCACAGGAAAGAAGGTAGGATGTGGGAATCCAGGCAAGGACTATTGCGTCCAAGTGGAAATCAGTCTGTATGGAGGGAATTGCCACATTTGTTGCAGACCCCATAAAAGGGGTCAAAAACGAACTCACAATGGCTACAAGAAGAACCGACCGTTTCTGAGAGATTTGCTCCAAGTATCAACACCCCGTTCCGGGGGCAATCTATAGCAGGGATGCACCTTACAATCAATATGGATATCGTCTCAGCCCTGCCCGGCTTTCAGGAATTTTTCTGCACGGCATCCCATCCTCCTTCTTTCCTGATACGCGCAACGATCTCACCGGCAAGCCTCCCCAGTGTCAGCTTGTCCACCTTGGTGCTGCGGGTTATGGGAAAATCCTCGCCTTCGGGCCATATCTCCACATGCTGGGGCCTTTTGTAGGAGGCTATATCCCGGCAATGTTCAAGTACCATCGTAGGCGTGACGGCGGCGCCCTTGGAAACCTTTACAAATGCAAAGATACCTTCATCAAAGATCTCGTGTTTCACCCCGACAACCTCAGCTACTTCAACACCGGGAAGCCTTGCTATGAAGGATTCCACCTCATCGGGAAAAACATTATATCCCTTCTGCTTGATGATAAATTTTCTTCGTCCTGCTAGATGGAGCGCCTTGTATGAGCCCATGTCCTTGAAATATCCTAGGTCCCCGGTGTATAGAATCCCTTCTTTTGAAATGGTCTTTTTTGTCTCATCAGGCATGTTGTAATAACCGAGAAACACTATAGGCGGGTGATAGCATATCTCTCCCGTCTCCCCATCCGGTAGTTCCTCTCCGGCAGTGCCGTCCGAATTCATGGGTTTTCTGACCGTTACCTTGGCGAGATCAGGGAAGGCCTGCCCGACCTGTCCCACCATCTCTTCGGGCGTGATACCGGGAGGAGTGAAGGTGGCAAAGCCCGCGTTTTCTGTCATGCCGATTCCGGTGCCGTACATGGGGGCCATGGCCGAAAGTCTCTTCAGGAATGCAATGTCCACCGCGGAGCCGGCGTAGGCAACGAACTTGAGGCTACTCAGGTCATATTTCCCGTAATCAGGGTGATTCCAGAGCATGCGGAACTGTGTGGGAATCTGGCCCAGGGCGTTCACCTGTCTTTTCTCTATTGCATCAAGTGTCATTTTGACATCAAAGATCCTCAGGAGCACGGTTGTTCCGCCGAGAAACATGGTTGTCATGAAGCATTCCGTGACGCATCCCACATGGCTAGGCGGAAGATTTATAAGTATCCTTAGACTCCCGTCAGGCTTCTGGTTCATTCCTCTGGCAAGAATCTCGTTCTGGACGATGATGTTTTCATGGCACAGCACGGCCGGTTTCGGATCTCCGGTCGTGCCGGTTGTGTAGATAATGAGTGCCGGGGTCCGCGCCTCTATCTCGCTGTAGGTCTTCTTGAGTTTACCGGTGATGATGTTTTTGAGCATAAGAAGGATTATTCTTTTCTTATCCATCATTGAGGTGATAGCCACTGCGCCGTCCAGCAGTTCTCCTGGACCAGGGTTCGGGGTAAACTGGACGAGGTGCTCGACGTATGGGCACTTTTCCTTGACCGCCCGGCCCACTTCCATGAAATTGCGAACCGGGGTTTTGCCTAGAAAGAAAAAGGCCTTTGGCCTTATCTTTGATATGTCGCGCACAACCTCCTCTTCCTTGAGCCTTAAATCCAGCGGGCAGAAAATGGCGCCTATCTTGAAGCAGGCATACATGAGCATCATGTGCTCAGGCACCAGCACCAGCATGCTGGCCACTCTGTCTCCCTTGCCGATGCCCATATCCATGAGCCTGAGCGCGAAAAAATCTATCATCCGATTGAATTCCCTGTAGGAGACTGTCTTTCCGTCCTCGTGCTGGATCATGGCCGGCTGATCGGGTCTTTTTGAGGCCCAGTATGCAATGTAATCATTGAGTCTCGGCATCCTTATGAATGGGGAGTCCGTCATGGGGGTCATTCGCCTCCTGTCTCAGGTTGCAGCGGGTTGTGCTTTTATGCGCAGGCCGTCCATGCAGGGTTCAATTCCCTGCCTATAAGCGCATAGCCGTTGCTGATTGCTATTCGGCCGTCGCCGTTTAAAACCGAAAAATAAAGATTCGTTCCCTGCTCGGTGATTTTCCTTTCGTGAAGCCGAACGGTTATCTCTGTTCCAGGCATGACCATTCCGCTGAACCTGCATGAAATGGCCTTTAACCTTGCCGGGTCTGAATCGGCCTCCCGGTTTGTGATGTCACGGGCAGCATAGGCAAGCGTTGCCGTGCCCTGGAGGATTATGTCTGGAAGGCCCACCTGCCTTGCGAAACTCCTGGAGGTGTGAATGGGGAAAAATATCCTGGAGCATCCGTCGTAGATAAAAGGCCTTAACGCGTCAATCTTGATCCTTGATTCCCAGATTCTTCCATCATCCCGGTCGAGGCTGGGGGCATTAGGCAAGGCCTCTTGGCCTCCGCCCCGGTCATCGCACTCGATTCCCCGCATCATGGCGCCTATATGTTCGCAAAAGACTTCTTTCCCCACCTTGTCCGTAACATCGAAACGAATCACAACCCGGGTACCGGCCCTGTGAGGGAGAATGGCTGCAATCCTCCCCTTTACAGTCATTATTTCATCGGGCCTTATGGGACGAAAAAATTGGATGTGTTCCGTGTGATGGACCATCGTGGGCATTATTTCAAGGGGGAAATCATTACCATCCACAAAATCCCAAATGCGCTCGATCACCGGAAAGGTAACGGCCACCGCAAACATGGGAGGCGCTGTCACACCTCCCTCCCTTTCATCGTCAAAATAGCGGCTGTTGTTGTCCTCAATAGAAGCCGCGTAGTTCATGGTCTCGCGCCATGTGACCTCTTTTACCAGTTCCTTGAAGGGCATTCCCACAAGTCTTGAACTTAATCCCATGAAATCATCCTGTCTTTTATGTTTCATTGAGAATTTTTCTCATTCTCCGGATCGTTCCAGGTATGCCAAAATCTGCCTTACAAAGAAATCGAAGTCTTGAAGGTGGTTCTTGAAAATGCCTAAAACTATCTTGTCATCCACTTTTTCATAATTCTGTCCATTATATATTTTAATCCTGATAAAGCACGCGTTTTACGTATCTACTGCACAGATGAAGGAAATCCTCATAGGATTTCCGTCCCATGATCTCGAATTGCTTCCGGACCGAAGGGCTTCTATCAAAGATGAGGAGGCACTTGGCGCGCACCTCGAGTTTAAGCACCTCTCCTGCGTGACTGAGAATCGCGGCATCCGCCGCACACCTACAGATCCTCTCTACCAGAACTGCAAAGTCAGGAAGAGAAAAGGACTCCTCCAGAGCTTTGTCCAGCAGAATCGCAAGGTCCAGATCGCTGTCTCTTGTAATATCCATAACTTGATTTCGGCATTATTAAACGATGTTGACAGGCGGTCATGCAGTTTCTTTATCTCATCCCCTCATAAACCAATGTTTAACTCACTTCCGGGATTCGCTCGGCCTCCAGTTCAATAGCCTTGGTCCCTGCGAAACCTCACACGCCAAAAGCAAAAAGACAATAGTTGGAGCATGATCGTAAAACGTATCATACCAGAGCATAATGGCTGCAGGCAATCCTGCAAGTGAAATAATTTTTATCTATGGAGAGTTGCAGTGAAATGTCATCAGATTTGTATATGGGGACCTAAGAGATCCTATGCGCAGAAGGGCGATATGTCGACCCTTTGACAAGCCAAAGTCTGGCCGTATTTCTGTAAAGGTGATAAACCATTTGGGGGATGAAGTGATGAAGGCTTTTAAGGTATAATTATGAAAAGAGGCAGTCAAGAAGCGCATCACGAAGGGGGATGACAATTCTTGTTCGCAGCGGTGCTTTGGATCATGTACCTTGTGCTGCTCACGGGATGGGACATTCCGGACATAAGGGGTGGTGGAGGGGTTCAATCAAGCGGTTCCATTATCATGCTCTGGATGGCACTGGCAGTGAGCATCCCTGCCCTGGCGGTTTTCTTTTGGCGTGTAAGCCTCATAAGGAGGATTTTTGCAGAAGGGATGGTCGTAAAGGGGAAGATCAGTCGGGTAACAAGGATAAGCGCAAGGGGTTTTCAGACAAGCGCCAGGGTTAAATTCAAGTATTCCTATGGCGGCAAAGAGTTCCTCGGAAGCAACTGGCTTCTGTCCTGGGACTCGGAAAAGGAAGAGGGCGATTCTCTGGAATTGGTTCTCCGTGCTGAGGATCCTGGAAGGGCGCTGATAGGGGAGATCTATCGGAACGAATAGTCAAATAAGTCAAAATTCGAACTTAATAGTGGCAATATGAAAGGGTTATCTAGTAAATAGAACAATTAAATGCTGTCGGCTGAATCCGCCTTTTTAGGGGGTTGTCTAAAGTAAATCCATGGGGACAGCCTGCTGCGAGAGGCGGGGGAGAGAAAGCGGTCACATCTGAGCGCAGAAGCAAACTAAAGGAGGTAAAACCATGTGGAATGCAGAAAAATGCACCTTGTGCGGGGATTGCCTGGTAGAATGCCAGTATACTGACTATGGCAGGGAGGATGCGGTGGCTCAGATTGAGCTTCTGACAAAAGGAGGGAAGCCTTCCATACTTAAAGAGTGTGTTACCTGCTGTGCCTGCAATGAATACTGTCCCACAGGAGCCAATCCGTTTGACCGGATCAACGAGCTTCAGGAAAAACACGGCTCCCTGCCGATTCCGCCCAAGATGAGGCAGTTCATGGATGCCGGGGCCACTGTTCCTTCCTCACTCATAAAAGGAGACCCCTCAAGGCCTGCTCTTTCCCTTTGCGTTATGGAAAGGCCTCTTCCCAGGGACGCCGTAGGTGGCAAGATGTTTGATGGCATGACCATTGCCAAGGGAGGCGACTATTTCTGCTACCTGGGATATGTCCACATAGGTATGGAAACTCCGCTCAAGGAAAACGCGCAGAAGTTTATAGACAGCATAAAGTCCCTGCAAAATCCGGAGGTAGTTTTCCTGCACGCGGACTGCCACGCCATGATTGCCAGGATGCCCGAATACGGAATAGATGTGCCTTTCAAGGCGGTTCATATCATAGAATACGTGAGGGATTATCTTAGAAAACATCCGGGGGAGATCTCTCCGGTCGGAAAGAAGATCGCCTACCAGAGACCCTGTGCGTCGAGGTACTCCACTCAGGTAGAGCCGGCGCTGGATGAGCTTTTTGAACTGGCCGGCGTTGAGAGAGTCACAAGGAAATACGATCGGGAATCGGCCCTTTGCTGCGGAGGGCTCTTTTCACGGATCAATCCTGAGCGCATCAATCCTCTCATGGAGGCCAACCTTAAAGACGCGAAGGACGCAGGGGCCGAGGCCATGGTCTTCCTTTGCCCTCTTTGCATGGTGACGCTTGGGGCCAAGGCCCTGGAGAAAGAGATGAAGCCGATCTTCATAACACAGCTTGCGAGAATGGCATTGGGGGAGATCCCTTATCCGGCCTAGAACTTAGGTTACTGCCAAGATTTTGGTCTGTTCCGATTGATCTTATGGCTGCTTTAGGAGGCCATTTTGACTTTGATGATCTTATTTGCTGATGGAGGATCTGGAGTTGGAAAAAGTCAAGGTGAGGACGCTGTCCGAAATTGAAGAGTATGAGAAGACCCCGCTGGAGCGCAGGCTTACGGCCCGCAACACCTATGATTTACTTAGGCAGGGAGCTGCCATCAATCCGGATGCACCTGCAATAAGCTTCTTTTTTGCCGGAGAGGACTGGGCGTCCCCAAAAATAACGAGCTACAGGGAAATGATGTCAGGCATAACAAGGACGGCCAATTTTTTTAATGACATGGGCATAGGCAAAGGCGATGTCATCTCATATCTCTTGCCCAACCTTCCCCAGACCCATCTGGTGCTCTGGGGAGGAGAGGCTGCTGGAATAGTAAATCCCATAAACTACCTGCTTGAGCCTTCAACCATCCGGGATATCTGCAAAGCAGCCGGAACAAAGGTCCTCGTAGCTTTCGACGATCATCCGGGATGGGACATATGGCAGAAGGCCGAGGCTGTAAGGAAGGAGCTTCCTGAACTTAAAGCCGTGGTGAGGGTTATGGGGCCCGGAGATGAAAAAAAAGGAATATACTCCTTTGATGAACTGCTTCCCCGTTACAGGGATGACAGATTGGATTCAGGGCGCTTTATAGAACCGGAAGACATAGCCTCCATGTATCACACAGGCGGGACCACCGGAACGCCGAAGCTGGCTCCTCATACCCACTTTAACGAAACCTTTATGGCTTATGTGACAGGGGCTGTGACAGAACTGAACACCGGAGAGACCACCATGTGCGGGCTCCCTCTCTTTCACGTAAATGGTACGACCGTAACGGGCTCGACCCCATTTTCCATGGGTGCTCACGTGGTG
>QZIK01000040.1 GCA_003599015.1 Desulfobacteraceae bacterium | reverse complement strand
TTACTGGCGGCGTCCAGCAAGCCAGCCGCCAGAGGCGAGATGGCGTCCAGCGGCGGAGCCGAAGGCGCTAAGGGCGATCGAGCCACCGGCAATGTTTCACAGGGCCGGTCGTCCAGACCGGACCTGCACCACCGAAGCCACGCGCTACCCCAAGGAGGGCAGTCCAGGCCCGACTATCCATAGCTTGTTCAGCAAGACCCGTCCAGGGTCTTGCACGACCCACCACGCATGCCATGGTCAAAGCCGCCCCCGTCCAGGGGGCGGCCCTTCCTCCTCGTCAGGGATTTGAAACCAAGAAGGCATCTCGCAGGGGATATTCGGTGTCAGAAAGAGGTCAGGCTGGATGTGGAATGGGGGCTTTCGAGAAAGGAAGGGGAAAGGCTGGACGGTTGCGAGATGTTATGTTCAATGCCAGGGAAGGGACATCCGAATTCAATTCAGACCCAGGAAGGACATGGGATAATTCATCGTGGAAGGACGGACAGATGAAGTGTTACAGCATCAAAAAGAAACGGGGGTCACGTGTCTGTGACCCCGCACCCTGGGTCGAGACCACAGGGGCAGTAAAATGTCGGATTTTAAGGAAGGGGTACCTCTAAATCCTTACAGATCTTCTTAGCGGTAAAATCGATAACGTCTTTGTGCCTTGGAACCGTGGAGCATTTTCCTGAAGCTCGATTAATGTATACAGTGTGTTTCTTTCCTTCTCGAAAAAACTCACACCCGTGCTTTTCAAGATGCCGAATGAGGTCACGCCTTTTCATGATGCCGGCATGACCAGAGGTTCACGAATAACATCTTTACCTGCTAAAGACTCTTCGGAAAGTTGTCGATTGGTTTCGAGGACCAGTTGGACCGCTTCCTTGAGATTCTCTCTTGCCTCCTCAAGGGTTTCACCCTGAGTATTGGCACCGGGAAGTTCCTCCACGAAGGCCGCATAACCTTCTGGAAATCTCTGAAAAACCGCCGTCAATTTCATTTCTCATGCTCCTCTTATTAGGTTTACATGTTGTAATTTAACACAATTTTGATGGTTTTACAATTCACTTTCATCGGCAGGTCCCGAATAGTGATCATTTTACAGGCCGATTAAAAACGTTCAGATGCAAGGCTTCCGAAATCCTGAGGAACGAGTCGTACACAGAGAGTACGTCGAAGTGACGAAGGATGAGGATAACGCCGCAGATGAATGCTTTTCATCGGTCCGTTATAAGAGAAGGCCTATCTCTGGGAAAAGCTCATGGAGTACATAGTTTCGGTGTAACCATGCGGCCTTGAAGAATCTGTATGAGTCGCTGTCTTTCCCGATATTGTCCCGGGGTCCCTGGAGCCTCCAGAGATCCGGGTCATAATGGATCTCCCTGTCAGTCTCACTGACATGGCAGAACAATCCCGATGAAATGGCTTCCTTCCATGCCCTGATTCTCTCGTCCCTTGGAGCCTCTCTCTTCAGAAGGTTTTCGACACCATGGGAAATGACTTCCCATGCCCTTGAGCCTCTGCTGTCCTGGAAATCTGGAGCAACCCGGGAGAACTCACTGAAGAAGTCATACAGTCCGTGACATCCATCCAGGAAGTGGGCCACGTTGTCTCGATCCACGACCTCCTCAGCATGGTTTCCATCCTCATATTGAAATCGCCACTTCAGGTACGGACGATCTGGATAGGTCGCAACCGGCCCATGACCGACAGGGATCATCTCCGCAAAGTCACCGGCAAACCTGGTCTTGAAATCCTCGAACTTTCTCTTGATATATTGGATTATCGATGGGGAATGGATATCCGAGGCCTCGATGGATTTGCTTTTCACCCTGTTCCAGGGATGGGCAATACCGATGAATCCGAAATGGGAAAAGGTATCCGCATAGACATGGGCGGCAATCCCGATGAGATAGGGCCAGTGATCCCGGTTCCGATGATCGAGGGCATGTAAGAGCATCTTCCTCGCCGGATCGCTATCCTTTCGACAGACCATCCTTTCGATAAAGGTGCCTGATTCGGGTTCGTTGCCTGGAAGGAAGTGAAAGGGTATCCATACCCTCCATTGATCTCCAGGTATGGCATTCTCCTAGTCGATGGGTTTGTGGCTGGTCATGGTAGGAAGGATGGCTTGCTGATTGGGAAGGATTAGAGCTTCATCATCTATGGCATCGTCCACGAACTGTGAGGCATAGGCAATCGTTCTCGCCGTATGTGCTTCAATCCCGGCAGCACGGGCAAGGGCATAGACGCCATAGAAATGTATATCCTCCTGCATTTTGCCTCAAAATTACCCTGTAAATATGGTCTTAATGGTTGATTTTTGGATCAAATTCATCATTCTCAATCAAAATTCATTATTTCTATATACCCCTCACCCCCAACCCCCTCTCTCCTTACCTTCCTCTCTCCCCGGACCTTGGCGTCTGTTTATTTCCTCCGTTCAAGAGGGCCTCGAACTTGGTGGAGAAGCGCTCGATGATTGAAGGGTCTTCAGAGACGAACATTAACTCGTGGTTTCGATAATTGGCGTCGTTGGTGAGATTGGTGCTTCCGGCAATCACCTTTTTGCTGTCGATCAGGATGAACTTGCTGTGCATGGAGCCCCCGGTGACCCTGATGGTTCTGACATCGATCCCCTTTTCCACCAGGAACCCGTGCTTTGAATTCCTGGTCCTGGCGACCTTGCCGTCGATGATCATCCTGACAGCGACTCCTCTCTGGTGGGCTTTTACAAGCGTATTGGCAATCGTCTTAGAACCGAGGAGAAACACGACGATGTCTATGGACCCCTGGGCGGAGAAAAACTCCTTCATGAGGTAATCCATGATCCTGTCTTCAGGGCCGAAGAGTATTTGAAGTATGCCTTCCATGATTGCGCTCGCCTGTCTGCCTCCGGTGATGCAGAGGCAGATCTGTTTTCAAAAAAGGACAGGGAGGAGACCGAGAATGATGGCCTCCTCCCTGCCGGGTTCTACTTCTTCCGCTTACCGGCCTTGCCGGCCGCGGCCTTTTCCGCCTTGGCCACGAAGCTCCCCCCGAGCATCCCTTCCTTGAAGGGCCTGCCGGGCTTGAAGCTCACCCTCACACCCGGCGCAAAGGTGACCTTCTTCTTGGTCAGCGGGTTGGTGCCCTCCCTCTCCGGGATCTGCCTCGCCTTGAAAGCCCCGAATCCGGGCAGCTTGAGCTCCCCCGACCTTGCTAGGATGAGCTGGATCACCTCCAGGAAGATCCCCAGGTACACCCCGGCATTCCGCTTGGGCACATTGGCCTTCTTCGCAAACTTCTCGATCAGTTCCTGCCTGCTGGACATTGCACTTCACCTCCTTGTTTGTGGTAGTGGCCCGCTTTTTCGCGGGTCAGTTTTTCCTCCCCCCTCACCTCCTTTCTACTTGAGGATCTCTCTCAGGATGGTCAGGATGGAGACCAAGGCCCCGCCTGCCATCCCCAGGCCCATGGCGAGCCCCCTGGTCCTGGCCGAACTTTGGGCGATCTCCTGGAGCAGGGTCTCCATCCTGGTGAGGCTCTTCTGGATGGAGACGATGTCCACATCGTGCCTGGACACCCGCACATCGAAGCTCCGGCACATCTCCGCCGCCTCTTTTCTCAGGCTGTTTGCAGCCTCGAAGTGTTCCGAGTGGAGCTTTTCGGACCAGACCTTCACCTCTCCCAGGTTGTTGAAGATGGTCTTGGTCTGCTCCTCTATGCGGGCAATGGCCTTCTTGATCTCGACGATGCAGGATTCCAGGTTGTCCATAATCGTTCTCTCCTATCTCTCTCCCGCTTCCTCCGGTCCCTGGAGATCTCAGAGACACTGAGGGTTATGAAGCCTCTGCGGCTCCGCGTGCTCTGCGAGAGGTCAGGTATTTTTCCAGGAACTTCACCCATGCGCAGTCCTTGTAAAAATCCAGGTCCCGGTACTTCGGGTTGATGTCGGAGAGGGGGAAATAGATGGACATGCCGTAGGTGTTCCTCACATCGCTTCCAAGGTGCCTCTGGTACACGACGGCCTTCTTGCTCCCGGGTTTGAGGGTCAAGATCAGTTCATCTGCGACGTTCCGAATCCCTTCCCCTGAAAAGCGATCTTTCAAGAGCTTGGTGAACCGGTAGAGATCCACGTAGCTGTCATAGAAAAACCTGGGGCTTCTCTCCCAGGATGAACCTATGGCATTCAAGAGATCGGCCTTTTCTGCCCCATCGAGGCCGGTGATCAACTCCTTCGAGAAGACATCGAGTGCCTTCACAACCTCCTCAACCTTCTCCAGGTTCAGGGCCGACTGGGTGACGCTCTGGCCGGATCCCTGGTAGGATGAGATGTAGGCGCTCACGATCTTCCTGGCCATGGTCGTGGCGGCGCTCCGGGGTTTGTTTCTCACGATGCCGATGACCTCCTCGTAGGGCCATCCGTCACCTGGTTCCTCTATCTCGGAACCCACCATCACCATGGCGCTCTCCCTGATCTGATAGGCCACCTCCACCATGGTCATGAGGCAGGCATCCATGCCGATCATGTCCACCCGCTTCCCGATCCCTTGAGTCACCCTCATGAGAACGTCTTTCAACTCCTGGTTATCCAGGGAATCCCCTCCCGAGGAGTCGTCATAGGCGATGTTCCTCTTGATCAGCCTGAAGGCCCGGTCCGGCTCGTCCCACCACCCGCTTCCGTGGTTCCAGAGGACGAGGAAGTAACGGTCTGCGGGATATTTCCCGATGGACCAGTCGATAAAGTCGAGAAGTACCTCGGGGTCCCCCGAGTTGGTCTCCCCGAAGGTCTCGATGCAGTCCTTTTTGTAGCCTCCGCCTTTGGTAATACGGTAGCGCCTGGTCATGAGATCCTTGTCCCTGTCCAGTTGGACCAGGACGTTCACCTCCTCGGAGCTGCCGACCCTGGCCAGTTCACCGATGTCGTCCAGGGCGGCCGGATCGAGGTCATTGTCCCCTGCCATGTAGATCATCACCGTCCATTTCGACTTCATTCCTTTTCTCCTTCCTTTGGCCTTGTTCCTTTCACTTTGTCCCTTGCCTTCATCGGCCTCCCCGGCGCCCGCCAATCAGGATCGACCATCCTGAAGAACCACCTTCCGCCGACGTTGAAGCAGACCTTCTTCTTGGTCCCGATGCTGGTGGCCACCTGGTCGCCGACCGGGACGCCCGGGATTCTCGATTTGTCCTTGATGATTCGCCTTCTTTTCATGACCACGGTCCGACCTGCCTGTGCGTCGCACGCAGACAGGTCCGTTTCCCTGCTTGCCTGGTTCTCAAGTGTGCAGGGCCAAGGATAGGGTTCAAATGGTCATGAAATCAAAGAAGGCAGGCAGGATCTGGCAGGGTGTGACAGGGAAATCGATGGTTGACTGAAATTTGAGGGAAGGGTAGCCTCTGGATTCATCGGAGGTTATGGGAAAAACAAGCGAGTCATGAAACCAACCGAAGAACAACAGGCTATACTCGATGCCAAGGGGAGAGTCCTCCGAGTAAACGCCAGGGCGGGGACGGGGAAGACCGCGACGCTCCGGATGATCGCTGCGGCTCATCCGGATCAAAAGATCCTGTACCTGGTCTTCAACCGGAAAGCCAGGGAAGAGGCCGAAGAGAAGTTCCCCAGGAACGTGGAGGTCCGGACGGTCCATTCCCTGGCCTTCTCTCGGAATATGGGCCGGTGGAAGGACCAGGTGGGGAGCTTCACCATTGCCGACATGCTCCCGGCCTTTAAGGGGAGTAAGAACGCCCAGCAGCTCGCCGCCGTGAGTCACGACTTGATAGAGTTCTTCATGAATTCGCCTTTCCCCAAGGTCGAAGAGGCCATGGAGGTGTTTCAAAAGGAGCACCTCGGCCATGTGACCGATGAAGTGGAAAAGTCCGTTCAAGGCGCCAAGGACCGGATCGTTCAGACCAGCAGGGAGATCCTCGGCCAATGGCTCCGGCAGGAAAAACCCTGTCCCCATGACTTCTACCTGAAGATCTTTCACAGGGACGGGGATTTCTACAAGGCGCTCAACAGTTTTGATATCGTCCTGGTGGACGAGGGACAGGACCTCTCCCCCATCATGTTGGACGCTTTGGAGCACTGCCGAAAGAGGATCGTCATCGTGGGCGACACGCACCAGCAGGTCTACAGTTTCCGCTATGCCATCGATGCCATGAAGCGGTTTCCCTTTGACGATGAGCGGGATCTCACCATGAGCTTCCGTTTCGGCACGGACATCGCAGAGGTAGCCTCGCTACTCATCCAGGAGACCAAGGATGAGAAGGGCTTCAACATAAGGGGAAACCCAGAAAAATCATCCAGGGTGGCCTTCTATACCGACCTCCCGCGGCCGAAGGCCGGCGAGCGATGCGCCATCTTGAGCAGAACAAACCTGGCACTCTTCGAAAAAGCCCTGGGCTTCCGAGCCAGGGGGATCCCTTTCTCCCTGGAAGGGAACATCGGTGCTATCTTGGGCCGCATTCTCGATGTCTACTGGCTATCGGAAAAGGAGAACGACAAGATCCGGGACCGGTTCATCCAGTCCTTCCAGAGCCTGGAGGCCCTCGAAACATACGCCAAGGACCTGGACGATTTCCAGCTTAGCAGCATGGTGAAGGTGGTGAGGGAATACGCGCACGTCCTGCCGGATGCTGTCTATGATATGATGAAGATCTCCAACAACACGACCGAGAACCAGGACGGTCAGGGCATCATCCTTTCCACGGTCCACGGGGCCAAGGGCCAGGAGTATGACCGGGTCTACATCGACCCCGATATAGCAGCCTCCCTTTCAAGGCCGGAGGCTCTCCTGACCAGTGCGTTCGGCGACGAGGCCAACATCGCCTACGTGGGATTCACCCGAGCCATCCGCGAGCTGCATCTCCCCCGGGGCTTCAAGACCATCCTCACCCCTGGATGGCAGGAAACGATCCAGCGATATGAACCGGTCCAAGTTTCAAGAACCTCCAAATCGTCTGCTGCACCTTGTAAGCGGGCGCCTCGCCCAGGTCTTCCAGGTACCCGATACGGCGAACTCACAATCGAGGCCGATCTCCCCAAGCCGCCCCGTAAAAAGCCCTTCAAGGTCGGGGATAGGGTGCGGACCGGTCACGGTACCGGCACCGTCGTCGAAACTGATGGCGATAAATACCTCGTGGCCCTTGACGGTCAGGCGGCTCGGTTGTGGGAAAAGGAGTGGGGATTGAGAAAAGCCTAAATCTGCGGATCATAGATATCATTTTGGACGGTGAGATTGGGTGGCGCCGTGACCGGATTACCGGTTGGCGAGCTTCGGCTTCCAATAATCTTTCAGTTTCGGAGGATAATAAATGGTGCCGTCATCATTAATTGTGATCTTAATGTCCTTTGTGTCCCTGAGGGATACAGTGTAATCAGAGTAACGCCTGTAATTCTGCGTTGCATCATACGCTTTTTCGGTGACTGAGGTTATGGTAAGCCACGGCGACAATTTCTTGACCGCAGGTCCGTAGTATCCAGATTTCCTCCCATGGTGTGATGCCTTGAGGATATCGATTTTCGGCAGGTCGATCTTATCTGCTATATCCGCCCAGCTCTCATCACCGGTTGCGTCTCCTCCGAGGACTACCGAACGGCCTTTATATGATATTTTTAGCACCATGCTCAGGATATTGGGCTCCTGTTTCTCGGTAGCGAGGCCTATAAGAGCTTGGCTGGGGCTCCATATTTCCACACCATCAGCGGTCCAGAAATCATTCTGCACGCCCCTCGTATTCAGCAGACTTTTCGGTGATCCATGGCTATCCCTCAATTGCTTGTAAGTTTCCCAATCTCGTTTTTCGTATGGAGAATCCTCCCACTCATCGTCGGTTGTGTCCTTGAGGTTGAACTCCTCATATCCAGTGTGCCAGAAATTGATGATCTCTTTGGGCTCCTGATGGTGAAGCCTGTAAAGGCCGGTCATATGGTCCATGTCTGGGTGGGTTATCAGCATGCGGAACACGCTCTTATCTCTTCCAATATGGATGTCAAAATAAGCAATTGGGTCGGTCAGCTCCTCCTGCTTCTTGGCCAGGAACTTATCCTCAAAGTTGAAAGCAGATAAGGAACCCAGCTTATCCAATTCATATTGTACAGATTCACGATAGGCCTCAAGCAGTTCTTTCCGTGTGTCTTCATCAAATATTTTGACGTTAAAGATATCGATGATCCCAATGCGCCCATCATTTGGGAACTCAATAATCGTGCAATCTCCTCGGCCAACGTTCAGAAAATGGATGACTAAAGGCATTACGTTCCTCCTATCGGTTTTCTATCTTGACACTTTGTTCTGCGATATTGCAGAAGGATTCCCAAGCATGTTCGGCATATCGAAAGCCGATGTCTTTGGCTAATTTCGGGAGTACGTACCATCCGACTAAGACACAACAGAACAGGTTTAATAGATTTATGATTAGTCCAATTAGCTTGAGGTTGTCGTAGGAAAGATAGACTAAAGTGGCACTGGCGGCCGTCATAAGAATGGAAATGCTTAACCAGAGCAGCCGACTCCCGTACAGATTCCTTGCAAACCCATACTCCGCATTAACAACGGACCATAAACCATCTTTGTCACATTGGCGCAGTATGCCTTTAATTCTCGCAAAGGCCTGATCAATCAGATAAAGGCTCTCGTGAGAATCTGCCTTTTCTAGGTCCATATCAGGCATGGGCATGCCCAGCACCCTTTCAGCCATCTTGTGGTACTTGGCTTTGAGGGCGTCTCCGAGCCTTTTATCCGACCATGAGACTATTACCGATGATGGAGCGCCTCCCCAGCTTTTCCAGAGCTTTTCCTCGATTCTTTTGCCGCAAAACCTTACACTCACGGACAACAGGTACCATATGATGATCGAAATGGCCCCGCCCAGAGGGCCGGATAGGGCTTGTGCCTCGGTGTGGAAAGAAGTCCAGAGCGTAATGAGGAAAGGCAGGGCGACAATTAGCCCCGGAGCATAGCGGGCTTTGATATCATAGGGGTCAGCGGGTAATTTCATTTATATCCTCTTTAAGAACTCGCCTCTAGGGAAAGCATTCGAAGCCCTTTTATTCAATAGCCATGCCAAAACTCCAGGCACAAAAAAGAAATGATATTTCAAATTGTTAAGACTGTGAGTCGAATATTATCGAGGTGGATACATAAAAAATATTGTGCCATTAGAAAAATTATTGTATCTTCAACTGCATGGTTAAGATCCTGATATGCTGGATTGGCTTTACGGACCTCCGCGCGTCAAGGGAACCCGAACAAGTTGGCCTTGGACCGATCGCTCAGGCACTGGAGGCTCGTCGTTTTGATGAAGTCGTACTCATTAGCGATCAACCCAAAGAGGTTACTGAAGAATACATTGAATGGTTGAAATCGCGGAATTCCATCCGCATTCAACTGCACTATGAGAGGCTTTCGGGACCTACGAATTTCGGGGAAATATATGAAGCGGCTGTACGGGTTCTCACAGCGACTCTCAAACGACACAAAAAGGATATTGATCTCACCTTCCACCTGAGTCCAGGCTCGCCCCCGATGGCGGCGGTCTGGATAATTCTTGCCAAGACAAGGTTTGCAGCCGAGCTAATTGAGTCATCCAAAGAACATGGGGTCCGGACTGCCTCGGTCCCTTTCGATATTTCGGCTGATTTCATTCCTGATCTTCTTCGTCGGCCTGATGAGCGTTTGGAGCGGTTGAGTGCAGGCCTTCCACCCGAGGCACCCGAGTTCTCCGACATCATCCAGCGAAGCCGGGTTATGGGAAGGGTTATAGCCAAGGCTCGCAGGGTGGCGCCCCGCTCTGTTTCCGTGCTTATCGAGGGTGAGTCTGGAACGGGAAAAGAACTCCTCGCGAGGGCTATACATAAGGCAAGCCCCAGGAGGGATAAGCCCTTCGTAACGGTCAACTGTGGGGCTATCCCGGGCGAATTGCTGGAATCTGAGCTTTTCGGCCATGAAAAGGGCTCATTTACAGGTGCCGATAAACAACACAAAGGTTTTTTTGAGGAGGCAAACGGCGGGACCCTTTTCCTGGATGAGGTAGGAGAATTACCTCTCCCTGCCCAGGTGAAACTGCTCAGAGCGCTTCAGGAAGGGGAGATATTCCGAATCGGATCGACCAGACCGATTCAGGTTGATGTCCGCGTCATTGCGGCAACCAATCGAACGCTTACGGATGAGGTTTCCAAAGGCAGATTCCGACCGGATCTCTTTTATCGTCTGGCCGTTGCCGTGATTCATTTACCTCCCCTGCGAGACCGCTCAGGGGATCTAAGCCTTCTCGTTGATAAACTTCTTGAGCAGATCAATCATGAAAGCGAGCAGGAGCCCGGATTTGTGCACAAAAAACTTTCTGCCTCCGCAAGAAATCTTCTCTTGAACCACCCGTGGCCGGGTAATGTCAGGGAGCTTCTGAATACCTTGAGGCGAGCGGCCATCTGGTGTGAGGGCGAGACGATCAACAGCGAAGACATACGGGATGCCCTTTTGCCCTCTGGACCGGCGAATCATCTAGACATCCTCAACCGTCCATTAGGTGATGGCCTGAATCTTCAACAACTTATGGCAACTGTGGCGCGGCATTATCTTGCCAGGGCACTGGATGAAACTCACGGGAATAAAGTCCAGGCGGCAAAGATACTGGGCCTGCCAAACTATCAGACATTTACCAACTGGTACAAAAAATACGTCGAAAAGGATTGACGGCACAGGCCTTGCTATTCTGAATAGCGGCCGAAGTCGGGAGAGGAAACATAGCATGGGTCGAAACGAAAATCTCACTTGCCGAGAGGTCATCGAGCCGGCACTAAGATCTGCCGGATGGGAGTATGACAGCCAGGTCATCATCGGCCCGGGCCAGGTCAATCTCACCGGTGACAACATGTACGATGAGACCCAGAAGATCATTGCAGATTACGTCCTCCGTCTTTGGCGGATGCCCCTTGCAATCCTTGAGGCTAAGGCCGAGGACAGCCCTGCAGCGGACGGTATCCAGCAGGCCTCGCGCTATGCGCGAAGACTCGGGCTTAGATTCTCCGTGGCGAGCAACGGTCATGAGTACATCCTGACAGATACCCAAACGGGCCAGTATGATACACTTACGTCCCCTCCCTCACCTGCCGACATTCTGAATCGCCTTGGCAACCATCACATCGACTGGGATAGATGGCGCTCAGCCTTTGAATGGCCGTGGCATGAGGATCAGGTCACACGGAAAAAAGTGCGCCTCTACCAGGAGATGGCTGTGTTTGAGGCCCTTTGCAGGTTCAGCCGGGGAATCCCTCGCGTTCTGCTGCTCATGGCTACAGGAACAGGCAAAACCTTTACAGTGTTTCAGCTCATCTGGAAGCTTATTCATGGGAACGTCCTCGGACGAAACCATATCCTTTTCCTTACTGACCGGAACAACTTAAAAGACCAAGCCTACAGAGCCTTCTCCGCCTTTTCCTCTGATGAGCGGGTGAGTATTGATAAGGAGACTATTCGGCGCCGTGAGCACCTGGTGGGAAATGTGTTTTTTGCCAACTACCAGACCCTTGATGACGAACTCGGCGGCCGAAAACTTTTTGAGCATTATGACCCGGATTTTTTCGATCTCGTCATCGTAGATGAATGCCATCGCTCAGGCTTTGGGGACTGGTTCGGAGTGCTCCAGCATTTCAGCGTGGCCTTTCAGCTCGGACTTACGGCGACCCCGCGCGAACTAGACCAAGCACGAAAGGCGCTCACCGAAGCGGAACTTCGCCGTGACACCTATGAATATTTCGGCGATCCGGCCTATGTCTATTCGCTCAAACAGGCCATCGAAGATGGATACCTCGTCCCTTATCTCCTGGAGGAGAGGATCAGCAACCTGGATGAGAATGGATATACAGGCCCGGATGGACGGCATTACACCACGGATAATTTTGAACGGGATATCCGCCTTCCCGACAGAACTCGCATCATCGCTGAGGACCTCTGGAACCAGCTTGGTAAATACGGCCTGCGCGACGAAAAAAGCATTGTCTTTTGTGTGGACGATACCCATGCCGCCTTCATGGCCCAGGAGCTACGCCGGCTGTCCGGGGACAACGACTTTGCAGCACGGATAACAAGATCGGAGCGGAACTCCCACCAGCTTGAGCGGAATTTCGCCGAGGTCGGGAGGGCCAAACCCCGGATCGCCGTTACGGTCGATCTGTTGAGCACCGGCTTTGACGCCCCTGATGCAAAGAACATTGTATTTGCAAGGCCCATCAAGAGCGCCATCCTCTACAAGCAAATGAAAGGCCGCGGCACGCGCCTCTGCGAGGACATTGACAAGCGGTACTTCACCATTTTTGATTATGCAGGAGCGAGCGGTCTTGAAGACGCGGAGTTCGACGGCCATCCGGCCAATCTCCAAAAAAGCCGGAAGCCGTCAAAGAAGGCTCCAAGGCCGACTACCCCGGAAATCAAGCCTGTTGCCGGCGGGGTTTCAGTCTATATCTCTTCAACGGAACGCTTTGTGTGCCTGGCCGACGGCCGGAAAATCCCTTTTGCGGATTATGTAGCCCAGTCCAAGGAGGTTGTGCTCAATATCGCCTCGGGCACGCTTGATCAACTGCTCAAGATCTGGATCGGCAAAGAGACACGGCAGGACCTCCGTGCCGAACTTAAGGACCGCGATATCCACCTTGCCGCACTGCGTGTCTATATGGACATGGACAAGACTGACGATGTTGATATCCTGGCCAAAGTTGGATTCGATTTGCCCCGCGTGCCGACCAGACACGATAGGGTCGTGCGCTTCTGGGAGCAGGAAGAAAAATGGCTTAGGCACCTGTTGGGTATTGAAATAGATCACAAAGGGCCGGCAAGAATCATACCTTTCCCTTCACCGAAACCCTACATCATTGATGAAGAGACACCCTATAAGAAAGCGGCTGACCCCCCAGGATCATTCAGGACCGCGGCGTCTTCCAGAGGTGATGACCCGTTCAAGGTCCGTTTCTGGCAGACCTGTCTTGACCACTATGCCATGTTCGGCATCGACGACCTTGAGCGAGGCAGCACCTACAGCGCGCCCCAGTTTGTAGAACAGTTTGGAAGCTTTAGAACTGTTCTCAATGCCTATGGGGGTGCAACAGCCCTGAAATCGGACCTTGAGGAGGTCAAGGAGCATCTCTATGTGCCTATGGTCACATGAGATAGCGTGCGCCACCGTTTATCCTGTCTTTTCTACGCTTTTGAAGAGGATCACATAGGAACATGAGGAAATTGCCTAAGGAAAAAGAGATAGCAGCGAAGACCCAAAAGAGCAACACCTGGAATGACGCCTTCAACGGAAAAGTGGACAACCGCCGCCAGGAGGTGCAGCAGGCAGTCAAGAGCGCGTGCGACCAGCTCAACAGTGACGGCGTAAATCCGCGCGATTACGTGGAACAGCTTGCCTGGTTGTTTTTTCTGAAGGCCTTTGACGAAATGGAAACCCGGCGGGAAGAAGAGGCCGCCTTTGACGATATCCCCTACGCCAGGCGACTGGAGGGGAAATACCGCTTCTCGGAATGGGCTGCAATGACGGACAGGCCCGACGATATGCTCAAGTTTGTAAATGGGGAACTTTGGGAGAAGCTCACCAATCTTGGGGCCGACTCAATTGCCGAGAAATTTCGGAGAATCTTCACTTCTGTCCGGAACCACTCCAGAAGGGGAGCAAGCTTTGCCAGGGTCGTCCAGCAGGTCAACCGGCTCCATTTCAGCGACGCGACAGATGTTATCGTGCTATCTGAGATTTATGAAGGCCTCCTGAAAGACGTAGCGTCCGACTCGGCAGGCTATGCCGGAGAGTTCTACACCCAGCGGCACATTGTGCGTGCCATGGTAGAGGTGGTGAAGCCGAAGCTGGGAGACAAGGTCTATGATCCCTGTTTCGGAACGGCCGGCTTTCTCGCAGAATCCGCGGATTATGTGCGCCGCAATGCAGGAAGCCTCAGCCTGACGGACCTTGAAAAACTGGACAAAGAAACCTTTTACGGTTTTGAGAACAAACCCCTTACCTACCTGCTTGGGATCATGAACATGTTGCTCCACCGCATCGAAGGGGCAAATCTCGAGCTTGCCAACACCCTTGAGGTCCACTCGGCCAACGTCCCCGAGAAGAATCGCTACGACGTGATCCTCTCCAACCCGCCTTACGGCGGCAAGATGGCACGCGAGCTTCAGACAAACTTCACCATCCGTTCAGGCTCTACGGAAATCCTTTTTCTCCAGCATATCATGGCCAACCTTGCCAAGGGAGGCCGCGCAGGCGTCATTATCCCTGAAGGCGTGCTCTTCCGTGGCGGACCCGATGCCAGGGTACGCGAAAGACTCCTCACTGAGTTCGATGTCCACACCATCCTTTCTCTTCCAGCGGGCTGCTTTCTGCCATACACGGGCGTGAAGACAAATATCCTTTTCTTCAACCGGAGTGAAGATGGCCGGGCCACCGACAGCGTATGGTATTATGAACTCATCAATGACGGTTTTGAACTGAAGCAGACTCGGCGGCCCATGGAAGGAAGCCAGATCCCGGATTTTCTCAAAAAATGGGAGAAACGCACTGAGGGCGAGAATTCATGGACCGTGCCCATCTCCGAGATACGGGAAAAAGCCTGGGATCTCTCGGCCCGCAATCCGAACCGAAAAGAGGACAACAACCACCGCCCGGCGCTTGAATTGGTCCAGTCCATCAAGGCCAAGGAGGAAAGAATTTTGGAATTGCTGGGGGAATTGGAAGAGATGTTGGAGCAAAACAATGGGTAGGCAGTGGAAATACTCGACCCTAAGAGAAGTCGCCCCTGCTATCAATATTCCAATGCCAGAGCCAGAAGCCAAAGTATGGAATCTATCTCTTGAAGATATAGAAAGCGGCACAGGACGAGTCCTGTCACAGCAGTTTTGTAAAGTCTCTCAACTGGGTTCGGCGAAATGTTCTTTTGATACTTCCCATGTCCTCTACTCAAAATTGAGGCCATACTTAAATAAAGTGGTAGTGCCAGACAAACCTGGCGTCGGGACAAGTGAGTTGATTCCGCTCAAGCCAAATCCAGAGATTTTGGATCGGGAGTTCTTGGCCTACTATCTGAGATCGAAGGAGTTCTTAGACTTTGCCATGGCAAATATGCAAGGAGCCAACCTGCCTAGAGTTTCAATGAAAAGCTTCTGGGACCACAAGATCCCCCTCCCTCCCCTCCCTGAACAGCGCCGCATTGTTGCGAGAATCAGGGAAATGATGGCCCGGGTGGACGAGATCCAAAAGCTGCGTAAGGAGGCACTGAAAGAGTCGGAGATGGTAGAGCCCGCGATTTTTGCCGATTATCTACAAAGACTCTCAAAGGAAAAAAAGGCTTGCAAGATTGATACAGTGAAACTGGGTGAAATCCTCATTAGGAGTCAATACGGTATCTCGAAAAAAGCAGACAATAACGGAAAGGGTGTCGCTATTCTTCGCATGGGTAATATTCGTAACGGGTATTTGGACATGTCCGATATGAAGCATATCGATCTGAACGAAGATGAGTTCAAAAAATATTGTCTCAAGGACGGAGACATTCTCATAAATCGAACGAATAGCTTGGAGTTGGTTGGTAAGGCGGCTGTATTTGAAGGGGTGAAAAAGGATTGTGTATTCGCTTCGTACCTTATACGCCTTCAAGTGGACGAATCTAGGGCTTTGCCACAATTCGTTTCCTCTGTGATTAATAGTCGCGTTGGCAGGAGTTACATTTTACATACCGCACGGCGGGCAATAGGCATGGTAAATATCAATGCTCAGGAAATAGCTAGAATGCCGATTTCACTTCCTCCAATCTCTGAGCAGAAGAAATTGGTTGCTAGCATGTTTGAAGCACGTCACATTTTAACTCGATTAATGGAATCGATGACCAAGAAAGCGGTTCAAGCTATACCTGGGGCTATCCTCCAGAAAGCTTTTGCAGGGGAACTGTAGTGATTTTGTCGTTGTCGATGAATCAAATGATTTTAGCGGTTTCTAATAAATGAAGTCCAAAGCCCATACTGAAATTGAGCAATCTCTTCTCTCTCGCTTATCCGAGCACCGGATGATAGGCCACGAAAGATCTCCTGTCGATGCGGGCATCATTCTCCCCATCGCTGGTCTTCTGTTTTTCCGCTGGCTGGATCTATACGAAGCGGAACAGGAGGCGATAGCCGAATTTGATGGGATCGATTATTCACCGTTGATACCCGAAAGGCTCCGGTGGCGATCCTGGTGTACTCTCCGAGGAGAGAAATCATCCAGTTTCATTGATAACGAGCTTCTCCCTGGAATTAAGAACAACCATTCAAGCCCACTTGCTCATCGCACGAAGAGGGTCCTCCTGACGCTATCTGAATTCACGAGACTCTCAGTGGAGATTCGGGACAGCCTCCTTGAGTGGGTCATGAATTTGCCCTTTGAAACAGCCTTGGATAGAGAAACGGTTGAGCTGGTCTTTGAATCGCTCCTAAAAAGGGCTTTTGAACCCAGAGGCAGGATGGGGACAGAGTTTATGACCCCTGATCCCGTGTCCGACCTGATGGTTGAACTTGCCGATCCCCATCCCGGTGAGCGTGTTTATGATCCATGTTTTGGAATAGGCGGACTTCTTGTCAAATCGGTTCGTCATATAAAACTGCTCTTGAGGCAGATGTCGCCGGGCAGGTGGGCGGATGTCCAACAGCGCTCCATTTTTGGTGTTGAGATCGGGCTGATCCCTTATGTGATCACCGTGACCCGCGTGGTTCTTTGCGGCATTGACAACCCCGGACTGGAAAAAGGAGACGCGCTTTTGCGTCCCGTGGGCAAAAACCGTTCAACAGAGGGGTTTGATTGCATTCTTGCGGCTCCTCCGTGGGGATTCCGGCATCGCGGCGAACTCACGCCCGATGGGATCACTTCAGCCCAGTACCCTTTCCCGGTCAACGCTCAACTGATTGAGACCCTCTTTCTTCAACACGTGATGCTGTCTCTTAAGCCGGGAGGCCGCGCGGTCATAGCATTGCCGGAGGGGAGCCTCTTCCGCACAGGAGCGGATCTCCATGTCAGGAAGATTCTTCTCAACGAATACCGGGTGGAAGGTGTTATATCTCTGCCTGAGAATTCCTTTTCGCCCTTTTCAGGCGTCAAGGCCAACCTGCTTATCTTCAAGCGCGAAATGCCCGCCGAAAAGGTCCGCTTCTATGTTGTTGACCAACTCGCCTCTGATGGCGATGAAATTCCTGGCCAAAGGGTGATATCAGCGATTGATGCAGCGGCAGCCTTCCGAAAGGGGGAAAAGGGCGAGAACCTGTGGGAGAGCGGGGTCAAGGATCTTGCAAAGCGCGATTGGGAACTCGTCGCCAAGAAGCCTGGGGATACGATACTCCAACGCTTGCTGAAGGAAATTTCAAAGGCTGATAAGGACATCCCTGTGAAGACAATTGGGTCCGTCGCTAAGGTATTTGCAGGCGTATCCTATCAAAAAGGAGATCTGAGAGATAGGCCCGAGGAGCCTGAAAGGATCGTGGGGCTGCTGCGAATCGCGGACATTGAGACCGGCAAAATCACTAGCCCTCCGCTGTTCCTGTCGAAGCAAGCTTCGGGCAAGATCCGGTATGAAAGCCGACTCCTGCCTGGTGATGTTTTATTGTCTGTGTCAGGATCTATAGGAAAGGTGGGCCTTGTTGGAAACGGAGGCGTCGGGGCGGTGGCCTCAAAGAGTCTGGCCGTGTTGCGGCCGCTGGAGGGTCTGTCACCTCACTACATGGCCGCTTTACTACAATCGGAAAGCATCCAGAAATGGCTTGAGGGTCATGCGCGTGGGGCCACTATCCAGCATCTTTCCATCCGGACTCTGCGTCATCTTCCTTTGCCTATACCACCCATCCCTGTCCAGGAACTCATTGCTCAGAAGTATAGAGATATCGGAAAAGACGCTGTGTCACTCCTTCTTCAACACCTATCGAAGGCAGAGGAAAACCCCATACTGACCTGGCTCGAAACCTCACCGGAAACCCTTGAGATCTTAAAGAACGACCCGAGTGTCGATCGCAAGGACACGCTTCCCCTATTTGATCGCTTTGCCGGCGCTTGTTCTCGGTTCTGGGAAGAAATCGCAGGAAGTCTCGATCAAGCGCAGATCGAAAACACCCTGGCCGAATGGCTAGAAGGCATGAATTGGGCAGCCAGGAAACTTAGAGGGATTTCCCAGATCCCGGAAGACACCGGTCGGTTGATTTCCCTGGAAGAGGCAAGGGCTGGAATTGAGAATGCCTGTCGCCTTCTTCAGAGCGATTCCGGATTCCATACGAGAGCCGCAGAAAGGCTTTGTATGAATCTCCTGGGACTGATCTTGCGAGAAAAAGAAAGTCTTTTGGCGAACACCAGATTACACCCCAGCCTCGAACCCGAATGGGTTCCGACCGCCAGGGAGAGCGAAGTCCTGTTAAGAGTAAGGAATGATTCTCCTTTAGCCCTGCGGAGAGTTTCAGTTGCTACAAGGCCAAGTGTCGGAAGGGGTCATGTGGACTATCTTCGAGAGGGCGGTTTTCTAACTGTTCCCTTGACCATCCCCGCAACACCGGTGTCCGGTACATTTGACCTTCAACTCTTGTGGCAAGCGGAGCGACTTGACGGAAAGGCTGTCTCCGGGGAGATTCCAATATCTATTGCCATCCGCCCGACGCGGGATGCGGCTCAGAAACAGACTTTGGGAGCGAACCCCTATATTGTGGGTCCGCCGGTTGACCGCCGGGAGATGTTTATCGGGCGAAGAGACATCATCGACCGCATCAGGCGGCAGATTACAACATCCCACAGAGCCAACGTGGTGCTCCTCGAAGGGAACCGGCGCACAGGAAAAACCTCCATCCTTAAACATTTCGAGACAGAACGGATTCTTTCGGGATGGATCGTTGTTTACTGTTCGCTTCAGAGCGGCGAAGGCCACGAGAGCAAAACCGGCCTTCCGACTCGGGAAGTGTTTCGATTAATGGCACGAGAGATCGGAAATGCCTTGAACAGAGAAGGAGTGATTTTGTGGCTGCCGGACCAGCCCCCGCCAGATCCCAAACGTCATTTCAAGTTCCAGTTCAATGAGGCGCTGAACAAGGCATTTGACAACGATCATCCGTTCGAGGTTTTTGAGACATATGTTGAGTCGGCCATTAAAGCCATCCTGCCAAGAAGGCTGCTTTTGATGCTTGATGAATTCGATAAGTTGCAGGAAGGCATCGATTCCGGGATAACAAGTCCTCAGGTTCCTGAGAACATCCGTTACCTTTTGCATGCTCATGCTGATCTATCAGCCATCCTGACGGGAACAAGGAGGCTGAAACGCTTGCGCGAGGAATACTGGTCCGCCCTTTTCGGCTTTGGGTACCGAATCGAGGTAGGACCGTTGAAACTGGAGGATGCACGAGAGCTAGTCACCAGACCGGTGGAAGGCCTCCTAACCTTTGTGCCTCAAGCCAGGGATCTTGTCGTTGAGCTTTGCGCTCGACAACCGTTTCTTATCCAGTCATTGTGCAGCCGCATCTTCGATTACGCTGCCGAGACCGGCGAACGAACCATATCTCTAAACGGAGTAGAAGCGGCAGCCAACGAGATGATCCGGGATAATGAGCACTTCCGGACCCTATGGAATTACGCCGGGACAGAGAGAAGGCGCCTTCTTCTTGCCCTTTGTGATCGCTTCGCGGCGAGGCCCGACCCGATCACCCTGGATTTCTTGGAGGATAGGCTGGAAGAAACAGGGGTCATCATCCCAAAAGGGGATCGGATTGGAGAAGATATGGAACACCTGCGGGAGCTGGACATCGTTCGCATGGATTCTACACCCAGGTCTTCGGTTTATAAGTTGGCCATACCGCTGATGGCTCGATGGATCAGGCATCATATTGATTTTACGGATCTCGTTGAACTTGCAAGGCGGGAAGGTGAGGAGAAGTCGCTATGAACCCCTACCAGGTACTTGGCGCCTATCCAGTGGTGATGCGAGGTAGGAAACGCCTCTTCCAAAAACTCTGCAATCACCTGACCAAACCCACACCGGACCATGTCTCGGTCATCGGCCCAAAACATATCGGCAAGACAGTCTTACTCCTTCACCTTTCCGATTTCTTTGCGCGGAAAGGTGAACATTATTTGACGTCGGTGTATTGGGACCTCAGGCATAGAACCCCTGAATCCGATGCAGATTTCAAGCGTGACCTGGCTGGGAGGATCGGGCAAGGGCTCGAACAGGTTCGCCCGGATCTGGCCCGTGAGCTTCTGGATGGTGAAAACGGCAAAGGGGACGTCATAACCACGGTCTTAGAAATCCTTGAAGAGGAAAAAGTGCGTATTCTCCTTGTTCTTGATGGCTTTGACCGTGTGCTCGCCGGAGCAAAGCTGACACGAAACCTATGGGATTACATGAGAGATCTTGCAGGGCGAAGGAGTATTCGCCTTGTTACCGGCAGCCGACAGCGGCTTCAGGAGCTTTGTAAGACCGAGGATTCGAGGACATCGGATTTCTGGGAGATCTTTTACGACACCCCTGTTCAAGTAGGCCCATTTGAAGAAGAGGACTGGGATGGGCTACTCTCGCCATTTGCCTCGCGTGGAATATCGTTCAAAGCCGGTGCGCCTAAAGAGCTGGTCAATTGGACCGGGGGAGTCCCTGTTCTATCCGCAGCGCTATTGTCACGCCTGTATGATCGAGTTGGAGACGGTGAGGAAGTAACACCCGCTGATATCAACGCACTCGGTGGTATGGTTTTGGCAGAGTGCAGGGATATGCTTGGCGGGCTCTGGGAGGACTGCACACCGGATATGCAGGCCGATCTAGCCGTCTTGACAGACAAGGAAGCGGAGCTATCTGTACAGGAAATCCCTCACCTTCGGCTTAAGTCGCTCGAAGATAGGGGCTACATCTCAGTAGCCAGGAACCGCGTGACCTCTTCATGCAGAATTTTTCAGCAGTATGCAGGCCAACAAAGAACCGAGGTTGAGAATCTGCACAGACTCTTTGGAAGCGAAGAAAAGTTCGATGCGAACATTCGATCTTTCCTCCAGATGAGACTGTCACAGGTCCATGGAGCTGATCAAAAGCTCTATGGGTATGTTGACCGGGCCATCAGGGACCTTTTGCCCGAGCCCGAACTCGCGATAAACGGAATGCGAGGGATTGCAGATTACGCCTTGCGCCTTGTTTGGAATGCGGAGCTTTCAAAGGACCTCTCCATACCCTCTGCATGGATCGAGCAGTGGAAATTCGACGGCGAAAAGGTCATGGACGAGATTCTAAGCGCTAAACTCCCCGCCTCGTTGACAGGCCAATGCAGACTTCTTCAACTGATGACAGGTACGCAGAAATCACAGCCCTTGGCCAGGTTCGTTACGAAACCCACCTATCTTCTTATTGATCATCTTCAGTCTGTCGGTCACTTCGGTCAGCATATCGGGAGGAATCCCGTGACCTTGCCTTTTGCAGCTTGCGCGTGCTTTGCTGCCATTGCGCTGTGCGAAGGGCTTGCTCGGGAATTGACCAAAGCGAATGGAGGTGCTTCTGGAATTCATCCGATCCAGGGGCCACAATAGCCATGGTTGCACTAGGCTGGCTAAGTTGCGCTCACATATTGTTTCATACACCTTTTTAGTGGTGACCTCTTATGGCCATCAGCTCATCGACCATTCTTGACGCCTTCGGCAATGGGACGGATCCATACCGCTTTTTCTCTCAATTTGGGGACGCTGTCCTGGACGAATTTGCCGGCATTAGATTGATCGGAGTCGTTGAGAGAAAAGAGGGAGAGGATACTTATGAAACACTGAAGAAATGCCTTGGCGCTATTTTGGGAGGCTCACAGAATCGGGAATTAGATTCTGTTATGAAACTGATTCCTAACAAGTTTCGGGCTGTTATGAGCCTCTACTTCGTGTGGGCAGGGATTTTCACATACGGCGAGGAACAAGGCCACGAGCTATGGCCGCATATCTTTGGAGGGCTTGGATTCAATCCGGACCAAGCGCTTGCGCAAAGACTAAAATTCGCTTTTATTCAATGCCTTATCGAGAATAATCTTGAACTTTTTAGAGGAATTGAGGGTCATCCTTTTGTCACTCGTATCCTGCTGCACGGTCTCATCCCTGAAAAATACATAGAAAAATTCGTTCGCGAATTCATTCTTGACGCAATCAGACAGCCTAGAGGCGTCTATGAATCTGCTCAAACTTTGATCGAAAGATGGCACAATAGGGGATTCAACGTTCCAAGACCCATCAAACGGTTCTTGCAGTATGGCTCGCCTACAAATGGAGATGTGGTTGAGAGATTTCTTGAGATGGCTCGAAGGTGGGAGGATGATGATCCGGCAACCTGGTGGCAATGGGGACTTCCGAAGTACATGGTTGAAGCCTTTAGGAGATGTGTGAGCGGCATCTCCAGCACAGTCATCAGGAGGCCCGGGAAGGCTTCGTTAGCTCAGAGGCCATATCTAATTTTCGACTACATGAGGGAGAATCAACCCGTCATTGTGGTTCCTCCTCAGAAGCTTGAAAGCGAAGGAGCAGTTGAAATCGTTTACGCTGATCTCGCAAATGAGGGCAAGGAACTCAGTGAAAGGGAGCCTTTAAAGGCCGCGTTCAGATGGAAGGATAACTCCATCTACAG
>QZIK01000094.1 GCA_003599015.1 Desulfobacteraceae bacterium | reverse complement strand
TATGGTATTCACCAACGTGATCAATCCGAGGGCTGAACTGTCCAGGAAGCACCAACTGCTTGAGACTCTTGTAAAAAAGGGGGCTACTATAGGCGCCAATGCCACAATCGTCTGCGGAATAACACTGGGGCGATACAGTTTTGTAGGCGCTGGAGCGGTTGTTACCAAAGATGTGGCCGATCATGAGCTTGTTGCAGGCAATCCGGCCAGACGTATCGGCTGGGTATGCGAGTGCGGTGAACGTTTGGGCGGCGACCTTAAATGCCCTGTCTGCCATAAGCGGTACACAGCGTGCCAGGAAGGCCTGGCAAAAATGCAGATAGATGATGGCTGCAGATGAAAATCGTCACCATAGTCGGCACAAGACCCAACTTCATTAAGGCATGGCCGGTCAGTGAAGCCCTTGCCGATGCCGGCCACGAGGAATTAATCCTTCACACTGGCCAGCACTATGACTACACCCTTTCAAGGATCTTCTTCGATGAACTAAATATCTCGGCCCCCTGCATAAACCTCGGGGTTGGTTCAGGGGACCAGGGTTATCAGACCGCGCTTATGCTGGAGAAGATAGAGCAGGTACTCTTGAAGCTGGAGCCGGATCTGTCAATAGTTTACGGGGACACCAATTCAACGCTTGCCGGCGCACTCGCCGCGGTGAAACTCCACATCAAGGTGGCACATGTGGAGGCCGGTTTGCGCAGTTTTAACCGCCGCATGCCTGAAGAAATCAACCGCCTTCTGACTGACCGATGTTCTGATCTTCTCTTTTGCCCCACCGACACCGCCCTGGCCAACCTGAAGGCTGAAGGCATTACCCGAGGGGTGCATCTGGTCGGAGACGTCATGTATGAATCCGTCCTGAAGGTCAGGGACATGGCGCGGAGGAGTTCCTCAATCCTTGAACGCCTGGGACTGGAGCCGAAAAAATACCTGCTCGCCACGGTCCACAGGGCTGAAAATACGGCCAATATGGATAGACTGATCAACATCTTTACCGCACTGAGGGAACTTGCCAAAAATGAGCCCGTTATATTTCCATTGCATCCCAGAACCCGCAAGGCACTTTCAACTGCCGGACTCATCCCCGGAGCATTTCTCCCCTTTGGCCTTGATGGGCTGCGCTTTATTGAACCGGTCGGCTATGCGGACATGATTAGATTGGTTGAGGAGGCCAGAGGAGTACTTACCGACTCAGGCGGCGTGCAGAAGGAGGCATGCTGGTTATCAACTCCGTGCGTGATCCTTAGGGATGAAACGGAATGGGTTGAGACGCTCTCCTTCGGCAACATGCTTGCCGGATATACTCTCGAATCAATAATCGCCGCAACTGCCTGTATGCCTGAATCCATTCCAGAAAACCACAGTCCCCTGGATCATGCAAGCATGCGGATTACAGATATATTGACTGCAAGCTTCGGATGAGAAAAGCAAGGCCTTGCTCAGTGCCGGACAGGGAGCAGGTTCATGGCCTGTGCCCGAGTCTCCGCAAGGATTCAGATGCTTCGATTTCCTTCCCGAACAACTCGAATACCTTGGCCATGGCTTCACTTGCTTCCGCCAGGGCCATGTCGGACATGGGTCCGCCGATTGCCGAAAAAACCTGCCTTGGAGCTTCTATGGTCTTGGAGATCAACTTGTTGCCCTTCATATCCTCCATGACCAGAGTTAATACCATGAAAAGCCCTGCTGAGGCCCAGCTAAGCTTGCGCTCCTCGGTCCTTATGGACATGCGGGCGATTAGATCAAATTGGTCTTCTGGTATTGTTTCGCCTTCGGGAAAGACCTCCACGGTTTCAAACCGAGCCGTTAGACTCTGAACATAAAAATCGGGAATGGACCTGAAAACATACACAGTGTCTCCTTCGAGGAGGCTTATTACCGCACGATGCTCCAAAAGATCGCTGGAAACAGGCACCGCAACGGCCAGGGGAAGGACATTGGCCGGTCGTTCCTGAATGATGGGGGGCTTCAGGTTTCTCACAAAGGTTACGCCGCAGCCGGAAAAAATAAAAATTACAGCAAGAATTGAAAAAATGATTTTTTTCCCTTTCATGTTCAAAGAGCCTCCTTTGACCGGGCCTTGTTGTGGAATCACCTCCGCCAGTCCGATGCCCCGGAGAGCACAAAGGCCGCCCAATAGAAGGGATGCGGATAGCTCGCCATTGTCTCCCTCTGGGCCTCTGCCAGGGCTCCGGCTATGTCCATCGTGTCGAGGTTCCTGTAAAAAGACTTCATGAGAAATGACGTGGCCTCGTCGTCCACGGGCCAGAGGGAGGAAACTATGGAACGGGCGCCCGCAAAGATCAGCCCCCTCTGGAGACCTATGAGTTCATCGCCTGTCCTGTTAAGGGAGAGTCCCGTCTCGCATGCTGAAAGGGTAACCAAGGAGGTCCCCAGTCTGGTGGCAAAAAGCTCCCGCGATGTTAACCTTCCATCGTTTTTGCCGTCGGCCCCAAGGACGATGTGGGAATCAAGGGGATTTTTCTCATCATATCTGCCGTGGGTGGCCAGGTGGATAACGCTGTAGGATCTTCCTCTTTCCCGAACATAAGATTCCGTCCCTTCAGGCCCTGTAAGGAGGGTGCTTCTTCCTCTGGTGAGGGATATGGCCCGGGCCTCTTTCTCGGCGTGGACCAGATCCCCGGTGGGATTTCCGATGACGAGGCAGGGTCTGTCGTCCTTTTGGAAGTCTTTACCCACAAAAGCCATGACCGTGGCACTGGATGCACCCGACAGGGTGAACCGCTCGGCCAGATATCCCCGGTCGTCATGAAGGGCCTGGAAGGGAAGATAGTGAAGAACCCCGTAAGGGATTACAATAAGTTTACGTTTGCCGAGTCTGCCTTCCACCGGGGCAAGAAGCCGTCTGTACAGATCCATGGAAAGATCCATGCACTCCCCACGGGCCGCCACGGCTGCACGCCACTTTTTCACCGTGTCCTTGAGGACTTGCCTTTCATACGGGACTGAAACCGCCTCAATGTTTCCGTCTCTAACCAGAAAGATTATCATTTTTTTATCTGACAGATAGTACTCAACCAGGATCTCATCAGGCCCGGGAAGTCGGACGATCTCTTCCGCCTTGAGAGTTTCAACAGTGGAAAGCGAGGCAAGCTCCATCATCCTGGCGGGCGCCACATCATGCTTGCTTACAACCGCGATGGCCCTCTTTGCCTTCTGGATCAGGTCGCGCACCTGTTCGGCCCCTGTGTCTCTGCCGCCGAGCAGGGCGTCCAGTTCGCCGGTTGTCTCCTTCATGCGGGAGTATTCGTTGTTTTCCCCTGCATCGCTCAGGATAATGCGCCTGCTCCCCAGCAGATCGAGGAAGGCTCTGGACTTGGAGCGCTCCAGGTATTCAAGGGCCTCCCCCGGCCGGCTAAGGTCCACAAGAAGAAGAATGATCCGGTCGTAGAGCTCCCCTTTGGCGCTGAAAAAGGCAATTCTTTCTCTTTCCGTAAAGATGGTCGCTCGCTGCCTCTCGACTATCCGGATAGCCTCTTGATAGTGCTCCAGCGCTTTAACCTTTTTCCCCTTGGACTCATAGGCCCTTCCCATTTCAAGGAAAAAATCCACCATCTCATGCTTGTCCAGATAGCGGTTAACCTTGAGGGCATAAGGGGAAAGGTATCTCAGGATTTCGGCCTTTGTTTCAGCCGAAATCCCCATTTGCCTTAAGGTGGCGTCCATGTTCTGGATTACCGATGAAGCTGCGTGTCCGATGGACTGGAGCATCTGATACTGGGAGGATGCCGCTGCCGCCGTCTGGGGATGTCCTCCCGTGGCCGCCATGGAGCCTGCCGCACCGGCCAGCACGAAAAGCACTATGAAGGCCTTCTGCCAGGCTGCATCCCTCCTGGCTTGATCCAGAGCCTCCCGGCTGGCGGTTTCAAGGATTTTCTTTTTTGTTTCGTGGTCGTCTGAGACGGCCTTTTCCCAGGCGTCAATGCCTGCAATAAATTTCTCCATGAACTGAAGGCCCTTTTCCTTGTCGCCTCTTTTCAGAAAGGAAAGCCCGAGCCAGAAGGAAACAAGGTTTCGCCTGTGCTGATCCTCAAGCGAATTCACATGTTTTACCCGAAGGGCCTCTTCTCCGTGTCGTATTATTTCCTCCAGCAATGATAGATCGCCGCTGAACCTGTATGCCTTATAGGCATGGGAGGCCAGCAGAAAATGGATCTCGACCGGCTTATATCCCCTGAGGTTTTCGACAAAGCGTGCCATGGCATTGAAAAATGATCGTGGTTCTTTGACCATGTTGGGAGAAGATTGCCCATCCAGAGGCAACTCTTTGCCGCCCAGATGGGCCGCTAAAAAGGACTCCCGTTCCTTTATCCTATCCCCGGCGTCCTTGAAATCCAGCTTCCGGACTGTATTCAGGTAGCCGTCTGAAAATGGCGTCACAAGGTCTATTCGTCCTGGAACCAGACGAAAGCCTTTGGGAATTTCTCCTGAAGGCCTGTAGAAAAACGCGTTGTAAAGGAATCTGCGGCTGTTGTAGTAGTCGGAGACGGGATAGCTCATGATTCCCCTTTTCCCTATCTCCTCATGCAGGTTTTTTGTCTTCCCGTTATATTCCCCGGCCTTTTTGAAATCCACGAGTCCGTAAGTATGAAGCCCTGCAAGGTCGTCAAAGACATAGAGCTTTCCCTCCGGGTCGTAGAAACTGCCACCCGGATCTATCTGTCGCATGCGGTAGAAATCACCGAGAGGGTCCCTGGAGCCGTATCTTTCGAAAACATCCCGGATGGTCGCCCTTTCATCCTCTGTGAGGCGGATGCCCAACCTGACATTGGCCTCCGTGAGCTGTATCGCGCCCATCTCCTTCCTGAGAAGGGCAAGAAGGCGGTCATATTCCTTGCGGTCTTCATACCAGGCGGTGTAAGTGCGGGAATCAACCATCCCCTCCCGTGCCGGCGCTATCGTGGGAATTTCCTTAACAGTCGCGGCGCATGAAGTTTGCAGGACAAGGAGAAAAGCCACTATAAGCCTGAGTCCTTTATTATAGAGTGATCTCATCTTCTTTTACCCGCCAGCTCATCCAGATACCGGACCAGATCCGTCACGCACAGATACGCCGCTGCATTGATGATGGTTCTCTGGGGATGAAAATCGTTCATATGGCTTCCAACCATGTGGACCGGACGGCCGACCAGTAGAGGTATGCCCTCACCCTGCACGGTCCTGGCAAAGGTACGCCGTCCGAGCGAGACACCTGCCTTTACTTCAAGGAACTCGCACTCCAGCTCTACGACCGCTTCTTTTCCGGCCATGCAGCGAACAACAGCCCCGAATACCGCTATATCGGCATCATGGGGGATCATTGCTACGCTTTCGACTATTTCGAATGAAAGGCCATGAAGAGCCCCGGCTGCCCTGATATTGCCGTGAACGAGATCCAGCGCGTTCCTTGGATGGAATGAACCCTTGCGGGAAATCTCCCCTGTAAATACCCTTTCATCACGTCCCTGTCCCTCCATACCTTCCGCAGGAGGAAGAAATTCGACAAAGACTACTTTCCAGGTTGTAAGGTTGCGGGAAACAGGAACAGGACCGGTATCGAGAATGCCGCCGGGTTCCCCTCCCTGCCCCTGGAACGCCGGCAGTACCAAAAGGATGGTTAAGGCAAAGAAGAAAAAAGACTTTTTCACGAAAGCTACCACCTCCCCTCTTCCGGTAAATGATCCCGTCTATGGATTCCATTTAGGAGAAAGGAACCTGGAATGTTTATGTCGGTGATAAGAAATCGCTCCCAGCTTGAGTCAGTATAAAAAAATAAGTTTTGATAAGTCAAGGGTGGCAACCCTTTTAAAATTCGAACCCATGCCTGCCGTGCTGAAGCAACGAATACCCTTCTAAGAGTCGCTCAACCGGGTCCGGCAGTGAAGGGAATAAAGAAGTGTCTGTCACGCTCCGACAACTCGTTTGAAATGATTTTTCTCGACTTGGGGCCGCAGTTAAATAGAAGGTCCAGGACCGAGAGGTTTGCGACAAAACCGCTCCAAAGCTGAGGATAGGCTGAACGGCGTCTGTTAAAAAATATTGGTTCTATCCCTGACTGCCTGAACAGGTTTTGATTCAGATACTTTCCCGCGCTTTTCTGTGCAAGGAAATGGGTTGCACCCAGCCGGCGGGCCACTTCAACTGAGAGCAAGGGTTCCTTTGAATTCACCTCGATTTCAGATAGCAGAACCAGTCTGGAGTGAATTCCAAGGACTGAGAAGACATAACGGATGAGGGCCAGGTTAAGATCCGTGAGTCGTTCATAATCCGTTGCTAAAAACATCTCAAGGAACGGAAGATGCTCCTCAAAAAAAGGGGCGTGGCCGTAGGCTGCCTTAAGGCTTTCAAGATGCTTCCGCTTCCATCCCCTTTCGTTACAGATGCGTACCTCATCAATCTTCTGGAGACCAAGGCCCTTTTTCCAAACAGGCACTGAAAGCCACATGGTTCCCACGGAGTCCTTGAAGCGGTTCCTGGCAAGCCACGTACCGCCCCTAGGAAACTGGACGCTGTCCATCAAAACAAAGACGTCCGCAAGCATGGCCTTTAGAAAAAAGCCTGAATAGGGAGCAAAGTATGGCTGTTGAGCCGCAACAATCATCTGTTCATGGCCCTCATAGTCCTCGCGACATGCATATCTTCACTATGCCCCTTGAGGTATATTCAGCGACATCTGCCAATCCGTCCAGGGGCAGGAAAGAAAGCGCGTTGGATGAAAAAAGGCATGTTGCAGATGCAGGGAAGTCCTCATCCGGCATATAGAAGATATAGCGCAGGCAGATCTTGGGAAAAGGGTAAAGCAGAACCGATAAATCACCCGAGTCGCCTTTTTCAATCACCTCACCATCATAATTTCCTGCTATTTCATTAATACGCTTTCCTATGGTCACTGCATGAGGAATGAGTATTGTTTCCGCGTTGGCTGCAAATGCCCCGTGATACGGCATGCTTCCTGGAAAGTCCTTAAAGGACATGAAAGGCTCTGTCTTGATGGATTCAGAAGAGGCATGGGATGCATAAAGTGAAACAACCACTGCCTCAGGACCTTCTGCCTTTACTCCATCCGCGTAAAGCCCCTCTGGACGGATCTCATACCTCTTTCCCAAGGCCTTTAAAGCCACCCCGTCCTCCAGCGGCTTCCCTTCCAGCCTCACGGCCAGGCTTAAATAATCTTCACCCTCAAAGGCCGCTGCCAGGTTTTCCTCTATAAGATTTCCATATCCTGCCGGCATGTTTTTGCTCCTTTCATTCTGAGAGACCACAGTACAATTTGGAACATCTGTTTTCAAGGTGAACCGCTAACAGGAAAATCCATTCCTTTACAAGTTGTAAAAAATCATGACAGGGGTGCATACCGTATAAACGCCGGGCAAACCACCATTGATTTCAACACCTTTATTTTATCAACTACTTCCATTTTCCAGAATTTCCCCCCAAGATGGTATGGGGTTTGCTTTTAATTTTTAACAGCCCCTCGGCGCCCCTTATCAAAATTGAATTACGAAACGGTTTGCACAGAAAACCTTGCTCATGTAAATATTACTATAATGGAGATCAAGGGGGTTTTTGAGGGACGGCTTTACAAAATCTTTTAACCCGCTGGCCCGGGTCCAAAATGGAAAGCACGGCAGCGGTAGGAAAAGGGAGGAACAGAGATGTTGGTCAGGAACTGGATGAGTAAGGCGGTTATTACGGTGGATGTTAATGATTCCATGCAGGATGCAATGAAGCTCCTGAAGGAACACAACATCAGTATGCTGCCTGTCATGAAGAGAGGAAAGCTTGCGGGAGTTGTTACGGACAGGGACCTCAAGAGGTCCTCTGCCTCGGACGCAACTACCCTTGAGGTTCATGAGCTGCTTTTTCTTATCTCAAAGATCAAGGTTAAGGACATAATGACCGCCAATCCTATAACCGTGCCCATGAACTTCACTGTTGAGGAAACCGCTGAGGTTCTCCTGGACAACAAGATCTCAGGGGCACCGGTTGTGGATGATAAAGGAGAAGTGGTAGGCACCATAACCAAGAACGATCTCTTCAGGGCCATGATCTCCTTGACCGGTGTCGGCAAAAGAGGCATCCAGTTTGCCTTCCAGGTGGAAGACAGACCCGGTTCCATTAAAGATCTGGCAGATATAATGAGAAAATTCGGAGGCCGCATGGTCAGTATCCTGAGCACCTATGAGAGGGTTCCTCAGGGTTACAGGAAGGTCTATATCCGTATGTACGGCGTTGACAGGAGCAAGCTGGGGCAACTCAAGACCGAGCTCAAGGAAAAGGCGGCCCTTCTCTACATGGTTGACCACCGCGAAAACAAAAGAGAGATCTACCAGGAGGAAATGTGATGCCCGAGGAAAAAAGAAAAGTACTTGTTGCCCTTGACGGATCTGAGCAGGCCCTGGAGGCCGTCAGATATCTGAGCAGACTGCCGTCAAAAAAAGGCATAGAGGTGGTTCTTTTTTCGGTTTTTACCGCCATACCGGAAATTTACTGGGATCTGGAACAAAATCCTAAGTTTGCCTCAAGGATCACAGACGTAAGGGCCTGGCAAATGCAAAAGGAAAACGAGCTGAGGGAGCATATGGTTAAGGCCTCGGACATGCTCAAGAAAGCCAATTTTCCTGGAAAGAACATAAAGATAAAAATACAGGAGCGCAGAGAAGGAATTACAAGGGACATTCTAAAGGAGGCCAGGAAGCATTACAGCGCTGTGCTCGTGGGGAGAAAGGGAGCAGGGGCAGTCAAGAATGTTGTTTGGGGAAGCGTCACCGGCAAGCTCATGGATAAGCTGTCGTTTCTGCCGCTCATCGTGGTTTCCAGGCAAAGGAACCCGGGTCGGGTTCTGATAGGCCTGGACCAGTCCGAAGGGTCCATCAGGGCAGTTGATTTTGTTGCCTCCGTACTGGGTGACTCGGGTGCTGAAATAGGCCTGATACATGTCATAAGGCTCAAGGAAAAGCAAGAGGTTGCAGAGGCGGAGATCGCCATAAATGATGTTTTTCAGAAGGCTGTAAACAGACTCAGCGCCGGCGGGATTCCCATAGGAAATATCACAACCAAGGTAATAACAGGCGCAGAGAGCAGATCTGCGGCAATTGTCAAGGAGGCCAAGCTCGGACAATACGGCACTATTGTGGTGGGAAGGAGAGGTCTTTCAAAGGTAAAGGAGTTCGCAATCGGGAGGGTGGCCAACAGGGTAGCCCAGCTGGCCAAGGGCGCAACGGTCTGGATCGTCAACTGATGCTGCTGGACAGACGCTACATATCCGTCGAGCTTACCCGCTCGGACATTGAGCAGAGGAACAGGGCCCTTTCAACCGTCCTTGAGATGAGCAACTATCTGGCCGGGATAAACGACATAGACCTTTTGCTTGATGGGGCTTTGTCACGGGTGATGGAGGCCTTTGAATACGACGCCGGCAGAATCTATCTCATGGACGAAAGAGGGGAAGGACTCCTTTTGGCGGCCCACCGGGGCATGGAAGCAGCAGGGCTTGAAAAGGTGAACCTTGACGAGGGATTCACCGGAAAGGCGGCAAGGACAAGATCTTTCCTGGCTCAGTATGTGACGGATCTGGAGGATAAAAAAAGGGCCGAACGCCTTGCCGCCATGGGCTTTAAGGTGATCATCTGTGTTCCTCTTGTCACCTGGGACAGGGTTGACGGGGTTATGAATCTGGCCTCCAGCCGTGTGGTTTCTCTTGATCATGGAAAGATTGATCTTCTTGTCACTGTCGGAAACCAGATCGCGGTCGCCGTCCACAACGCAAGGCTTTATAAAGAGCTTCAGGGGAGGCTCGCAATGCTGAAGGAGAAGAAGGATATGATCCAGTTCGTTGCATATTCGATTTCCCATGATCTTAAAAGCCCTGCCACCGGTCTCTACGGCCTCACCAAAAGGCTGTGGGAAAAAAACGCAGGCCAGCTGGACGATAAGGGCCGCGAGTGTTGCGAGCTTATCCTCAAGACAGCGGACTACATGCTTCAACTTGTTGAAAGGCTCAACAGCTATGTTTCGGCAAAAGAGGGCACCCTTCGTCCGGAGCTTGTAAATGTTTTAGAGATTATTGACTCCGTAAAAGGAGGAATTGAGCATGAAATCACCAAAAGGGGGATCAGATGGCTTCAACCGGAGAGCTTTCCCCGGATTGTCGCAGACAGGATCTCCTTTGCAAGGGTGATCAGGAACCTTGTAGATAACGCCCTTAAATACGGAGGTCCGAGCCTTTCCGAGATAGCTGTGGAATATTGTGAAAATGACGATTTTCATATTTTTTCAGTGACGGACGATGGCGCAGGCATAAGCCTTGAACTGGCGGAGAAGATCTTTGAGCCCTTTCATCGCGATCCATCCTCCCGCGGCGTGGCAGGCTCCGGCCTCGGTATGGCAATAGTCAAAGAGATAGCCGAGAGGCACGGAGGCAAGGCATGGGTTGACACTTCCCGTCCGAAGGGGGCGAGGATAAGCATGTCAATCAGCAAGACTTTGGTTGCAGACCAGGTGATTAACTCTAACAACAGATAAGGAGGGCAAGGAAATGGCAAATTTTAATAAGATACTTTTTCCCATTGATTTTTCAAGGGTTTCCCCGGTAATCGTCCCCTGGGTCAGAATGATGGCTGAAAAATTCGGTGCAGAGATTCATCTGCTATTTGTGGCGAGACGAATGGAGCACCTTTCAACCGTATATGTGGCCCAGGCGACCCTTGAATCCTTTGCAGCGGAGTTTGTTAAGGGTTCGGAGGCGAAGATAGAGGAATTCGCCAATACCCATTTCAAGGATATGCCGGCATGCAAGACCAAGGTGATCATGGGGGATGCCGCCGAGGAGATAATCAGGTACGTGGAATCACAAAAGATTGATCTGGTAGTAATGGGGACCCATGGAAGAAAGGGCCTTGACAGGATCATGTTCGGAAGCGTTGCGGAAAGGGTCATAAAGAGCAGTCCTGCTCCCGTTCTCAGCATCAACCCCTACAGGCTGCCCAAGGAAGAAGGCGGCATTGGGAAGTAATGGAAAAAAAGTTGACCATAGTGGTTGCCGATCGAAATCCCCACGTGAGGGATTTTTTGAGGCGTGAGATGACCTCAGAAGGTTACCTGGTAAGGCTCGCAAAGAGCGCAAGGGAGCTCCTTGAACTGGTATACGGGCAGGAGCCTCTCGATGTTGCCATAGTTGATCCTGACCTGCCCGACGAAGAGGCAGCGGTCCTGATGAGCAAGCTGGAGGACCGCCTGCCTCCTCTCCCTGTTGTAATACACGCCTTTGTCACGGACGAAAACCCTTACGCATCGGTAGTCAATGTGGTCGGAGTTGTGGAGAAGAGAGGAAACAGCATAGAGAAATTGAAAAAGATTGTTTCGGAGATTTTAAACGCCGAGGCGCCGATGCCGGCCAGGGGAGCGCTATGAGGGGCAGCTTGAAGGAACTCGGCGTTTATTACAGAAATCTCACAAGGAACATGGTTCTGCTTATTACCTTTGTCTCCATAACCCCAATGATCCTGGTGAGCGGACTGATCCTTTTTCAATTCCACACCTCATTTCAGGAAAAGGTGCACGCCCACCTCACCACCCTGGTCAAGAAACACAAGCAGAACATAGATACATTTCTGAAGGAAAGGCTGGCCGACATCCGCCAGCTGGCCCGCACATTCACATTTGAAGAGCTTTCCAACGAGTCGTTTCTTCAGGACAGGCTGGCAACCCTGCAGGATGAATTCGGACCTGTATTCGTTGACCTGGGAGTAGTAAACGCCAGGGGGCTGCAGGTGGCCTATGCAGGCCCTTTCAAACTCGGCATGGCCCTTTACTCCACTGCCGACTGGTTTCAGAGGGCCATGAAGAGCAACGCCTTTATAAGCGATGTTTTCCTGGGTCTGAGGGGACTGCCTCATTTCATTGTGGCAGTGCGGGAAAACTGGAGGGGTGACCCCTGGATACTGAGGGCGACTATAGATTTCGTGGCGTTCAACAACCTGGTTGAGCATATCAGAATAGGCGAAACAGGCTTTGCCTTTATTCTCAACAGGAATGGAGAGTTTCAAACCAAGCCCTTTCAGGAGATAGTGCCCGGAAAAGGACCATATCTGGAGCTGCTGCGCTCCGACAATTCCGCCGGAGAACGTCCGGTAAGCATCGGGCGGATGACCGGCGAGGCAGGGGTAAAAAACATCTTCGTGGCATCCCCCCTAAAAGAGGGAGACTGGCTTCTGGTATATCAGCAGAAGGTCTCCGACGCCTTTTCAGATTTTGAAAGGTCTTTGCGTGTGACCATGGTGGTGCTCTTACTCGGACTGATTGCCATTGTTACAACCGCATTTCTATTGTCCAGAAGAATGGTGGGCAGAATCGCAAAAGCCGACCGTGAAAAACATATGATGAACGAGCAGGTGGTGGAGACAGGAAAACTCGCCTCAGTAGGCGAGCTGGCTGCAGGAATAGCCCATGAGATCAACAATCCCGTAGCGATAATGGTGGAAGAGGCAGGGTGGATTGAAGACCTCCTGGAGGAAGAGGATTTTAAGGATGGAGCAAATCTTAAAGAATTCAGACGAGCCCTTAACCAGATAAGGACCCAGGGAAAACGCTGCAAGGAAATCACACACAAGCTCTTGAGCTTTGCTAGAAAAACCGATGAAAGGGTCCAGGAGTTCAGGATTGATGAGGCCATTCAGGAGATCGTCGCCCTTTCAGCCCAAAGAGCAAAATACAGCAACGTGACCGTAAAGCTAAACCTCAGCGAGGATCTTCCCAATGTAAGGCTTTCCCAGGCTGAACTGCAGCAGGTGCTACTGAACCTGATAAACAACGCCCTCGACGCCATGGAAAAGCAGGGAGGGTCCCTTGAGATATCCAGCAGGGAGGAGGAAGGAATCCTGATGATCGAGGTGGCGGACAACGGCCCGGGAATACCTGCCGCGAATCTTGGGCGAATATTTGACCCCTTTTTCACCACCAAACCAGTCGGAAAAGGAACCGGACTCGGGTTGTCCATCTGTTACGGGATCGTGAAAAAACTAGGCGGAGACATAGAGGTTGCCAGCACGGTGGGTGTGGGAACCACATTCCGCATAAAAATACCTTTGGAAATGATTAAGGCTCAAGGGTCGTTAAACGGGAAAGGAGAATAACTTATGGCACTGGCAAAGGTAATGCTTGTGGACGACGAGGTTCCCTTTGTGGAAACCATGACCAAGCGCCTCACCAAGAGGGATTTGACTGTTACAAGCGCCTTCAGCGGAAAAGATGCACTGGATGCGCTGGCAAAGGACCAGGCAGTGGAGGTTGTCATACTGGATGTAAAGATGCCGGGAATGGACGGCATTGATACCCTGAGGGAGATCAAGCGCCTCTATCCCCTGGTCGAGGTCGTCATGCTCACTGGACATGCCACGGTTGAGTCCGCCATTGAAGGGATGAAGCTGGGCGCCTTTGACTACCTTATGAAGCCCTGCGACATGGAGGTGCTTATGGGCAAGGTTCAGGAGGCGGCAGCCAAAAAAAGACAGCACGAAAACAAGATCATAGACGCACGCCTCAAGGAGATCACCTCAAGGCGGGCCTAGAAGGGTAAGTGAAAATGCCCGGGCAGATTAAGCTCCTTCTTGTGGACGATGAAGAGGCATATGTGAACGTCCTTGCCAATCGCCTCAGGCGAAGGAATATGGATGTGACCAAGGCCTACAGCGGTTCTGAGGGCATCCAGGCCCTCAGGGCGCAGGACTTTGATGTGGCTGTCCTGGATCTCAAGATGGAGGATATGGACGGCATTGAGGTGCTCAAGATCTTCAAAAAAATGGAACCGCGCCTCAAGGTGATAATGCTGACAGGGCATGGATCGGCCCAGGCAGCCAGAGAAGGGCTGGCCCTTGGTGCATCAGGCTACCTGACAAAGCCATGCGAACTTGAGGACCTTGTGGACATGATCCGCAAGACCGCCTCAAAGGAGGTTTGACCAAGTGGATTCTTTCAAGGCCTTGTTTGTGGATGATGAAGTCGAGTTCCTGGATACGCTCGTGAAAAGGATGAAGCGCCGCAACATACAGGCAACCGGGGTCGGAAGCGCGGAAGAGGCCCTTAGTTTCATAGAGACAAACCCGGTCGACGTGGTAGTCCTGGATGTCAAGATGCCGGGGATGGACGGCATAGAGGCCTTAAGGGAGATAAAACGGAGACATCCTCTCACTGAGGTAATTATGCTTACAGGACACGCCAACGTGGAAGTCGCCATTCAGGGAATGGAGCTTGGAGCATTTGATTACCTCATGAAACCCATGGATATAGATGAGCTAATCTACAAGCTGCAGGATGCATACAAAAAGAAGTACGTGCATGAGGATAAGATCAGGAGAATGACGCGAGGGGATAAGTAGGATCGTTCAGGGCTTTCGGCCCTAAAACATATCATAATCTGTAAGAAAGGAGTTTTCAACCAATGGGGTTTTTCAGATCATGGGGACATTTCATGGCGATGGGAGCAAGGGCCCACGCCAGGTGGGAGATGGACGTTTCGAGGACCATCCTGGGCGATCGAAGACGTCTCATCATACTGGGGCTTCTTACCCTGCCGGCCATTCTGGGTGGGATAGCTTTTGCGGAGCAGATAAGCGGAGCACTGCCCAAGATGCTAGGGGGAAAGGAGGCATACACCCCTGCGTTTTATTCATTTGGAATCTTTCTGGTATCAATCCTGATAGGCCTTGGGGCAGGTCTCATAACTGGCGCTATCGGAGCCGGAGGAGGCTTCATTATAGCCCCCGCCCTCATGAGCGCGGGGATAAAGGGCATCCTAGCAGTCGGTACGGATCTTTTTCACATATTCGCCAAGGCCATAATGGGAAGCGTTATCCACAGAAAGATGGGAAACGTGTCCGTACCGCTTGCGGTTGTGTTTCTAATAGGAGCCATAATCGGAGCCACGACAGGCGGGCTCATAAACAGGGTGCTCTATGAGATCAACCCCGTCCTGAGCGATGCGTTTATCACGACAATCTATTCTCTTATGCTGGGTTTTCTAGGTATTTATTCCCTGGTAGATTTTCTTAAGGCGAGGAAAACCGCCGGCGCTGAGGCGGGAGCCCACGGCGGGGCCCACGGCAAGGAGGAGGGAACCGAACTGGGATCTCTTCCCAGGAAGCTCCAGTCCATCAAGATCCCTCCCATGGTTAAATTCGATCATGATTTCACACCGGGCGGACGAAGCATTTCCTGGGTTTTCCTTGTTTTGAGCGGCGCCCTTGTGGGTCTTGCAGCGGGAATTATGGGTGTTGGAGGCGGATTCCTTACCTTTCCCATATTCGTGTACATGCTGGGGGTCTCATCCCTGACCACGGTTGGCACCGACATCTTCCAGATCGTATTTACCGCAGGCTATGCCTCCATTTCCCAGTATGCCATCTATGGATTTATCTTCTATACCCTTGCCATGGGTATGCTACTGGGCTCTCTTGTAGGTATCCAGTTAGGCGCCATGGTGACAAAGGTGGTAAAGGGAATTACGATCAGGGGATTTTATGCGCTTGCAGTCCTTGCAGGATTTGTCAACAGGATCTTCGCACTTCCCGGAAAGCTTGCGGACATGAAGGTCATACCCCTTTCCAAGCAGACGACCCTTGTGCTGGATCATATAGGCATCTGGGCCTTTTTCATAGTGATAAGCTGCTTCGGGGTGTGGGTGATAGGAACCTTTTTCAAGAACATAAAAACGCTTAAATCTTAAGAGGTGTCGTCATGATATCGAAGAAAAAAGAGTTTTATTCAGGAGTCGGATTGATGGCGGCCTTCATTGTGGTGCTCATCATATTCTTTTCTCCCGTCTTCAACGGTAAAAACGGCCTTGATTACCTTGACAATCTTTACAATTCAATCTCCAAGGGATCGGCCTATTACATCCCGGACGCAAAAGAAAAATCCATGAAATTCAAGGGCAAAGCAATAAGCGCATCCTTTGCCATGGATAACGCCGAGCAGGCCTCAAAGACAGCCCTGCTTTTCACCGCGGCAGGCGCCAAGGTTGATGTGAAGGACAAAAGCCTCAAGGTCTCGGGAGATCTTGGAGCAATACTTATGGCCTGTCTTGAAGATGCGGACGCCATGTACGCTAACAAAGGAGAGCTGCTGGCAAAAAAATACGGCTATGATGAACGCCAGATAATGTATAACTGGTGGAAGGCCTTCAGGGGCATGGGAACCGACTTCAAGGACAACAAGCTCTTCAAGGAGGCCGACGCTCTGGGTCTGGTGGTCAAAAAGGCAGTGGAAACAGCTTACAATTATTATAAAATAGAGCCCCAAAAGATAGGCGACCGTATCTGGGTAGTGATTTTTTCTCTTCTATTTTACGTCATTTACACCGTCTGGTACGGCTATGCAATAATGTTCATGTTTGAGGGCTGGGGCTTGAAGATTGGGCATTAACACCACAGTCACAGGACAGCGGAGCCCATGGGGCTGATCCATAAGCTGCGCAAAGCGATCTCAGCGGGAAGGAAAAAGGCCGCTCCCGTGGACGCCGAGGAGCTGAGGATAGCCTTCAGGGCACGCTACCATCAGTTCAAGCTTTTGCTCAATGCCAATAACAGGGCCCTTGAGATAATGGCCGAGATGGAAGAGGCCCTCAAGGGCACCTGGCCTTTTGGAATGCATTTTGTTCGAGCCAGATGCACTGCTGTTGCAGCCAGCGTTTTCCAGATCGTAAAACACATAAACGAACTGGCCCCCGGTCCTTATGAAGCACTCTACGAACGATTCAAGGAAATCCAGAAAAAGATAAATCCCTACCTTTCCTCTGCACGGCACACCTTAGAGGGGCCACTTGTCATTTCCCTTGATAAGGTGGACAGGAACCTGGCCGACCTTGTCGGAGGAAAGATGGCCAACCTTGGGGAGATGAAAAACAGGCTTTTTCTCAATGTACCTGAAGGCTTCATCATCACCGCACAGGCCTACTTTCGATTCATGGAGGCCGGAGGGCTTCAGTCGGAGGTGGACAGAATGATCCAGGCAACCGATGCAAGCCGCCTCGATGAGCTCTTTGCCTTGAGCGCCGCCTTACAGCAGCTCATAATAAGGTCACCTCTCCCGGAAGAGCTGGAGCAGGCAATAGAAGAGCATTACAGTATCCTGGAAAAGAATGTGAAGGCAAACGTGGCCGTTGCCATGAGGAGCAGCGCCCTGGGTGAAGATGCCGCGGGCGCATCCTTTGCCGGGCAATACCGTTCCATCCTGAACGTCCGCAGGGAAACCCTCTTCCAGGCCTACAGGGAGATCGTTGCGAGCAAATATGGCCTTACCGCCATGAGCTACCGCCTCAACCGGGGCATAAGGGATGAGGATGTCGCCATGTGCGTTGGATGCCTTGCCATGGTGGATGCGCAGGCAGGCGGAGTTGTTTACTCCAGAAATCCGGTGCGTCCCGGAGATGACGCCATAGTAATCAATTCGGTCCTTGGCCTTCCCAAATCCGTTGTTGACGGAAGCAGCGCGGTTGACGTCTTTACAGTATCAAGGGGTAAAGACCCTCCTGAGATTGAAAAAGAAATTGCCATAAAGGTAAACAAGTTTCTCTGCTATCCCGATGAAGGAATCTGTAGAATAGAGCTGACCGAAGAAGAAGGGGAAAAGCCTTCCCTCACAGACGAACAGGCAACTGAAATTGCCCTTATAGCCGGTCGGCTCGAGGAATACTATGGGACGGCACAGGATGTGGAGTGGGCATTAGATAATGAAGGCGCCATAGTATTTTTGCAGTCGAGACCCCTTCAGCAGAGAAGCGATGAAGAGGCGAAGGCCCCGCCGGAGATCGACCGGGATGCAAAGGATTCCGCTTTGATTACAGGCGGCATTACAGCAAGCGGGGGCACCGGGGTTGGAACCGTTTTTGTAGTCAGGAAGGATATGGACGCCCTTTCCTTTCCTGAAGGGGGGGTGCTTGTGACGGAGCAGTCGCTTCCCAGGTGGGCGCCCCTTCTATCCCGTGCCGCAGCAGTAGTAACCGAGCAGGGGAGCCTTGCAGGACATCTCGGCAATGTGGCACGGGAGTTTGGCGTCCCTGCCCTTTTCGGGGTCAAGGGAGCGGTTGAAAACCTCAAAGATCTCAAAGAGATAACCGTTGACGCTGATTCGCGGGTGATTTACAGGGGACGCATTGATTCGATTGCAAAGGCACCCGCAAAGAAAAAGGGACTGATGGAGGGAAGCCCTGTCCTGGAGACCCTGAAGGGGGCCTCCCGGCACATCATACCGCTCAACCTCCTTGATCCTGATTCACCGAATTTTGTGCCTTCCCGGTGCATGACCTTTCATGACATAACGCGCTTCTGCCATGAAAAATCGGTTCATGAGATGTTTGAGTTTGGAAAGAGGCATCATTTTCCCGAACGCTCAAGCAAACAGCTTCTTTGCGATGTACCCATGCAGTGGTGGATACTTAACCTGGACGACGGTTACCGTGAGGAGGTGGAAGGCAGATATGTCAGGATAGACAACATAGTGTCCATCCCCATGAGGGCCATCTGGGAAGGAATAAGCGCCTTCCCATGGGAAGGACCTCCGCCCGTGGACGGAAAAGGCCTCATGTCCATAATGTTTGAGGCTACAGCCAATACATCCCTTGTACCGGGTGTGCGATCTTCATACGGAAACAGAAACTATTTCATGATCTCCAAGAATTACTGCAGTCTCACCTCACGGCTGGGTTTTCATTTTTCCACCATTGAGACCCTGGTAAGCGAGAGATCCAGCGAAAACTACATCAGCTTTGTTTTCAAGGGCGGTGCAGCCGATTATGAAAGGAGGCTCAAAAGGGTCCTTTTCGTGGGAGACATCCTGGAGGAGTTCGGCTTCAGGATATCGGTAAAGGAAGACACCCTTATGGCCAGGATGGAGGACCGGGACTTGGAATACATGACAGGCAGGCTCAAGGTGCTTGGATATCTGACCATCCACACCCGCCAGCTTGACATGATCATGCTCAGGTCCAAGTCGGTTGACCAATACAGAGCAAAGATGAACGACCATTTCAAAAAACTGCTTGCTCCCCTAAAACAGTAAAAACCTCCTCTTTACAAGGTGTAAAAAACACTGACAGATGTCTCTTGCAATCTATTTTATATCTATTTGCCCCAAGCTTTAATATCCTTTTCTTCTAAGTAGTTATAAGTGTTATGCGGCCGCAGGCCGTTTGGCACGTCAATTGCCTTATCCCTGTACAGTCTTTTCATATAGATGAGGCAAGGAGGTCAAAATGTCACACCACTCAGGATCAAAAGCAGCAGCTGAAGCCGGCAGCATATGGAAGAGCAGACCGGGCTACAAGCCCATAATACTAATCCCGGCTGCCATACTTTTTATTGTTCTGGTCATCATGCCTCCTCCACAGAGCATGATTGACCTGGTGAGCATGGAAAAACCCGCCGGTTACACGCTCCCATCCGACTGCAAAACAATCACAGACAGCGTGAATAAAAAGCTTAATCCCGAGGCCTTCAAGGCCGCGCAAAAAGGAGAGGCAACCTCAGACTCACACGGCAAGCATGTTTTATCCAGAACTGATGCAGCCCAGCTCGCCAAGGTCATGCTCCTTGTATTCTGCCTGGCGGTGCTCATGTGGGGCACAGAAGCGCTTCCGCTGGGGGCGACTGACATAATGGTGGCAGTGATGCTCTATCTTTTCAGCATCCTGCCCATGGAGGAAATCGGCAAGGCCTACATGAGCGATGCGGTCTTTTTCATATTCGGCATACTGGTTGTGGCGGTGGGAGTCGCCAAAACAGGTTTGGACAAAAGGATAGGACTCATTCTCTTAAGCCGCATCAAAAGCGCAAAGGGATTCGCCCTGATCTTTATGCCAGCTCTTGCGGTGGCTGCAAGCTTTCTTTCAGAGCATGCCCTGGTTGCCCTTTTGATACCGGTTCTGCTGGGGATTTACAAGGTAAGCTGCAGGATGCACGGAGTTGAAAAAGATAGAGCCCTGGCTGTTTTTCTGCTTCTTGGGGTGTGCCTTGCCGCCAACCATGGAGGACCCGGCTCTCCCGCTGCTGGAGGAAGAAACGCCATCATGGTGGGATATTTCCTGCAGCAGGGAGTGCCCATTTCCTTTCTGGAGTGGATGAAGTATGGAATGCCCTTTGTCCCGCTGATGGGCGTAGTCATAGGGGCATACATGTATATTGTTTTAAAGCCCAAGTTTATGGTGAAGGATATCAACCCCGGAGAGGTGGTGAGATCCGAGGTGGCCAGGATGCCCAAGTTCGGAGGAAAAGAGGCGCTTATGGCCTTCATCCTTGTAACCCTTGTTGCAGCATGGGTCATCCTGGGCGAACACTCGGGACTTGGAGGGCCGACTCTTTATGCGGTAATGGCCATGTTTCTGGGACGCATAATAACCTGGGACGACGTCCAGGAAGGAGTTGCCTTTGACGTGGTGGGCCTCTATGCAGCGGCAAGCGCCATGGGTGTTGCCCTAAAATTCACAGGTGGAGCCCTCTGGATGGCCACAGGCTTTGTAAGCCTTCTTCCGGACTTCATGGTGAAGGGAGATATGCTGGCGATAGGCGTCAGTATTCTCACAGGCACCATGACCAACTTCATGAGCGACGGCGCCACCGTAGCGGCCCTGGGTCCCATCGTCCTTCCCATGGCGGCCTTAAGCGGAGCTCATGTCTGGAAGCTGGGCCTTGCATGCGCCTTTTCTTCTTCCTTCGCCAACTTCCTGGTTGTGGGAACCCCAAACAATGCAATTGCCTTCGGCATGGGAAAGGACCCGGTGACAGGGGAGCGGCTGCTGGATATAATGGATTTTGTTAAATACGGCCTGCCGATTACCATTCTGGCCTGGATTGTGCTGTGGTTCTGGACCATTCTCGGCTACTGGCAGTTCATGTCGTGGCCGGTGCTAAAGTAGAATTACAGCAGGGCAGGAGAATAACAGGAGAGCGCCATGAGGAACGCACTTTACGCCCGTCTGAGCAGAAAGATCACGGCTGTAACCCTCATGGTATCTCTCGCGCCGCTGCTGGCCCTGGGCGCGACTATCTACTATCAGTTCTCAGGTATGTACCGCGACAAGATCAAGGAGCAGATATACTACAGGGCAAGGACCCAGGCAGAGGCGGTGGATCTGTTTCTCAAGGAGAGAACCGCCATCCTTTCAGCAATGGCTGATACAAACCAGTTCAACTACATTGTTCAGGAAAAAAACCTCTCACCGATCTTTTCGATAATGAATCAGAGGGCCGGCGCCTTTGTTGACCTCGGAGTCATTGACAACGCGGGAAGGCACATTGCCTATGTGGGGCCGTATGATCTTTCTGGCCTCAACTACTATCAGCAGCCCTGGTTCGGAGAGGTAATGACCAAGGGCATATATATAAGTGATGTTTACACGGGATTCAGGCAGATACCTCATTTTATCATAGCCGTAAAGAGACAGGAAAATCAGCTTAACTGGATACTCAGGGCGACAATAGACTCCGACGTATTCGGAGCTATTGTGAAGGCAGCCCAGGTCGGGCGTACGGGAGACGCCTTTATCATCAACACCGAGGGCGTCTTTCAGACCCGGCCCCGTTTCAAGGGTAAGATCCTGGAGAAATCCCATCTTGATCCCAATCAGTTCGGCGGAAGAACGACCATCCTTGAACGGACGGACGAAAGAGGAAAAACCATGCTCTATGCCGGAAGCTGGCTGAACAACGACAAATGGCTGCTGGTCATAAGCCAGGAGGTGCAGGAGGAAATGGCATCCTTCCATGCAACCACCAACACCGAGATAGCCATTATCCTCGCCGGGGTTTTTGCCATTGTTTTAGTTACCGTTTTCACGACCAACACGACCATAACCCGTCTCAGGAAGACAGATGACAGACTGAATGAATTGAACGCCCAACTGGTTCAGTCAGACAAACTGGCGGCCCTGGGCAAAATGGCAGCAGGCGTCGCCCATGAAATCAACAATCCCCTTGCCGTGATCCTTCAGAAGACAGGATGGATGGAGGATCTTTTGGAGGAAGAGGAACTGAGGCAGTGTAAAAGCTACGATGAACTCAAGGCATCAATAGCAAAGATAGAAGAGCATGTGGAGCGTGCCAGAAAGGTTGTGCACGGCATGCTGGGATATGCAAGAAAGATGGAACCCAGGCTGGAAGACGTGGACGTCAATGACACAGTCAGGCAGACCATCTCTCTTTTGAATAATTACGCCAGGATCAACAACATACAAATAAAGACTGATTTTGCACCCGATCTTCCGGTAATAGCCAGCGATCAGTCCCAGCTTCAGCAGGTCTTCTTGAATATCATCAACAATGCGATTGACGCAATAGGAAAAGATGGACTAATACTTGTAAATACAAGACGTAACGATGCATGGATCAGCGTTGATATAAAGGATACAGGCCCTGGAATCCCAGCGGACAAGCAAAAAAGGGTCTTCGATCCTTTTTTCACGACCAAAGAGCCTGGAAAAGGAACCGGCCTGGGTTTATGGATAAGTTACACCATCATGGAAAAGATGGGAGGCAGCATTTCTTTTGAAACAGAGATTGGAAAGGGAACCACTTTTACCATAAGAATACCTGTAGTGGTACCTG
>QZIK01000076.1 GCA_003599015.1 Desulfobacteraceae bacterium | reverse complement strand
GGTTTCCTCCAGAGTCGCCATCTTACTCATGATGTTCTAGCTCCTGACAAACTTATCGAATTAGTTGCTACGGCTTGGTAAATCCGCTCTCCTTATGTTTTTGTTCAATATTTCCTGCCAGGCGATCCAATGCCTCAAATTCGCTTTTGGAAGGAAGCCCTTTACATAGAATCGGCTCCAGCAAATCCACTTTAAGATTGGGTATCATGGAAGCCAGGGTTTCAACGGTTTTTCCACCCCACCCATAAGAACCTATAATTGACAGGAATCTTGCCTTCGGCCTCAAGGCATTTGCTAGGAAGGCGGCATAGGCGGCAAGGGGATGAGGCCCGGCCAATACCGTCGGAGTCCCCACAACAATCGTTGCAGCGTCCACCAGGGCCATTGCAAGTTTTCCGATGTCGGTCACTGCAAGATTGAACAGCTCCACCCGCACGCCCTTTTCAACCAGTGCCGAAGTCAGATGATCCACCATCATGCCGGTACTTCCGTGCATCGAGACATAGGGGATCACAACCATGTTCTTGGGTTCCGCACCCACCCATCTTCGGTAAGCATCCAAAATCCAGGAAGGGCGATCGTAGATCTGCCCGTGACTTGGGGCGATCATCTGAATATCCAAGTCTTTTATTTTCTCAAGGTCCTTCTCAATTACACTCCTAAAAGGCATCATGATCTCAGCAAAGTACCTTTTGGCAGCCTCATGCACCCTTCCGGCGTCGGTCACAAAAAGATCAGTGCTTGCGATATGTGAGCCGAAGAAATCACAACTGAATAGAATGCGCTGCTCCTCAAGATAGGTAACCATGGTTTCAGGCCAGTGTACCCAGGGGGTATAGATGAACTTCAGGGTCTTGTTCCCAAGGGAAAGCGTTTCACCGTCTACTACCGTTACAAAATCCCCTTCCGGAACTCCCAGCAGATCCATCAGCATTCCCTTAGCCTTTTGAGTAACCACCACTTTAGCATCAGGGAATTTCTTCAGAACCAGTGGAATAGACCCTGAATGGTCCTGCTCTGCGTGATGTGAGATGATGAAGTCAATTTTGGGCACTTCATCCAGTTGAGCCATCAGGACATCCGCCATGGGGGGATCAACGGAGTCCAGCAATGCTGTTTTCTCTCTCCCTTCGATAAGGTAGGCGTTGTAAGTGGTGCCGTCAGGAAGAGGAATGAGAGAGTCAAAAAGCCGCCTGTTCCAATCAACAGCCCCCAGCCAGTAAATTCCTTCTCTGATTTTCCTTTTATTCATCTAACTACCTCCTTTTCACTTCCCCTTTCATCCAGGCCTGAGGCGGCCCTGCGGGTCAGTTCGTAAGCGAAATACTTCGCATGATAGGGTGTGACGGCGAGTGATTCAAAGTTGTTTTGTCCCAACTCCAAGCTATCCTCTCATTACTTCCCAACGCATTTGTTTTCTTGGATAGTTACGCTCCTTAGTGTTTATTCCTTCGGCACATTTCGGTCTTATCCCGCACTTTCCAAGCATTTTCGCACCCATTTTCCCAAGGTCATAGGCGTGATGAACTCCACCCTTCCCTTTTCGCTATCAAAAGAATAGTCGAGGTCCATATTAAGCACAGCGAAATCATCAGGATCATAGCCTTCAATAAAGCTCCAGGAAGAGCGGCTGATCTCAGGATGCTTTAACCGTGTGTATTTAACCTCGAGTCCATAGATCCTTCCCGCATGCTCGATCACAAAATCAACTTCGGCCCCGGACTTGCTCCGCCAAAACCTAATGGAATCCTGAAAAGATAATGCTTTGCAGATCTCAGAGAATGCCCAATTTTCAAAGAGGGCCCCTCTGTCAATCCGCAATTCAATGTCGGTGCCTAGATTGTTGAGCAACTGATTTCGTATGCCGTTGTCAATGAAATACACCTTGGAGGCTGACGTTATCTCTCGCCTTTTCCCGCCGGAGAATGGCAGAAGCCTTCTTACGATATGACTTTCGTGAAGGATCTCAATATGAGAATTAATGGTGCCTGCATCCACATTGCAGATGGAGGCTAACTCGGAGATGTTTATAAGATTGCCTATCTGTCCGGAAAGAAGGGTGAGCAGCTTTCGAAAAGCATCAACACGCTTGATCTTGAAGAGGTCTGATGCGTCCCTGAGGATCAAAGCCTCCACGAGGTCGCTCAGGATCATCTGTTTGCTCTGAGATTCTAAGGAGAGATAGACGGCCGGGTAACCACCAAATATAAGTTGATGTGAAAGGATGGTATCGCATGCGTGCTTTTCGGCGATCGGATTTCCTGCTGACACCTGTTTTCTTAGCTCCCAAAGCGAAAATGGAAGCAGGTATCTCCTGCTTGCCCTTCCGGCAAGAGATTCCCTTGTCTTGCTCTTTAGATCAAATGAGCTTGAGCCCGTAACCCAGATCTTCATGTTGAGCTTTGCGTCAACGAGGGCCTTGATAAAAAGACCTGCTTCTTCAATGTGTTGAACTTCGTCAATGAACAACGCGCGGACGAATGGATAGTCATTGCGCAGATGCTCGATGACGTCTATGGGCTGGCTGCAGGCGATGCGTAGAAGAGGATCTTCCATATTGAGAAATAGGATGTCTGGAGAAAAAGAAACTGCCTGTTGCCAGACCAGTGTGGATTTCCCTGCCTGGCGAGGGCCTGCTACCAGCAGTGCTCTGCCATGAGGGGCTGAAACACTGTCGATTTCACGCATCACATATCGCTCAGGAAGAAAAGGAGACAGTAATTCCTTAGCCCTGGAAGGAGTCAATATCCAGGGATTCATCTGTCTTATTCGATTGCTTGCTTCGATGGTTATCATACAAGTCTTGTCCGCTGGAATAGAGCTATAGTCCAGATTAGCCCGGCTAGAATGGAATGTCAATCATAACCAGCGGGGTTAGGCTTAGCGCAGAGTGATGGCGGCTTCTCTATTTCACAACCAAAACCGAGCATGGCGCAAGCCTTACAAGGCTCTGGCAGGTGCTTCCCATGATTCGCTCATAGAGAGCGGAGCGGCCCATGAAGCCAATTACCAGCAGATCGAAGTTGTGCTCTCTTATGAATTCAATGATGGTCTTGATCTCATGCCCGATGATCACATGGCTACTGAGCGTCATCGCCCTTTCGTCTGCAATCTTTTTAGTTTTCCCTAGCACTTCGGAAAATTTTCCGTTTGCGGCCTCTTTCTCCTCTATGATCTCGCCTATGGTGCCGGGGTATTTGGGAACCTCCTCCACGGTTATGGAATGTAGTTCGGCGCCGTATTTATCCGCTAACTCAATGGCCTCGAAAAGCGCCTTATATGCGTTCTCGGAGCCGTCAATACCGATCAGGATCTTCTTAAACATCTCCAGCCTCCTTGTCAGGTCTTTTGGGTTGAAAAAATTTCTGGGCGATAAGTGTAGGGACAACAGCGCTACCTATTACCGCAGTCACCAGGATCGTGTACTGGTCCTGATCTATGATGCCGTTTGTGAATCCAAAAAGGGCTGAGATGCTTCCGAATGTGAGGCCGGTGCACATCATGAGGGTTGTGTACATGCCCTCCTTCTTCTCAAATCTAAATGCTTTTGTAAGAGGAAGGATTCCGACGAATTTGGTCAGCATCTTGACTCCCAGGTAAGCAGCAATGAGCCAGAAGGCGGAGGCAATGGTTCCAAACTTCACCAAAGATCCGGCTTTAAGGAAGTAAAACGGGGTAAGAAGGGTGAATGCTATCACGCGCATTCTCTGTGAGAGGATGCGGTCCTTCAGGAAGAATGGTGCAAGCACCATTCCTATCAGATAGGCCGGCAGAACCGCCTCACTCTTTGCTATAGCGGCAAGACCGCCCAGGAAAAACAGTATCAGAAGGATGGATTTTATCTCAGGCTCGCTGATCCTGTTTCCGACCTTCGAGAAGTACCATGGGACTACCTTGGGAAGGAGCCACATGGCCATGGCCGTTACTACAGCGAACAACACCAGCCACAGGTTGTAATTTGCAAAAACGATCCCCAGGGCCAGGACTGTTCCTATGTCGTTAATGAAACATGCTGCCAGTATGATCTTGCCCATTTCTGTTTTGTTGAAGCCAGTCTCAACCATAACCGCATAGACGACTGCCACGGATGTGGTTGAAAGGGCTATACCCGCTATCTGGGCCTGGGGCCAGGGCCACCCGCAGACGTAGCGGGCGAATGCTAAAACGCCCAGATAGGGTGCTAAAAAGCCCATTACTCCAATGCTGACGCTTGACCAGAAGTGCTTTCTTATGACTGCCGGATCAATCTCAGCGCCGGCCAGAAAGGTTAGAAGTATCGCGCCGACGCCTGCCAGATAATTTATCCACTCAGTTGTTGTGATACCCAGGAGATTTCCGGCAAATGCTCCCACGCAGATCTCTATTAGTGCAACCGAGATGCTTATTCTTATTGATATAAGTGCCGCAACCAGCGCCAACCCCACCCACAGGGCCGATTGAAGCCAGACTTGTTCCATTTACAACTCCTTTCGCCGACGCAGGACAATTATAATAGAGGCCGTTTCCAAGACAAGAGCGAACATCACGATAAAAAATACCCTGCCAGGTCGGAGCCTCACAGGGTATTTAACAAAAAACCCACCCGGAACATCAGGTGGGGCAGCCGTTGGAACCCCTACCCCAAGGAAGCTTCGAGGTAGAAGTCATCAGCCCCAAAGGGCGGTTTCCGGCAGACTTCATTGCCGCTTCTAGTAAAACCAAACAGAGACTCTGTTGTCAAGGAAAAACCGAGAGATAGTTATATCTGTAACTGTTTCGGGCGTGACTCTTATTGCAGCGGCCTGCTGTATGTGTTAGTTATCAGCGCCTGGGATATGTCTGCGCTTTGGAAAAAGACGTATTCGGGCCTCTGGAGCTTTGCAATTTTTACCGCGAGGCCGACAGAGCCATAATAAGCTTTCAAGAGATAGAACCATGAATGCGGGCGAATAATAACATGACGTTTGAATATATGAAAAAACCAGGTCTTTACTATGGTTGGATTATAGTTGGGGTAGCCTTTGTCACCCTGGGTATAGCGTTCGGGGTCTGGTATTCATTCTCGGTCTTTTTCCTGGCTGTGATAAAGGAGTTTGGATGGAGCGTGGCCGCTGCCTCCAGCGTATTTTCAATTTTCATTATATCACAATCGTTTCTGGGCCCCCTTACTGGTCATCTTCAGGATCGCTTCGGCCCCAGGCTTATCATTCCCATCGGCGCCCTGCTTTTGACTGTTTGCCTCGTCGTCGTGAGCAGGGCCTCATCCCTCTGGGAGTTCTATATCTTTTACGGTGTGCTGGCAGGAGCAGCAGTAAGCCTCCTCGGATTTTCATCCCATTCGGCTTTCATCCCCAAGTGGTTTGAAAGGAAAAGGGGTTTGGCCATCGGCATAGCAATGTCCGGAATAGGGATGGGCATGCTATTCGTTATCCCGTTGGTTGAGAGGGGAATAACCATATTCGGATGGAGGACGACCTATTTGTTTTTGGCCGCTGCGGTGCTTGGCCTGATAGTTCCCCTTAACCTAATCTTCGGCCGCAAGAGTCCTGCCGAGATGAATCTGAGTCCCGACGGATTTATCACCCGCGAAGTGGAAGAGCATATGATGCCTCGATTCAGTGTCAAGGTTGTAGATCCTGTGTGGGCGGAAAAGGACTGGACTCTTAAGAGGGCGTTTGGAACCAAACGTTTCTGGTTCCTGGTTGGCTCTTTTTTCTTTGGGTCATGGGTCTATCAGAGCACTTTGCTTCACTCAATATCCGCAATGGTGGACAGCGGACTTTCCCGCGAGAGCGGCGCATATTATTTCGGTATTCTTGGATTGGCCGGATCAGCAGGAAAGATTCTTTTCGGATATCTTTCCGACGTCATGGGGCGGGAGAAGGTCAACAGCCTTGCAGGCATTGTAACAGGACTGGGAATCTGCTGTTTGCTCCTCATGCATGAATTCAAAGGGCCAATGCCTCTTCTTTTTGCTATCTTCTTTGGTCTTGGATACGGAGCTGCAGCTCCTCTTTTCCCATCCGCAAGCGCAGATATATTTCTTGGCAGATCCTTCGGGTTGATCTTTGCCGTAATTTGCATCGGAGGAGGACTTGGGGGATCTCTTGGGCCTTATGCTGCCGGCCTTCTTCGGGACATGACAGGTTCCTATACCCTCCCCTTTGGCATCTGCTTTGCTGGACTTATGTTTTCCTGTCTTTTTATATGGCTTGCCGGACCCAGCAAGGTGCGAAGGCTTGTAAGATTCCGGTAAAAGAACCGAAAACTGAGGTTGCAAAATTACAACTCACAGCTGACTTTTTTCCTTGCTTTCAATCTCTGATACAGCGGCCCTCATGATTGCAAGGCACCCAAGCTTGCCCAGACTGTAAAGCAGCTCCATTTCTTCGTGAGTAGGCACTTTTTTAGCGGTGAAGTAAACCCTTAGAATGCTGTAAGTAGTTTCGTTGACGGTAAAAGGAATGCCTATGACCGCGCGCAAACCTTCTCTGCCGGCAGCATGTTTATCCTGAATGCGTGGATCATTGTCAAAATCGTTTATAATTATTACGTCGCCTTCCCTTATCTCCGTTATGCTCCGACCATGGTCAATGGCTCCTGAGTCCAGATAAGCCTTACTCAACCCGTAGCTTGCAACCACCTTGAGATTAAAGGATCCGTGTTCAAGAACCCTAATGGTTCCTCCCTTTGCGCCTGTAAGCTCTGCGGCAAGAGATACTATGAAGTAGAGAGTATCATCCAGTGGTTCTTCCTGGTAAATGGCGTCGACTACCCTCGTGAGGGCGTAGAAATAGGAATCAATCATGTCCCGGTTCATTTTTTTCTCCCTACAGGAAGGCGACTTCCGGCCAGTCGCCTTGTTTTGCCCTTAGCCTCAAAAAGGCCGGAGGCTTCCACAGTCGGGGCACTGCCAGTTTACCCCGCTGCAGGTAAGTCCCCAAAGGTTTTCATCCATGCATCTGTTGCAGATCTGAAATCCGCACTTGCAGGTCCAGCAAAAAGGCTGCCGTTTTCCGCAACAACTGCATAAAAATTCTCTTTTCCGTTTTTTCCCCCCACGTATTTCTTCGGACTGAAATTTCTGCTTCTGTCCTTCCATAAGCGACCCATTTGCCTCAATCATGATATCTCCACCATTGGAATAGGAGCGGACTCCTGGGCTACCAAAACACTGGTTTTATTCCTCCCCCGCTCCAGCAATGCGCGTTTGGCTGCTTCCATTGCCTTTTCAGGGACATTATTTATTTTGCTCAGGTGAGCCAGAACCAGATACCTGAGGTTGTCTCCGGATACCTCCCCAACTAGCCCGCCTGCCTGGGTGTTGGATAGATGTCCTTCCCGTCCTCTTATTCTCTTCTTTAAAAACCATGGATATGGTCCGCTTTCAAGCATTTCCTCATCATGATTGAATTCTACAATAAGAGCGTCACAACCCTTTAGGCGGTCCTCAACAAGTCTGGTGCTGAGTCCAAGGTCCGTTGCAATTCCAATCCTTACACCATTAAATGACAGCGTCAAACCGATTGGATCGCCTGCATCATGGCACTTTGTAAAGCTGTTAACCTTTATTTCACCGGCTGAGAAAGGCACCCCTGTTTGAATCATTAGAACCTTGGGGAGCTTGCCGGCTGCTTTCATTCCATCAAGGGTTCGGGCGTTTACAAACACAGGCAGATCATAGCGCCTGGCAAGGGATCCGGCACCTTTTACATGGTCAAGATGTTCGTGCGTGATAATTAACCCGTCTATTGAAGACGGCTTTATCCCTAAGGCTGTTAGCCTCTTTTCTGTTTCTCTGGCGGTAATGCCGGCATCAATTATAAGTCTGGTGCTGCCAGCCTCACAAAATACCATGTTGCCCGAACTTCCGCTGGCAATAACAGAAAACCTCATGCCGGTTTTCACTTAACACCACTGTGGCCAAATCCGCCTCCTCCTCTGGCGGTCTCTTCAAGGCTTGAAACTGCAAGGATCTCAGCTCTGGCTACTCGCGATATTATCATTTGCGCGATCCTGTCTCCTCTGTTTACAGTAAAAGGCTCTTTCCCCCAGTTAATGAGAATTATGCCTATCTCTCCTCTATAATCTGAATCAATTGTCCCGGGTGAGTTGACCATCCCTATTCCATGCTTTAATGCAAGCCCACTTCGGGGCCTTATCTGGGCCTCGTATCCGGGGGGAATAGCAACAGCAATGCCGGTGGGGATTAAGGAGATATCTCCCGGCTGAAGCGTGACCTGTCCCTCGGGCCATGCCCTCAGGTCCATGCCGGAAGCTCCCTCTGACGCGTAAAAAGGAAGGTCACCGCACCCGTCGTCCCTTAAGCGCATAACCTTTACGGTAATCTTTTCCATAGCGGCAAAAAATTCCAGAGACTTGACCATCAGGTTCCTTTGAGGAAGCTGATTATGCTGCTGTCAATATTTCCTTGTTCCAGCGGCCCAAGGGTTGCCAGTGCCATACGTCCATTGCCGAAAATCTTTTCAGCCACCTTCATTACCTCTTCCGGACTAACGCCCTCAAGTCTTTCGATCACCTCGTCATATGTCACATCTCTGCCATAGACAAGCTCGTTTTTGGCAAGTCTGATCATACGACTATCCGCACTCTCGGATGAAAGGTAAAGCGAAGCAACGAGATGTTCTTTTGCAGCATTCAGGTCTGAGGTTGAGACGTCTCCGTCTATTATCCTTGATACCTCGTCTCTTATTACCTCAAGGGCCTCCTGGGTTTTATCCGGTTCGGTTGCAGCATATATTCCCAAGGCGCCCGTATCTCTGAATGAGTTCAGGAAGGAGTAAATGCTGTAAGCCAGGGCTCTTTTTTCTCTTATCTCCTGAAAGAGACGAGAACTCATATTTCCACCCAGAAGGGTGTTCAAGATCCCGCAGGCGAAACGCTTATCATCCGTCAATGAAGGCGCTTCTCCTCCAAGGCAAAGATGAACCTGTTCAAGATCCTTTTCAATCATCGAGACTGAGTGCTGTATTTCAGGGTTACTTATCGCGGCGATTGTTTCAGTACCATCAAGTACTCCAAAAACAGGTTCAAAGAATGCAAGCACCTCTTCGTGTTCAATACCTCCTGCAGATACAATCAGTATCCTGTCAGGCAGATAATGGGATTTCATGAAGTCGAGAATGCTGTCTCTTGTAATCCTTGAGACTGTTTCATTATCCCCCAATATAGGCAAGCTCAGAGGATGGCCCTTCCACAGCACTGCGTTGAAAATTTCGTGTATGTACTCATCAGGCGTATCCTGCACCATGCTTATCTCTTGCAGGATAACCTGGCGTTCTCGCTCTATTTCAAGAGGATCAAAGATGGAGTTCAAGAAAATGTCTGAGAGAATCTCTGCCAGTTTTGAGAAATGCTTTGCTAATACCCTTCCGTGGAAACAGGTGGTTTCCTTCCCGGTAAAGGCATTGTGGAATCCTCCCAGGGAATCAAGTTCCATGGCGATCTGGACACCGCTTCGATGGGTGGTGCCCTTAAAGAGCATATGCTCTATGAAATGGGCCGTGCCTGCATTAAGATCAGTTTCATTGCGGGATCCGACATGAGCCCAGAGCCCTAAGGATACTGAACGCATATGGTCCACCCGCGCTGAAACTATCCTTACTCCATTATCAAGGACCGTCTTTCGGTAGAGGTGATCAGCTTTCATCCAGGGCAGCCTTGCGGGAAAGCCGGATCTTGCCGTCGTCACTTATTTCAAGGACCTTGACCATGACCTCATCGCCTTCTTTCAGTATATCCGATACCCTGTTTACCCGCTCGCGATCCAGTTGGGATATGTGGACAAGACCGTCCGTGCCGGGGAAGATCTCCACAAAGGCACCGAAGTCGGCTATCTTTACTACCTTGCCTCTGTATATTTTACCTACCTCGGCTTCCTTAAGAAGATCCTGAATCATCTTTATGGCTCCATCTGTGGTCTGCCTGTCAGGTCCGGACACAAAGACGCGGCCGTCGTCCTCTACTTCTACTCTGGACTTGGAATCATTTGTTATCTGCCTGATGGTTTTTCCACCGGGACCTATCAATACCCTTACCTTTTCAGGCTTTATGTGTATTGTCTGGATGACAGGGGCATAATCCGACACCTGGATTCTGGGTCTGGAGATAGCCTTGGCCATTTCCTCAAGGATATGAAGGCGAGCCTCCCGTGCCTGTCCCAGCGCTCTCTCCATTATCTGCCTTGAAAGCCCGGATGTCTTTATATCCATCTGGAGCGCCGTTATCCCATTGGCAGTGCCGGCCACCTTGAAATCCATATCGCCGTAATGGTCCTCATCACCTATGATGTCAGTCAGGACCACCACCTTGTCTCCCTCTGAGACAAGGCCCATTGCTACGCCAGCCACGGGATCTTGTATAGGTACTCCGGCATCCATCAGAGACAGGGAACTGCCGCACACGCTGGCCATTGAAGATGAACCGTTGGACTCCAGTATCTCAGATACTACCCTGACGGTGTACTGAAAAGCCTCTTTGTCCGGCAATACCGGGACAAGGGCGCGTCTGGCAAGGGCTCCGTGTCCTATCTCTCTTCTGCCTGGCCCAGCTAATCTTTTAACTTCTCCGACGCTATAAGGCGGAAAGTTATAGTGAAGTATAAAGTTTCTGGTGCTATCCCCAAAAATTGATTCGATACGCTGTTCGTCCATCTCGGTTCCTAAAGTGGTGAGCACCATTGCCTGGGTCTCTCCTCTTGAAAACAGAGCGGAGCCGTGAACCCTTGGAAGTATTCCAACCGCACATTCAATCGGGCGGACCTTTTCAAAAGATCTTCCATCTATTCTCTTCCCTTCCTCAAGGATCATCTTTCGCACCAGTCTCTTTTCAAGTGCATCCATAGAGGCTAAGGCCTGAGAGGCTTTATTTTCATATAATTCGGAGATGGCATCCGCGACTCTCTTTTGTGCTTCTAAGCGCCTCTTCTGCCTAAGTTTCTTGTCGGCGGTGTTGATGACCTCCACAAGAAGGTCGGTTCCGATATCTGCAACCTTGCTGTCCACTTCCTGTTCCAGGGGATCCAGAGACAAAACCCTTTTTGGCTTACCGGCGGCAGACCTGAGTTCTTCCTGCATGGAAATTATGGGCTGAATTGATTCATGGGCAAAGAATATTGCCTCAATCATCTCTGATTCAGAAACAAATTTGCCGCCTCCTTCGACCATTACTATGGCCGAACGGCTTCCGGCAACTATCAGGTTTATGTCGCTTTCAGCCTGCTGAGGTATGGTGGGGTTTATGATCAGCCTGCCCTCTATCCTGCCTACCCTTACACCCGCTATTGGACCCATGAAAGGTATGTCAGAAACCTCGAGGGCGGCTGATGCGCCTAGCATGGCAAGGACATCTGCGTCGTTTTCCTTATCGGTGCTGAGGACGCTTGCTATGACCTGAGTCTCGTATCTATATCCCTTTGGAAAAAGCGGCCTGAGGGGCCTGTCTATCAGACGGGATACAAGGGTCTCCTGCTCGCCTGGTCGCCCCATATCTCTTCTGAAATAGTTGCCGGGTATCCGGCCCCCTGCGTAGGACATCTCTTGATATTCGACGGTAAGGGGAACAAAATCAATTCCTTCCCTTATCTCGTCTGTAGCTACGGCGGTCACCAGTACAACGGTCTCTCCGAACGTGACCACTGCGGCACCGTTTGCCTGCCTTGCGACGCGGCCTGTTTCCACATGCAACGTCCGACCATTGATTTCGATCGCACTGCTTTTTATCATCTGCTACTCTTCCTTTCGCTCCAGTATTGCAAATGTTTTATAAAATAGTTAAAGACCACCATTAAGGTTTAAGCAGCCTACTTACGAATTCCTAACTGCTGGAGCAAAGTCTTATAAGTTTCCACATCTTTTTTTCTTATATAATCCAACAGTCTTCTCCTTTTTCCCACCAGCTTCAATAAGCCTCTTCTTGAATGATGGTCTTTAGTATGTGTCTTGAAATGTTCAGTCAAGTACTTGATACGATTGCTTAGAAGCGCTATCTGCACTTCAGGAGATCCCGTATCCTTTTCGTTGGTCTTGAAACGTTCAATAATCTCCCTTTTTATTTCCGGTGTGAGAACCACTTTCCTACCTCCTCCCAAAGTTAATTTGCATCGTTATTTGAGGGAAAAACCCTCTCTATAGATACCTTGCCCTTACCATAGCCATCGGTTTCATATATCCTGACAATTGAAGTCAGGTTGCCATGGCTCAAAATTTTTAAATAACCATCACCAGGCACCAGATCTCTTCCAAACAGGCTAAGCTCTTCAATAGAAGGAGTTATGCCGTGACGAAGAGACAGCGCCAGATCCTTGTTGATCTCTATGGCCGGCATATCCGGAAGCGCATGCGCCATTGGAATAATCGCGCCCTTTAACTTCTCCCTAGCCCCTGAGGCTGCAAGATCTCTTGAATTGATCCCATTTTTAACGTGAAAGGGCGTACACTCTATCCTCCTGAGGGAGCTAAGGTGACCTACGGATGAAAGCTCTCCCGCCAAATCAGCCGCCAGAGTCCTTATATAGGTTCCGGCAGAACACTTTATCTCCATCTCAATCACCGGTCCCACAGAGTAAAGAACCTTTAAGGAATATACCCTTATCATTCGCGGTTGCAACTCCGGCGTAATACCCATTCTTGCAAGACTGTAAGCCCTCTTTCCCCGGAATTTGACTGCAGAGAATGCAGGGGGAATCTGCCAGGTCTCTCCCACGAACTTTTTGGCTTTCTCCTCTACCGTAGCAGGCTCAAGCCTCGGCACAGGAATCGTTCGCACAACCTTTCCTGTAAGATCAAGGGTGTCTGTTGCAACGCCAAGGCACAGGGTGGCCCTATAAAGTTTGCTGCCCGCCAGGATAAACCTTGAAAGGCAGGTTGCCTTACCCACCAGGATAATCAAAAGACCGCTGGCAAAAGGGTCAAGAGTTCCAGCATGGCCAACTTTCTTAACCTTCAAGAGTCTTTTGACTTTTCTCACCACTCCGGAAGAATGCTCACCTGGCTCCTTATCAATAAGAAGGATGCCGTCCTTTACTTCATCCATCCAGAAACCTCTCAGCCTCCTTGAGAAAATTGCCTAGTATGATATCGAGCGATCCTTTTAGTTCGAAGGCTGCGGCCCGTGCATGTCCCCCTCCTCCGAACAAAGAAGCCAGTTCTGCAACTCCGTCCGTAGAATTGGACCTCAGGCTGAATTTAAATGCATCCTCACCTGTCTGGCGTACCAGGACAGCTATCTCTACACCCCTAACCGACCTTGGGTAATCAACAAACCTCTCGCTTTCTCTGAAATCTGCACCTGCTTCCTGAAACATTTTACTGGTAAGCACCATGACCCCAATTCTACCCTGGTGATAAAAGCGAATGGAACCAAGCCCCATCCGGAGCAGTTCAAGCCTTGATTGCTGGCATCCGTCCATTACCCTCATGGCAACATCCCAGGGCTTAACACCCATAGCGATCAACTCCATAGCTGCCTGCAGCGATGCGGGAGTTGTATTTGTATATTTAAAAGAGCCCGTGTCGCTCTGAATAGCGGCGAAGATGTTGTCTGCTGTGTCATAGCATATTGGAAAACCAGCCCTTTTGATAAGCCTAAAGACCAGTTCTCCTGTAGAGGAACTTTCTTTATCAACAAAATTTAAGTCCCCGAACAGATCGTTTGTATCGTGATGGTCAATGTTAACAAGAGGCCTGTGAATCCGCCCTTCACAGCAGGCTATCCTGTCTAAACTGCTGCAATCCAGGGCAAGCGTTGCGTCGTAAGTCGAACCGCCATCGCTATTAAATCTGATCTCCCCTGCCCCCCTAAGGAGTCCGAGCGATCCTTGAAGCGGTCCGTCTGTCATGCAAACGGTAGTTTTTCCTGAATCCGACAGCGTCTTTCCCAGCGCCAGCACTGACCCTATTCCGTCAGCATCAGGGTCTTTGTGTGTTACAACAATGAACCTGTTTGCCTTCTGAAGAAGATCGATTATCACGCCAAGATCTTTTTCACTGTTCACTGTCGTGTATTTTTTCAAAGAGCTTCTCCATCTGAGCTGCCTTTTCAAGGGTCGTGTCGCGTCTAAAAATAATCGAAGGAACATATTTCAGTTCCATCCTGGTTCCTATCTGGCGGCGGATGAAGCCGGAAGCCCTGTCAAGTCCTTCCTGAGCCCTGGAGGATTGCTCTTCATCCGGAAGCACGCTGAAATATATCCTTGCTTCCTTTAAATCATTGGTGAGATCAATACCCGTAAGTGTCACGCCTCTTACCCTTGGGTCCTTGACCCTTTCGTAGAGGAGCAAGGCAACCTCTTTTAGGATCTCTTCTCCAACCCTTATTGCCCTTCTCTTAGTGGTCATCTATATGCCGACCCATCGAATTCTATTGACCCCTGAACCACGATTAAACACTGATAATTTCCATTTCCGTGTTGACGATCTCAGCAAGATAGAGGGAATCCACAAAATTGACTATATTGCTAAGGGAAGAATCAATATGGCGTCCATCGTTTCCAACAGTGGTTACTCCGATCTCAATCAACTGCCATTTATCGTTTGATCCTACTTCGGCAACCGACGCATTGAATCGGGCGCGAACCTTTCCCACAATACTCTTGACAATCTTTCTCTTTTCCTTGAGAGAGTGGCTCTCAGGTAAGTGCATTTCAATTCTCAGGGTTCCTACAAACATCGGTTATATGTCTTTAACAACGCGCTCAAGCTGATAGGCTTCAAAGACATCGCCCGGCTTAAGGTCCTGGAAGTTGTCAATACCGACTCCGCATTCATATCCGGCGGCGACTTCCTTTGCATCGTCCTTGAAACGTCTTAGCGATGTTATCTTTCCATCAAAAACCACAATCTGGTCTCTTAGAAGTCTTACTCTTGAGTTTCTTTCCAGGTGGCCATCCGTGACGTAGCAGCCTGCAATAGCGCCGATTTTCGGGATTTTGAAAACCTCTCTTATATCTGCATGACCTATAACCTTCTCCCTGTAAGTCGGCTCAAGCATCCCTGCCATTGCAAGACGAATATCCTTTGTAGCATTATAGATGACATCATAGTAGCGGATGTCGACTCCCTCTTTTTCCGCAAGCTCGGCAACACGGGGATTGGCCCTTACGTTAAAACCCAGTATTATTGCTCCAGATGCGGAGGCGAGCATTATGTCAGACTCGCTAATGCCACCCGTGCCTGCATGAATAATCTTCACCTTGACCTCATCAGTGCTCAGTTTTCGGAGCGAATCTGAAAGCGCCTCCATGGTTCCCTGCACATCGCTTTTGACAACAATGTTGAGTTCCTTGACCTCCCCTTCCTTGATCTTCTCAAACAGGTCATCAAGGCTTACCAGACCTCTTTTGGCGGTCGGCTGTTTAGCGCCTTTCTGCTTTCTATTATCTATAATCTGTTTTGCCGTCTTTTCATCCTGAACCACAATGAGTTCATCGCCTGCCATGGGAACCCCTGAGATCCCGTATACCTCCACCGGCACTGAAGGGCCGGCGGTGACCATACGCTTTCCGCGGTGGTTGAGCATGGCTCTGACTCGGCCGAAGTAATCACCACATATAAAATGGTCTCCCTGTTTCAACGTGCCATTTCGTACAAGGACGGTTACTATAGGTCCTTTGCTTTTATCTAGTCTGGCCTCTACAACAGAGCCCCTTGCTGGCTTATTTGGATTTGCCTTGAGCTCAAGCATCTCCGCTTGAAGCAGAATGAGATTTAACAAATCATCTACACCCTGCCCTGTTTTAGCAGAAATTGATCCAAATATTGTGTCTCCGCCCCATTCCTCAGGAACAAAGTTAAGCTCTGCCAGCTCTCTTTTCACCCTTTCCGGGTTTGCCTCCGGCTTATCTATCTTGTTTATTGCAACTACTATGGGAATTGATGCAGCTCTGGCATGGTTAATGGCCTCTTTGGTCTGTTGCATCACACCGTCGTCGGCTGCGACAACCAAGACAATAAGGTCTGTTATCTTTGCTCCCCTGGCACGCATGGCTGTAAAGGCTTCATGGCCCGGCGTATCTAGAAATACGATATCTCCTCCGTCGGTCTTAACATAGTAAGCGCCTATGTGCTGGGTAATACCGCCAAACTCTCCTCCCGCAATGTTGGAATGCCTTATAAAATCAAGCAGAGAGGTCTTTCCATGATCCACATGCCCCATTATGGTTACAACAGGGGGTCTCGGTTTCAGATCTTCTTCTCGGTCCTCTATGTCCTTGATAAGACGGGACTCCTCGAATGTATCCCTTTCAAGCTCATACCCGAAATCATCAGCCAGGAGAGCAGCTGTTTCAAAGTCAATGGATTGATTGAGGGTGGCTACCACTCCCAAGGAGAGTAATTTTCTTATAACCTCAGATCCCTTTGCACCCATGGCCCTGGCGAGCTCAGATACGGCAACCGTCTCTCCTATCCGCATCTTTCTTTTTGCAGGTTTGGGCGGCACCGGTTCTGTCTGCGCGGTTTTCCTCTGCAGGTCTTTAGGCTTCTTAGCGCTTTTCTTGTCCTTTCTCCGGAGTTCTCTCCCTTCATAGAGATCAGCCTTTTCATATACCTCTTTTTTGATACGTCGGGCAGCTGCCCTGGGTGTCATGTCCTTTTCCTCAAGTCGCTTTTTTTCCTTTTTCTTGATAGGTTTTTGTTTTGGCTCTTCTTCTATAACCGGAACAGCCTCTGACTTCGGCTCCAATTCAATTGGTGGAGGCGGTTGGGGTGTTTCAACCGGCTGCTCTGGCTCCTTGGAGATCATATGTTTGAGCGGTCCTTCTTCGGGCCTTTTAATTATTTTGGCCGGCTGATCAAACCTTTTCTTTTTTCCTTTCTTGGAGATGGGCTTGTGTTCCTGATCTTTTATTGTCTTGACCGGTTCGACAAAAACCTGAACTTCTTGCTCGGGGACCTTTTGTTCGATTTCCTCAGCAGGTTCCTTAATCGGCTCCAATACAGTCTCCAGGGAGGGTTGCTTCGGCATTATCAAAACAGGTGGCTCTTGTGAGGGCATTTCATCATGTATTTCTTCCTTGTCTTCCACAGCCTGAGGGGTTTCCTCAAAGGTCGTCACAGGAAGCACAGGCTCAGTTATTGGTTCAGTTTTTTCGGAGGGAGGCTCCGTTTCTGTTTCCATGATCGGCGGAGCCAGTTCTGCTTCTTCCTGGACCGCCTCCGGCGGTTGGCTCGGGGGAATCTGTGCTGTATCGGCAAAAGCAGTTTGAGGTTCCTGTTCTATGGTAATTTTCTTTCTTCTGCGAATAACATTGGGTTTTACCCTTTCTTCTTCAATTACCTCTCGAACAACCGCCGAACCTTCAGCTACTTCCTTGGCCTTCTTCACAGTATCTTCATCCAGCGTGCTGTTATGGTTCTTGACAGGCAGTCCGGCGGCGATAAGCTTGTCCGCCAGCAGTTTGCTGTCCATGTTGAGCTGTTTTGCCAACTCATAGACTCTAATCTTTGCCATTGAATCCCCCAATTTGTCCCAACAACCCATTTGGTAAAAAGTCACTTCATCTCGATTTCGATAGAAGTGATCTTATTTTTTCAAAAAAACCATCATCTACATTAGCGACATCTTTTCTTTTAGAACCACACTTGAGTTTACGGGGCCTGTCCAGCGAATCAACACAGCTCAGCAAGGGACAGACATAAGTCCCTCTGCCGGGTCTTTCTCCGCGAGGGTCATCCGCCAGGAGGCCTCTTTCGTCAATTACAAGCCGTATAAGCTCCTTCTTGCTTCGTCTGCTCCCACAGGATATACAAGTCCTTAAAGGAACATGGCCTTTACCCTTCCCCACCGAGGGGTTCCTCCGTTTTATTGAAAGGCTTTGATGTTTCACCCTTTAACTCGCTGCTCGGGGCCAATGTTTTTTGGGAGACAGCCTTTGCGGCTGCCTCAATCAAAGTTTGGGCTTTTTCCTGGCTCATGCCTGCAATTATCAGCAGATCCGGGGCTGAAACCCCTGCGATATCTTGAGGTGACCTGAAGCCGTACTGATAAAGTTCAGAAGCCAGTTTCTCGCCAACACCATCTACACTCAGCAGGGAGCTGTAACTCTCCTTGAGCGCCTTGTTGTAATTCTTCTCGCTAACAACATCCAATTTCCATCCCGTCAGCCTGGAGGCAAGTCCTACGTTCTGTCCCCTCCTTCCAATAGCAAGCGATTGTTGGTCGTCGGGCACAACCACTTCCATGGAACGATTGGTTTCATCAACAATAACCCTGATTATTTCTGCAGGGGCAAGGGCATTGCAAATAAATTTGGCAGGATCCGGATCCCAGGGAACGATGTCTATCTTCTCGCCCCGCAGTTCCTGCACTACTGCCTGCACCCTGCTCCCCTTTATACCGACGCAAGCCCCGACCGGATCCACATCCTGATCTCTTGATGCAACAGCTATCTTCGATCTGCTGCCAGGCTCCCTCGCCACCTGGATTATCTGAACTATGCCGTCAGCGATCTCCGGTACTTCGTTTTCAAACAATGCAGCGAGGAAATTTGGATGGGTCCTTGATAATATTATTTGTGGTCCCTTGGCATTTTTCTTGACCTCCAATATATAGGCCCTCACACGGTCACCTTGTCTGTAACTCTCCTTGGGTATCTGCTCCTTTAAAGGCAGTTCGGCTTCTGTTCTCCCCAGATTAACGATTATGGATCCCCTGTCGAAGCTTTGCACAATACCGTTTATTATTTCACCTCTGCGATCCTTAAAGTCATCATATACCACGTCCCGCTCGGCCTCTTTAAGGCGCTGCATAATTACCTGCTTTGCAGACTGTGCGGCAATCCGGCCAAAGGTCTCGGTACTCATCTTAATACCCAGGCTATCGCCCATCTCACAGTCAGGATCTATTTTTCTAGCGTCGTCCAGTGATATTTGAAGGTTTTCATTGGTCACGCTTTCCACTACTTCCTTGAACTCAAAGACCTCTATCTCACCTCGTTCGCCATCATAACTGACCTCAAGGTCATAATCGGGGCCGAACTTCTTACGCGCAGCAGCCTTCACTGCCTCCTCAAGGGTTCTCACAAGGATTTGAGGTTCAACACCCTTTTCTCGACTGACCTGATCTATCATTCTCTTCAAATCAGAAATCATTCTATCATTCTCCGGCTGTAGTTATAGTCAAATGTCATTAATTTCATATATCAGATTTGCCTTTTCAACCTCTCCAAGAGCAAATGACACAATCCCCTTCTCTGTCTCTATTTCCAAGTTCCCATCGGCCACAGTTCTTAAGTATCCTTTAAAATTTCGGGATCCATGGATAGGGTTGATGGTCTTGACTTTAAGTCTCTTTCCAACAGCCTTCAAAAAATCCTTTTCTCTGGTCAGGGGTCTGTCCAGTCCGGGAGACGATAACTCAAGCACATAGCCATGGTTGAGGACCTCGTGAATATCCAGGACATCCCCTATTTCTCTGCTGGCCAGAGCGCAATCATCCAGTGTTACACCTCCATCCCTGTCTATGTATATCCTAAGTATCCAGCCGCCTCGGGAAGAAAGGTAATCAATAGCAACCAACTCAAAGCCAAGATCTTCAAGGATAGGTTCAACCACCTTCTGAACTTCTGAGATAATGGCGCTTTTTTTAGTAATCACAAAATGAAAAACCTGCTTTCATCAGAAAATTACCTTTGAGGACATTGATGCAGCCTCAACTCCCTTATTTCGGAAACCAAAGGCACAGAAGCTTGCGGAATCAGGACAAAAAAAGCGGGCTTCCGGCCCGCTTCCTCTTGCAGACAAAGACTCTTGAGCGCTAACTGTCAGTTCATCCTGGTAGGGGGATTTTTAAATACCCACGCCATGTCCGCACTCAGAAGTAAACCCGACCTGCCGTCGGCAAGGTGCAAGCAACCTCACAAGGGGTCGAGGCCACGCTTGCTATCGTTTTTGTGGAGCGGGCAACGGGGTTCGAACCCGCGACACCAAGCTTGGGAAGCTTGTACTCTACCAGCTGAGCTATGCCCGCTTACCGGCCAACGATAAAAAGCATACGGGAGAGGCCTCTAAATTAATCCGTATGCTTAAATTGATAGTATATTCCGATTTCAGAGTCAAGAGGTTTTTCCTCAGTCCTTTGCTTTTCCTCGAAAAACCTTGACAATTTAGAAAGGCGTCAATAAGTTTTCAATCTAAGAACCGCTTATACATTTCCAAAATGAAAGTCAAGAAATAGGAGAGACAAGAAAGCATTGGAAGAAGACTCAGAAGTAGGCTTCTTGAGCCACATCAAATCATTTCTAAAAAGAGCCACCCGCAGAGACCAAGCTGCTGATGATCTTAGTAACGAGCTTCACGAGCTCATGCATGAAGGAATGGCAAAAGGACTCATTACCAACGAGGAATCCGAAATGGTTGATGCAGTCCTGGATCTCAGGGATAAAAAAGTTCATTCTGTTATGATACCACGTACGGAAGGATGGTTTGCTTCCGCCAATGCCACCCTGGGGGAGATCATTGAATTGGTAACCAAGTGCGGCCACACAAGGATACCCATCTACGGTAAAAATATTGATGATATTGTCGGGATTCTCCATGCAAAAGATCTTCTCAGACTTTGGGGAAGCGAGAGAAATACTCCCTTGCCTTCGTCAATATTGAGGAAACCTCACTTTGTGGTCGAGAGCCAGGACCTCAGTGCTGTTTTTAAGGAGCTGAAGGAGGCAAAAACCCACCTCGCAATAGTGATGGATGAATATGGCGGCACAGCGGGCATCATAACCGTTGAAGATATAATAGAGGAAATAGTAGGCGAAATTATGGACGAACACGACCAGGAGGAGCCTATGATAATAATGAACGAGGACGGAACCATCCTGGTCGATGCGCGGCTGGAGGTTGAAAAGCTTGCCGAGTATCTTAATGCCGATCTCCCATCGGGGGATTTTGAATCGGTTGGCGGCTTGATAATTCATCTGTTGGGAAGAATCCCTCAACCCCTTGAAATAGTGACGCTAAATGACTTACATTTTAAAGTGCAGAAGGCCGATAACCGAAGAATCCATAAAATACTTATATCTCGGACGGCTTGAAATGGCCCATATACTGACAAGTTGCCCATGATTTCCAATCCTCGCCTCCCAATCCTCCTTTCCTTGTTTTCCGGGCTGTTGGCGACAGCTTCATTTCCTCCGGGTGAGTTTTATTGGGCTGCCTGGATAGCTCTTGTTCCTTTTTTGGCGGCACTGAAAGGAGCATCGCCAGGGAGGGGTTTTATCCTTGGTTTTGTTTGGGGGTTGGCACATTTCCTTTCCATGCTCTACTGGGTGGTATGGGTACTTGGATACTATGGGGGTATAGGACCGATCCTGAGCTTGGTCCCCATGTTGCTGCTGTGTTTATATCTGTCTCTGTTCCCTGGTTTTTTTGGAGCTGTTGCTGCTAAAATTAATGGGACTCCTTTTTCGGCCCTGACTATTTCGGCCTTATGGGTATCACTTGAATATGCCAGGGCAACACTTTTAACAGGCTTCCCATGGTGTCTTCTGGGCTACTCGCAGGCCACCTGGCTTTCAATAATCCAGGTGGCGGATCTGACAGGAGTGTATGGAATCTCTTTTTTAATAGTACTGGTCAACGCTGCTCTGGCCGGACTTATGACTGGAGGAAAAACAAAGAAGACATTCAGCGTGGTATGGGAACCTGCCTTATCGGCATTGTTTGTTGCAGGTGCCCTTTTCTACGGTAATATGAGGCTGTCTCAGACCGATGCTTCTGTGGATGATAACACATGGATTAGCGTTGCATTAATTCAGGGAAACATCGATCAGTCTGTAAAATGGGAGAAATCGTATCAGGTTATTACACTGGATAAATACATCCGCTTAACGCATAGTGCCTTGAAGTCAGGTGCGGATCTAGTAGTCTGGCCAGAAACGTCGGTACCTTTTTTCCTTCAGGAAGATACAGAGCTGGCAAAAAAAGTTTTATCGCTGGCAAAAGAGGCTAAGGTTGCAATTGTAGCAGGCAGTCCAGCCTACAAAAAGGTTGACAACAAATTAGCCTATCTGAACAGGGCATATATTATTGGACCTGAAGAAGGTCTTGCAGCTTACTACGATAAGGTTCACCTTGTCCCGTTTGGGGAGTATGTTCCTTTAAAGAAAATACTTTCCTTTGTAAACAGGCTGGTACCCGCGGCAGGTGATTTTGAGTCCGGATCTTCAATATCTCCGGTTTCTTTTGGCTCAATGAGCGCAGGAATAATAATATGTTTTGAGGCTATATTCCCTGAGATTTCACGCAAGCATGCTGAAAAGGGAGCTGATATGTTGATCAACATTACCAATGACGCATGGTTTGGGAAAACAAGCGCCCCGTTCCAGCATATGATAATGGCCCGATTCAGGGCCGTTGAGAATAAACTGCCTCTGCTCAGGGCCGCCAATACAGGTATAAGCACTATTATTGCGGACACCGGTGAGATAATTGCTTCGGGCGGACTTTTTACCGAAGATGTCCTAACAGGTCGCGTCCATTACAGTAAATACCCCAAGACCTTTTACACCCGTTTTGGAGATATCTTCACCTGGGTTCTTGTTTGTTTTTCCATCATCAGGGTCGCTATATCTCTTTGCGTTGGACCCCAAAAACTAGACAATGTGGTAAGCTCTGAGTCACAATCTGAAAGGAGCTTTGCATGATCAAGAAACGTAAGCAGTACAGTCCGG
>QZIK01000068.1 GCA_003599015.1 Desulfobacteraceae bacterium | reverse complement strand
ATGTTATAAGATCACAGTCGCCTTCGCCGCCCTCCGTTACCATTGATCCTGTAAAGGACCCGGCGCTTATTATTTACACAGGCGGAACCACCGGAGTACCGAAGGGGGCCGTCTTAACCCATTCCAACTTGATGTCTAATCTAAAGGCTACAGACGAATGGGTCAGGATACCCGAAACACCCGGGGTGCCGGGCAAAAAGCTTGAAAAAGGAGGGGCTCATACCTATTTGGGAGTACTTCCATGGTACCACAGCTTTGGTTTGAGCCTTGTAATGCTCATGAGCTGCGTTACAGCCTCAAAGCTTATTTGTATCCCTGATCCGCGGGCAGGCAAGCCTCCTTTCACGGACGTGCTTCGAGCCATAGAGAAGTATCGCGTAACGATCGTTGTTGCTGTTCCAACAATATATTCCGCCATCATCAACCACCCGTTAACAAAAAAATTCGACCTTTCCTCAATTGTAGGATGCGGCTCAGGTGCTGCTCCGCTGCCTGTTGAAGTGATCAGACAGTTTGAGGAACGGACCGGTGCAGTGATTTTTGAAGGCTACGGGCTCACCGAAACATCGCCGGTGCTCACGATGAACCCCACCAATCTGGAGCAGAGAAAGATTGGCTCCGTGGGGCTTCCTTTCATTGGTACCGATATCAAGATCGTTGATCTTGACACCGGTACTCAAGAACTCCCTTTAGGCAAGGATGGAGAAATTGCAGCCTCCGGGCCGCAGATTATGCAGGGCTACTGGAATAAACCGGAGGCCAATGAAGCGGTATTTCGAAATATAAACGGCAGGAGATATTTCCTGACAGGAGACATCGGACATATTGATAAGGAAGGATTTGTTACAATCACCGACCGGAAAAAGGATATGATAATAGTGGGTGGATTCAACGTCTATCCAAAAGAGGTTGAGGAGATCCTTTTCACACACCCCAAGGTTGCCCAGGCGGCTGTTACAGGGGTACCTGATCCCCATACCGGAGAAGCTGTTAAGGCCTTCATCCAACTAAAACCGGGAGTTGAGGCCACGGAAAAGGAGTTTATAGAATTCTGCAAAGATAGAATGGCCGGCTACAAGAGGCCGCAGAAGATAGAATTCAGGGATGCCTTGCCGACATCCCTTGTGGGAAAAGTCCTTAGAAGAGTACTAAGGGATGAGGAGCACAGAAAGGGCTAGTAGGGCACCCCTTGATCTTTGTGGTTGGCTGAACAAGGGGATTGATGTTGGGGATGGGTGGGATTCCCGGAGGCGTAAACTTCATTCAGGAGGAAAGGAGGCTAGGGCATGAACAAAGGGGATTTGGTAAACGAGGTAGCTAAAGTTCTCAACACCAAAAAGGAAGCTCAGGCAGCAGTAGAGTGCATTCTTCAAAGCATTACCGGTGCGCTGAAAAAGAAAGAGACCGTTACCCTGGTTGGTTTTGGAAGCTTTAAGGTTGACAAGAGGAAGGCGAGAAAGGGAAGGAACCCAAAGACCGGCGAGGAAATCAAGATCAAGGCCAAGAATGTACCCAAGTTTATTGCTGGAAAGGCACTCAAGGAAACTGTAAAATAGGCATTTCCTCAATACAAATAAAGACAATGCCTCCCGGAAACCCCACCTGTATCCGGGGGGGCTTTTTTCTAAGGCATTAATCAGGCAACAAGACGGCCAAAACCGGTTTATAAACCCGTTGCTTTAATATCAGTGCAGTTGACAGAGGTACTCCTCTGCCGACCAGATATCCGGAGATCCATTTGTGATGGAGGCAATAAAATGAACAGGCTGGCTCTTAAATTGATTCTTGTTTTGTTTGTAGCGACATTATTGACCGGGCTTTCCTCCAGGGTTTTTGCCCAGGAGCCAATCGTCCTGGGTGTCCCAACCTCTCTTGGTTTTCTTGAGGGAAAGGAAGGACTTTTCTGTGTCAATATGGCGGTGGATGAGATAAATGCGGCAGGTGGAGTAAAGGTAGGAGGAACAATGAGGCCTTTTCGGGTAGTGGCCATTGATGCAAGAGGAGCAGAGCCCGGTGTTCCGGTAGCGGAGGTCATCAAGGCCCATAAAAAACTTATTCTTGAAGATAAGGCCAATTTTATCGCATTCGGATCGTTCCGCTCTGAAGCGGCAATTGCATGCATGGACCTTGTATCCCAGTATAAGATTCCCATGCTCCTTGGAACAGCGATGTCTCCTGAGATGCAGAAAAAGATAACGGAAGAATATGACAAGTATAAACACACCTTCAGGGTTTGCCTCAATGCAGTATACCTGATCAAGTATCTGGGCGGAACCATGGCCTATCTTAACAAGCAATTCGGTTTCACAAAGGTCTTCATCATGGATCAGGACGTTGCCTGGGCCAGAAAGACAGGCGACCTCATGATAAGCATGGTATTTGAAAAAATGGGCTGGCAGGTTGTCGGCAGACAGACATATCCTACCGGAGCCTCCGACTTCTCATCAGGATTAATGAAGGCCAAAGCAGGTGGCGCTCAGGTCATATTGCCTATTTTTGATATGCCCCAGAGCGGAATTCTTGTAAAACAATGGAACTCAATGAAGGTTCCTGCTCTGATGGCAGGATTTATTTCACCCCTTGCCGGCCCTGCCGCTTGGAAGACCTTTGATGAGAAGATTGACGGGGCAATAAATGCCATCTTTGAAATAGGAAATGTTCCTGTCCAAAAGGTCCCAAGGTCTGTTGAGTTCTATCAAAAATACCAGAAAAGGTATGGAAAACCCATTGAGGCCGGTCATTCCCCTGCCCCTGCATATGAAATGGTTTATATTCTTAAAGAGGCAATAGAAAGGGCCGGCAGCATTGATGGCGACGCGGTTGTGAATGAGCTTGAAAAGACAGACAGGCAAGGAGCCATGGGCAGAATCAGATTTGGAAAAGATCACCAGGTCATTTACGGTGAGGATCCTAATGAAACCGCCATGGGATGTATGATACAGTGGCGAAAAGGGAAAAGGATCGTTGTCTATCCTGAAGCAATAGCAGAAGGAAAAATAGCATTGCCCGAAGGGCTTAAATCTTTGAAATAACATAAGACAACCCATTGTCCCGAAACTGCGGGTCGGGGTAATGGGTTGTCCAGGAAAAACATCAAATGCTTCTTGGAACACTAGTCTACGGTTTTGTAAATAGTTGTATACTTGCTCTTGTAGCAATGGGTTTTAATCTCACCTTCGGCATCAGTGGAGTTGCAAATTTTTCATACGGCGCCATTTATATCTTCTCGGGTTTCACGGCATGGATTTTTCTTAATTCTATTGGATTTCCTTATATTATCTGCGTAATAATCTCTATTGGACTTTCAGCTACATTAGGCATATTAATCTACCATTTCGTAATAAAAAGAGTAAAAGGTCTTGCCTTATCAGAAGTTATGGCCACATTTGGACTGGGACTGGCTATAATGGAATTGTTTAGATATTTTGATTTTGTTGGTTTTAAATATACCCTGCCTAATATAGTAGAGGGCAGTGTTGCCATCGGCGACGTTTATCTTGATTACCAGAGGATAGCCGTAGTCTTTATTGCAACTGCCCTCACGGCTTTTATATATCTTTTTACCCATCATACAAAGACAGGGCTGGCTTTCAGGGCGATTGCACAAGATGAGCGAACTGCCCTTACATTCGGAATAGATTCAGACAGGATAGGCGCCCTGAGCATGGGTTTTGGATCGGCCCTTGCAGCAACTGCCGCTATAGTTGTGCTGCCAATGGGCACCATCGCAGTGGAAGGAGGATATGACGTACTCCTTAACGCCCTTGCCGTTTGCATTGTAGGTGGGCTGGGAAGCACGGTAGGGATATTATTCGCCAGCGTCTTGATAGGCTTTGCACAAACCTTTACAGCCAATTATCTGGAGCCTCACTGGATGATGCTCGTTAGCCTCATTGCAATTGCAGTTGTACTGTGCGTAAAGCCTTCCGGTATCTTTGGCCATCAAAAGGAGCTGGAAGAAAGAATATGATGAGGCGATCAAGCGGGTCATGAAAAAAAGAAAAGAAAGAATAGACAGGGGTATAAAAGTTAGATCAGAAGATGTATTTGCCCTGACATCATACAGGGAGTTGCTTTATCTGACCGCTCCCAGGTTGCTTCCTGTCTTTGGACTCTTGATCCTGGTGCCGCTTTCACCTCCTTACTGGCAGGAAATATTTATTTCAACTGCAGTATACGCATTATTGGCAATAAGCTGGGATATTTTAGTATCAGTTGGTTTAATTTCACTTGGACAGTCCCTTTTCTATGGGGTAGGGTCATACGTTGCAGGGGCTCTGAATCACTATTGTGGTCTGCCTCCAGTACTTACGATCCCCATAGCAACTGTTACAGGAGCAGCTATCTGCACCATTGCACTTCTTCCTGTTCTGAGGCTGCGAGGCATCTATTTCTCCATGGTAACCCTCGTTCTTCCCCTTATGATCCTTAGACTTGTTGAAGCCACAAGAATTCTGGGAGGAACGGAAGGACTTACGGGGCTTTCGCCGTTTCCAAACCAGATCACGGCAATGTATCTGGCCAATTGCTGCCTGCTTGTGGCCCTTTTCGGGTTCAGGCGTCTCATGGACTCAGACTACGGTCTTATCATAAGAGGAATAAGCGATAACGACCGATCGGTGATGAGCGCAGGGATCAACATTCACTGGTACAAGACCCAGATCCTTTTCCTCGGAGGGACCGTAGGATGCTTTGCAGGGGCCTTCGGAACCCATCATGATATGTTTGCAGGTATGCCTGGATTCGCGCTTGATTACTCCATCATGCCCATAGCGGCAGCGGTTGTGGGCGGGACAGGGACCTTTGCCGGATCTTTGCTGGGAGCATTTATCCTGGTTCCTCTTTCCGAAATCCTCAGGGCCTTGGGAGCGCTCCGCATAGTATTCTACGGACTTTTCCTGGTAGTTTTTGTTGTGGGGCTGCCTGAAGGGCTTTTTCACTATATAAGGCGCAAGTACCATCAATTTGAAAGATGGGTTGAGGTGGAATGAAAGGCGGCGAAGAACTCCTTACAGTAACAAAGCTATTAAGGGCGTTTGGGGGCGTCCTTGCCGTTTCTTCTGTGGATTTCCAGGTCAAGCGCGGCGAACTGCTTGGTATTATAGGACCAAACGGATCCGGCAAGACAACCCTCGTAAATTTAATTACAGGTTTTGTAAAGCCCAATGCAGGCGAGGTCAGGTTCAAGGGTAAAGACATCACGGGGCTTCCACCATACCGAATAGTCGGAATGGGGATAGCGAGAACTTTCCAGATGGTCAAACCTTTCTACCAGCTTCCAGCCTTTAAGAACCTCATAGTTCCCCTATGCTCGCCAAGGATTAAGGGACTTCTTGGAGGCAGCTATGGAGACCGGGATGCTGTAGCGCTTGATTTGCTTGAAGAGGTGGGATTCGAACGAGATGCCAACGTCGCCTACAAACCTGCCGGAGCTCTGCCGCAGGGCTATCTTAAAAGGCTTGAGCTTGCCAAAGCTATGGCTTTACGGCCTGAACTGCTTATTCTTGATGAGCTTTTTTCAGGATTGAGCCTGGCTGAGGTCGCCAGTATCGTTCCCATAATCGAAAAGCTACGTTTCCAGGGCAAGACCATTATCATGATTGAACACAGATTGAAGGAACTTTTCAGAATTGCAGACAGGGTGATGGTATTGAATTTCGGCATGAAGATAGCCGAAGGGAAATCGGATGAGGTTATGGCTGACGAGGCTGTAAAAAAGGCCTACCTTGGCAGTGAGGCGGGATGATCATGGAAAAGTTGCTTTCCGTGAATAATCTCATGGTCTTTTTCGAAAATGCCCTGGCACTTAATGACTTCAGCATGGCCATATCAGAGGGACAGATTGTAGGGGTTATAGGACCAAACAGCGCCGGCAAGACGACCCTTATGAACACCTTGTCAGGCCTGATTGTTGACATGCGCACCAAGGAGAAGAGAAGGGGAGGGGAACGCATCACTATTTACGGCAGCGTCACATATAAAGGAACCATCATCACGGAGGTTCCTCCTGCCGAAAGGGTTAAAATGGGGATCATCTTATGCCGCGAACGACACCCTGTCTTTCCAGACAGCAGCGTTCACGAAAATCTTAAGATCGCAGGATACCTGAGAAAAAAATCACAGATCAAGTCAGCTATCGCGCATGTTTTTGACATATTCCCCGCCCTTGCCCATCTAAGGGTAAGAAAGGCCGGATTTCTAAGTGGAGGAGAACAGCAGATGCTTTCCATTGGCATGGCCCTTGTTGCAGACCCCAGGCTGCTCCTGCTCGACGAGCCTCTTCTTGGTTTAAGCCCAATGATGCAGCAATTACTGGTAGATGCAATAAAAACCTTAAATATTACTTCAAATATGACAGTCCTTATCAGCGAGCAATTCGCAAGACCAGTTCTCCCAATGATAACTTTTGGTTATATTGTTGAAAACGGTATGCTGGCACTTTCCGGAACAGGACAGGAGTTGATGGACAATCCAGAGATAAAATCGGCATATTTCGGTGTCTAGTATCATGAAATCACCGGAATATCATGATAACATTTTTGAGGCATTCGCTTCAGCCGCTTCTGAAAACAGGAATCGCACGGCCGTGGTGTATCTGGGGTCCAGCTTTACTTACGGTACGGTCCTTTCCATGGCGGAATCCTTTGCAGCCTCTCTCGTCAAGGAAGGCCTGAAGGAAGGTATGCGGGTCGTTATATATCTCCCCAACAGCATTCAATGGATCGTTTCATGGCTGGCCGTCATGCGTGCGGGGGGTATAGCGGTACCCATAACGCCTATCTACACATCCCACGATTTTGCATACATTGCCAATGACAGCGAGGCATCCTTTGCAATATGCGCCGACACAAACTATGGCTATGTGCTTGAAGCAATGCCTCAAACACATGTAAATAAGGTAGTAGTTGCGAGGCTTCCTGATCTCCTCCCCTGGTGGAAAAGAATGTTTGGATGGGCTTTTGACATTGTTCCGCGGGGCAAGGTATCAAAAGAACCACATCTCCTGCGATTAAGAACCATGCTTAAAAGACATGCAGAATCCGAAGAGCTTCTTCCGCCCGTTTCCAGAAGAGGCCTTGATGTTGCAGAGATTCTATATACGGGAGGCACGACCAAATTTCCCAAAGGAGTCCCAATCTCCCACGGCCTTTACCTGGAATCTGCGCTTGAGCAGATATCCATCGCAGAGCCTCTTTTTCCTGCAAGGGAAAACGTGATCATAGGATCAGCGCCGCTCTTTCATATCCTGGGACAGACCTGCGGACTTAGTGTTCTTCTTGTCGGTGGAACGATAGCACTCATGCCGAAGGTTAACCTTGATGCAATATTCGATGCAATAGAGCGACTCAAAGCCACGTCGCTCATTGGAGTCCCAACGCTTTATCGGATGATACTTGAGCACAACAGGCTTGATATGTACGATCTTAGCTCTCTCAGGTATTGTTTTAATGGCGGAGATGTACTTCCTGTAGAGATAAACCAGCGATGGCGGCAGAAATTCAACAAACCCATTTACCAGGGTTACGGCGCCACAGAAACCTGCGGCGGGGTCGCGATGTGCCCTACAGATAGGGAATCTCCCATGAAAAGTATCGGCAAGGTTCTCTCAAGCAAGACAATCAGGATAGTGGATCCGGAAACACTTGAGCCGGTAGCGGAAAATCAGCCTGGAGAGCTTCTTGTTCACTCCGAAAAGATGGTCAGGCAATACTGGAATAAACCCGAGGAGACATCCTCCGCCTTTGTAGAGATAAATGGAAGACTTTGGTACAGGACAGCCGACATCGTCTCAGTTGATAATGAAGGGAACCTTTATTTCGTTGACCGCACAGTAGACACCATTAAACACAAAGGCTACCGAATTTCATCATCGGAGATTGAGGCTGTGCTCCAGGAGCATCCTGCGGTTATGGCCGCATGTGCCATAGGAATCCCTGACCCAAAGGTCGGAGAACGTATCAAGGCCTTCGTTGTGCTCAAGGAAGATGTCAAAGGTATAACGGGCTATGAGCTTATCAAGTGGTGCAAAGAAAGACTTGCAGCCTACAAGATACCACAGTATATCGAATTCAGAGACATGCTCCCCAAATCCAAGGTGGGAAAACTCCTCCGACGAGAGGTAAGGGGAGAAGAAAAGCGACGGGCTCAGGTGTAACACTCAGCCCGCCCCCTGTTTTCCTCAGAAAAGTTTATTTCTTTTTTTCACTAAGGCTTGTTTCCATCTTTTCCCCGTTGCTGCCCAACTGGCAACTATCCCTGAGTCAAGTCGAAATACCAAGCTTAGGAAGGATATATGCCTGAAGCAAAACCCAGACGACAATAACTGCTATAAAGGCCCAAATGCCCATTTTTTCTCCTTTCCACCTTTTTTTCCACCTCTGCCCGGCTCCCCGGCCGGATGCATTTTCCTATGCTCAGGAAAATCCCCCTCTAGGACTGCATGATGAGCCGCTTGATAAAGTTGAAGAGAAAAGCCCGGACCTGCCTGAAGAAAACATTGACATAACTCTGGATGTTTCACTTCCACCGCATGAAGGGCACGGCGCAGGCTCATCATCTCCTTTTTTCATTATTAGATGCTCAAACACATAACCGCATTTTCCGCATTTATATTCGAAGATAGGCACTGATATTCTCCTCTCTTAAGTATTGTTTCTTCCCTTGGATTAAAAGAAGCATCTTCCATGTAAAGGTTACAATAAAAAATAATTCCTGTGCCGCATTTTTTCAATTCTTATAAAGACCCGGCAGAAAAAGGGTAAGGGCTGGGACATAGGTGATTAGAATAAGTGCGATAAGCAGGATAGCCAGGAATGGCAGTGAGGCTCTGTAGAGTTTTACAACAGGTCTCTCCAGCCTTGAGCTGGCAACGAAAAGGTTAAGCCCTATTGGGGGGGTGTTATAGCCTATGGCAAGATTGGTCAGAAATATTATTGCGAGATGAAGAGGATCAACCCCAAACCGATCAGCAAGAGGAATTATCAGCGGCACAATCACCAGGATGGCACTGAAAATATCCATCAGGCATCCTACTATTATCAGGAAAAGGTTCAGCATGAGCAAGAAGGCTATCCTGTTCCCGACCAGATTCTCCATGAAACCCAGGATCTTCTCAGGGATAAAAGAATCCACAAGGAAGTTGGTAAACCCCAATGCCGCACCCAGAATAATCATTATACTCCCAACCATTTTGGCGCTTTCAATCATAATGCGCCCCATATCTTTTACCGGCCTTATCTCGCGATAGATCATGACCTTGACAGTTAATACGTAACAAACCGTCATTGCAGCCGTTTCAGTCGCCGTGCTGAATCCCGTATATATTGCAGCTACGATCAGGAACGGGATGGGAAGTTCCCAGGCTGCGCCTTTGAGAGAAGCTATTAATTCTGAAGATGAAAAAGTTCTACTTTTAAGTGTCCACCTTCTTCCCTCCCAGAGCGAAAAAAAACAGGGAAAGGCCACCAATATTACGCCTGGAACAAGTGCAGCCAGGAAAAGCTCTTCAATGCTTACCCCGGAAACGAATCCATATAGTATGATGGGCAGGCTGGGAGGGAAATGAATTCCAAGACTGCCTGAAATCGTAAGAAGACCTAGGGAAAAATTTTTATCATAGCACTCCGATAGTAGTGCTGCAAATAGCAACCCTCCTAGTGCTATAATGGTTATACCTGTGGCGCCGGTAAGTGCGGTAAAAAAAGAGCAGGTTATAAGGGCCACAATACCCAGCCCCCCCGGTAACCAGCCGAGAAGGCTCTGTGAGAACCTTACCAGTCTTTTGGAGGTTGCTCCTTCGGAAAGGAGATAGCCGGCAAATGTAAACAGCGGTATTGCCAACAGGACAGGGGCGTTAGCCAGCCTGAAGATCTCTATCGCAATGGCAGCAAGATCTACCCCTGTTGCATATAAACCAAGCATTGCAGCAAAGAGCATCCCCACAAAAAGAGGAAGACCCAACAGCACGAGCACTACAAGGAGGAGTGCAGCAATCGCAGTCAAATTACCCCCTCTCTTTGATGTTCAGACCTTCGGACAGGACGGCAATAGCATAGCGAAACGCCATCAGACTGAAGGCAATTGGAATAATGGATTGACCAAGCCACGATGGAAGGCTCAAAAACATGGTTGCTCCGAAACTGATTTCGAGTCTAAGATAAGAAATCGAGACAATGGTCATAATCATGCAACCCAAGCAAGATGCAACAGCAAGGACCAGATTTCGCAACAGGATGAAAACCGGAGAGGAGACATTAGAAAAGAGATCGATCCTTATGTGCTTGCCTTCTTTTGCCAGAAGCGAAGCTCCGATAAGGCTCAACCATAGGACAAGCATCCTTACCATATCTTCCGACCACGCAATACTGCCCAGGATATTATTTGCCCAAATGAACCCGGCCTTGGTGTACAATCCCCTCAGACACACATGAAAAAAGGTGAAAACCACCATACACCAAAGTGAAGCGATTACCAGAAAGCCTTCCAGCCTGGCAATTTTTTCGCTCACTCTCAGCAATATCTTAACAGTAAGCCTCAGCGGATACCCCTTAAGATCCTGTATATTCGATCAAGTAAATCAGCAGGGTAGATCTTTTCTGTTAGCTCCTTTGCTACCCTTTCGTGAATCTTCGAAAAGGCTATCATATCTTCATTCGAAGGTGATGGAGCTATCGCAACACCGCTCTTCCTTAGAACTCCAATTGCTTCATTGCCCTGGGATCTGAGGACCATGGTTAGCTCTTTCATGGCAGCGTCCATGTTTTTTATCAGTATCTTTGAGAGATCCTGAGGCAGTCTTTCTAGGAACCGGGAAGAGATAAGAACCGCACCTGTAGCGTGAACCAACGGCCATTCCGTCATATAAGAAAGAACCGAATGCCACTGGAGTGCAAGCGCTCCAAGGGGTGGCGCATAAACGGTATCTATCATCCCTGTGTTAAGAGCAGTGGTAACATCGGTTATGGGGAGGGTTATAGGTGTCACTCCCATCTGCAGGAATGTCTCCCTTGCAACCGGATCACCTGACCATGACCATATCTTTAATCCGGTAAAATCTATAACCGACCTTATGGGCTTTTTGGAAAGGATATGGACGTTCCCCACCTCAGCCCATGCAAGGAGATCAAAGCCCTTTTTCCTAAACTCCGCTGAAAAGAAATCTTTCATCTCCATGTGGATAAGGTCTACCTCATCGTAGCTCCTAAAAAGAAAAGGAAGATCCAGGACCCTTACCATGGGAAGAATCTGACCGAATCCGACTCCGGAAAAGGCCGCACAGTGAATTTGCCCTATGCGGATCTTCTTGAGCACATCTATTTCATCGCCGGCCACGCCTCCCGGATAAAACGCGAATCCGAGCCTGTTGGATGTTTCGGCTCTTACCTTGGCGTCCACCTCCTTCATTTTCTTCATCCAGGCAGATCCATCTGGGGCGACTGTTGCAAACTTTACTATGTAATCAGGAGCAGCGGCTTTACAAAAATTAGCAAATTCGCCCATTCCGGCTAAAAAAAATAAGCTATTAAGAGCTATAATAATCATCATTATTTTTTTCATTTCAAGGCTCCTCAAAAAAACAGCTCATCGGTCTTTAATTTAAGCCGTTTTGCCTTTTTTTTCATCATAACGTTAACTAGACAGGCTTCAGGCAGCTCTCCTGGATCTGTCCTGTCAACCTGATCAAGTAGGGATATGAAGAGTTCACGGTCCTGAACCCTTACGGCGAAGTGTCTTGCAAAATATACATGAGACAGGAAAAACAACCCCTTGGATGATCTTATAGCCTTCTCAAAATTATCTCTTGATTTGGAAGGATCACCTCCCAGGACCGGCGGAGTCGCAGCCAGCAGCGACCCAAGGAGGGCGTATGGGGTCCCGAAGAAGTAGTCAGGGTCAATTTCCATTATCCTTTCCAGGCACATTCTTACCATCCAGATCTGGGAAATCGCTTCAGGGCTGTCTCCGCGAAGGGATATCCATCCGCTCCATGCAACTGTGGTCCAGAACAGATGCTCCAGGGATTCGGGGCCAACCTTGGCAACAGCCTCCTTTATGGTTTTATCCCCCCTGGGTGCTGCGGTCAGAAGCCGGCCGAAGTCTCCCAGCGAATCAATTCCATAGTTCCTTGCCCTGAAGTAGAGTTCGGAGGCCCTTGCAGGGGAATCGTCTTCCACAAATAGGAGGGCATAGCCTGCATAGCCTGCACAAAGTGCCTTGAGAAGCTCTGTATTGGACGGATCAACTTTCAGAAGACCTTCCATCAGCTTAAGCTGAGAAGGGATAGCTTCACGTGCAAGCTCAGAATCGCACTCTGAAAAAAAACTGACCATCATGGGAGATATCAGGGGTGAGGTAATACGCGCAGTCACAAGTGCGCATCCTGAAAAAAGCTGCGCTGAAATGAAAAGTCCAATGAGAAAGGAAATAAGCTTCCTCCTTGGCAGCAGGATCCCCAACTCCTCAGTATCCAATAAAAGGATCTCCTTTGAGGATAGGGTTAGCAAGATACCTTTTGGCGAGAAACTGGGCGCCTGAAGCATTTTCCATGTCCAGAACCTTTCGGTATACATCTATTGCCTGCTCTCTTTCCTTTAGAAGATCGTGGATCATGGCCTTTTTAAGGAGCGGCCACGCGATCATACTGGGGTCGTTGTCAGGATCTGCCATTTTCAATATCCGGTCAAGGTCGACTTTTGCCTGATCAAAATTGCCCCCCAGCATCGCATAAGCAGCCGTCAAATATACTGCAATTCTCTCCCAGCGTAACGACTCCACGGTGGAGGGAGATCCAAGAGCTTTATACATTATCGCGGAGCGAGTCTTTTCAAAGAGGTCTTTCTCCTCCATCATTGCATGACAAACACCTTTAAGAAACATATACCTTGATGTTTCAGGATACCTCTCAACAAGATCACTTACAAGAGGGAGCGCCTTCTCGTATTCCTCTTCCATAAACATATAGATATGAACAAGGGTGCTCTGTGCCTCACTGGCAGAATAAACAGCATGTTTCGCAGCCTTATGCAATTTTTTCAGACCTTCCTCTCTGTCCCCTTTTCGAATCAACAGGTAACTTAAAAACTTCAGAATCCCCGACATTCTCGCCGTATAGTATTCGTATATCCCGAGGCCTAGAAGCACCTCTTTGTTTTCAGGTTCTATTTTGAGGCATTTATTGAGGTAGGTTACCGCATCTGATGCCAGTATGAAGGACGCAAACCACCTTTCCCTCATAAGTTCAAATCGCCCTTTAAAACCAAGTGCGCCCCCCAGAAAAAAATAGCTCTCTGCGTCTGATGGATTCAACTCTATTTTTGTTCTTGCCATATCAATCGCGTGATCAAGTCTTTCCCTGAACTGTTCCACCATTGATGGATACCAATAACCAGAGGCAAGCCTGGACCATGACACCATGGCAAGATAAAAGCGTGGAGCAGTCATGTCCGGAAAAGATAGCGCAATTGTCCTAAAAATATCTTCGGCCTGGCTGAATTGGCTGTTATAAATCATATCTATTCCTTTAAGTATTTCCTTATGGAGTACCGCCTTCTCATAATTCAGATCTCCCTTTGCCCGCGTGGTATCAACATCGGCTGCAAATACACGCGGGAGTATGCCTATTAAGAAAAAGAATAGAAAAACCACTTTTGGCATAAGCTGTCTTCTAAGTAACCTTATGCAATAGGAAACATTGAATTTTTCTTAGTCGTATGCTATATTCTCTCATTCTTGAACGCATTGTCAATTAAGAGATTTCAGCTCGATGAAAAGGCTCTGAAGGAGGTCCTGATCCATGAAAATAATTCTCGTTGGCGCTGACAGCATGCTCGGCCGTGATTGCAGGGAGGTTTTATCCAGGAAACACATAGTACTGACGCCGGCTAAAAGGGAGATGGATATAACCAGGTGGGACATTGTTACAGATGCAATGGCCGATATGTCTCCTGATGTGGTCATAAACTGTGCTGAAGAGGATGACCTTGATCTTTTTGAAAATAATGACCCGATGCTCTGGAAACTCAATGTCGAGGGAGCCAGGAATCTTGCACAGTCGTCATCTCGGTTTGACTTCAAGATGGTTCACCTCTCCTCCTATCACGTCTTTGATGGAACCAAAAAGCTTCCCCAACCATATTTCGAAGACGATACACCGCGCCCCATTTCAAAGTACGGCAGAAGCAAGGTGGAGAGCGAGGTGGCCGTTAGACAAAACACCGCGGATTACCTTATTGTCAGAACAGGCTGGCTTTACGGAGGGACCTCGATGGGTATTATGACTAACTATCTACTCAACGTTATTAAAAATCCTTCTGCCGGACTACAGATCTGCTCAGATGATGTGGGTTCGCCGACCTGGACTCTGAGAATCGCCATGCAAATAGAACGGCTGCTTGAAGCTGATGCCAGAGGAACATATCACATAACTGCTGAGGGACACTGCAATAAATCCGAATATGGATACTTTATCTGTAAACATCTTGGATTAAGCTTGACCTCTGACTCATCAAGGATTAGGGACGATTTCCGAAAGGACCTTCGGCCCAGGAACTGCATTCTGGACAACAGGAGATTAAGAGGTGAAAACCTTTCAGTAATGAAAAACTGGGGGGTTGATCTTAAATCCTTCCTTAATCTACAAGGCAAAAATATACTGGAAATAATTTCTTTTTAATCATATTGAACAACCTATTTTTGTTCCCTCGTATATTGCAGCCTTTGCACTTCTAGGCTCAAGACAATCCCCAATTTTATAAACCTCAATACCCAAGCTAATTATTTGTTGATATAGCTCACTTTGGGGTCTGTTGCCGGTTGCTATAACGACACGTTCGGCATCAAGCCTCACATCTGCCCCTTCCATACTTGTAACATATACACCGTAATCATCAATCCTTGTAAGAGCACAGCCTGTCATTAAATTTACACCGCTCTCCTTGATCCTTCTCAAGAGCAATTTCCTCGTCATCGTCTCAAGGCCTGAAGCCACTTTGGACATCATTTCGACGATCGTCACAGGGCTGCCAAGCTCTGACAGATGAAGGGCAACCTCGCATCCGGTAGGACCTCCACCCACCACCAAGGTCTTTTTTATCTTCGGAATATCACCGTTCAAAACCTCCGGAATGGTCATGACCATTGGATTGTTGATGCCCTTAACATCAGGCATAGCGGGAACAGAGCCTGTTGCAAGTATTACAGCATCAGGAGAAATTGCTTTTATGGTATCAACCGTAACCTCCGAGTCCACATGGCACTCAACCCCGCTTTTTTCAACCTGCTTTCGCTGAAAGGCTATAAGATGCAAAAGCTCTCGTTTAAAACCGGTAACACTTCCAAGAAGGAGTTGTCCTCCCAGGACCTGATTTTTTTCATAAAGCAGAACCTTGTGCCCTCTCCTTGAAGCCATCCAAGCCGCATTCAGGCCCCCAGGACCTCCTCCTATAACCATTATCCTCTTAGGGCGTTCAACAGGCCTGAGCACCATTTCCTTTTCTCTTCCAAGAAAGGGGTTGACAAGACATTCAATACGACCTTTCCTGAAGATGGACTCCATGCATGTGTTACAGGCAATGCACATCCTTATGTCTTCTACACGTCCTTGCCTTGCCTTTCTGGGTAACTCAGGATCTGCCAATAGCCCTCTGCCCATGCAAACCAGATCAGCCTTTCCCTCCCCTATAATGGCATCTGCTATAACAGGGTCGTTGATTCTACCCACAGCCATCACCGGCACCTTGACGGCCTGCCTTATTTTATGGGCAGAGCCAACCAGGCAGGCCTTTTCCATAAACATAGGCTGGCAAATCCACTCGGGCGTAGCATCATTTCCTGCCGACACCTGAACTATATCAATGCCTGCATCAATGAGAATCTTTATAACAGGTATGCTTTCTTCAACAGTCAGACCGTCTGGAACAAACTCCTGGGCGCTTATCTTGAAAGACAGCGGCAGGTTGTCTCCGATCCTTTTCCTTATTTCAGTTACTATCTCTCTTGCGAACCTTGTCCTTCCCTCAATATCGCCACCGTATTGATCCCTCCTGATATTTGAAAATCTGGACAAGAACTGATTTATTAGATAGCCGTGTGCACCATGTATTTCTATAAACTGAAAGCCGGCAGCTACGGCCCTTTCAGCAGCTTCACCAAACTTGCGCACCAGATTCTGGATTCCTTCAAGTGTGAGTTCTTCAACTGGTCCGCTGATGGTGGGGCAGGGCAGGGGTGACGGAGCCACAGGCAATCGTTTAATGACCTTGGAGGATGTCTGCCTTCCGCCATGGTGGAGTTGAATCCCGGCTACAGAGCCTTCTGATTTTATAGCCTTGGAAATCCTTTCAAGACTGGGCAGAAAACCGTCGTCATAGATTCTGGCCTGATTTGCCGAGACAATTCCCTCCGGAGAGACAGAGCAGGCCTCCATGACCACCATACCGGGGCCTCCCGCTGCCCTCATCCTGTAATGTTCAACCGCCTTATCTGGAATTGATCCATCACCTTCTAGCAGGAAAGATGCCAACCCAGGCATTACAATTCTGTTCTCTAATCTGCAGGTCTTAATCTGGAAGGGGGTAAAGAGATGATTCATTTTGAGTATCTCCCTAAACGCACATGCTTATGTCTAGGCTGTGGATAATAGGTAGCCTGCGTCGGCTTGTCAACGGTTTCCTGTCCATCCAAGGTTGACGATAGTACTTGCTTTTCAATATATTTCAATTGCGCCGTAGTGCAGATGAAGCCTTCAAAGGTCTTTGCCCAAGGATAAAGAGGAATTGCAATGGAGAAGATACAAAGCATAACAGGTATTTTGGTGCTTGCGCTCATTGCCTGGATAATCTCTGAGAATCGAAGAGACGTAAAGTGGCGAACTGTGGCAACAGGGATCTTGCTGCAGTTCGCTCTCGCCCTTTTACTTATCAAGGCTCCAGGTGCACAATGGATATTTCTTTTCCTTAACAAAGCCGTATCTGCTCTCGAGGAGGCAACAAGGGCAGGGACAAGCTTTGTATTCGGCTATCTCGGAGGAGGAGCTGTACCATTTGAGGAAAAAGTGCCCGCAGCAAGATATGTAATGGCGTTCCAGTCTCTGCCCCTTCTCCTGGTAATCAGCGCATTGTCATCGCTTCTTTTCTACTGGAGAATTCTTCCGCTGGTGGTCAAAGGTTTTTCATTCTTACTGACCAGGACAATGGCACTTGGAGGGGTTGAAGCATTTGGAACGGCTGCCAACATATTCGTTGGAATGGTTGAAGCTCCTCTAATGGTGAAACCGTATCTTTCAATGGTTTCAAGAAGCGAAATTTTCACCATAATGACCGCAGGGATGGCCACCGTAGCAGGAACAGTAATGGTTATTTATGCCTCAATTCTCAAGGACGTTATTCCAGGGGCAATCGCTCATCTCATAGTTGCATCAATTATAAGTGCTCCGGCAGCAATAACCGTTGCAAAGCTGATGGTTCCGGAAACAATGCCGGTATCATCCGGCAGAATATCGGTTCCAAGAGGGGCTGAAAGCTCTATGGATGCCATTACCCGCGGAACCCTCGACGGTATGAAACTGCTCCTCGGTATTACAGCTATGTTGGTAGTATTGGTTGCCCTTGTTCACCTGATTAACCTCGTCCTCGGCCTATTGCCGAATTTGGCTGGAAGGCCTGTCACCTTTCAGGGTCTTCTGGGATACATATTGGCGCCCATAACATGGCTTATGGGGATTCCGTGGTCTGAAAGCATTACCGCCGGAGCCTTAATGGGCACGAAGACGGTCATAAACGAATTCATTGCTTACTTGGACCTTGCTTCTATTCCGCCAGAAGCCCTTCATCCAAGAAGCAGACTCATCATGACCTATGCCCTCTGCGGATTCGCCAATTTCGGGTCTCTTGGTATCATGATAGGGGGAATGGGAAGTATGGTTCCTGAAAAACGAGGCGAGATAGCCACCCTGGGAATAAAGTCAATTCTCTCAGGAACAATAACAACCTGCATGACAGGTGCTGTTGTAGGAATTATTGTATGATGCTATGTGATTACCCTATCGTTTTTGTGGCTATGGAAAAACTGGCTGAAGGCCAGCCTTCATTCGCCATAACCTTTCCGTTGAATCCGGATTCCCTGATCGAATCCATTAAAACTGTCGGAATCATCAATCCCCCGGTTGTGAGACAAAAGAGCAATACAGATGGTTTTGACATCATCTTGGGTCTCAGGCGGATCACAGCCTTCAAGGCCTTGGGGCACGCAACGATACCCTGTCGAGTCATCCCGGAGAAAGACCTGTCGGATCTTGATTCGATAATGCTAAATCTCCATGACAACCTAACAATGCGTATTCTTAACCCAATCGAAAAAGGCATGGCACTAGCCCTTCTTTTGAGACATGTTTCAAGGCAGGATATCCTGGCAGACTACATGCAACTGCTTGGCCTTCCCAGGCACGAACCGGCACTCAACCTGCATTTATCCATAGCTAATGAGCTCTCAGAGGATATAAAGCTCGGCATTGCTGCAGAAAGAATCTCCATGCAGGCAGCTTCCGAGATGCTCTCTATGGACCCTGACACACGGGAGACAGTGTATCACCTGATTACATATCTTAGACTTAATGTTAACTATCAAATTCAATTTATTGAACTTTTAATTGATATTTCCAAAAGAGATTCCATAACCATTCCTGAACTCACTCGAAACCGGGATCTTTCAAGTTTAATCAATGATTCAGACCTAAGCCGCCCCCAGAAGACCAGGAAGGTTATGGAATTTTTGAGGGACATAAGGAATCCAAGGCTTGCTCAGGCGGAAAAAGTATTCAGAAAAGCACTATCTTCAATTAATCTAACGGATGGAGATACCATTGTTGCCCCATCTTTTTACGAATCCCCATACCGGGAACTTCGCCTGAGGTTCAGGACCAGAAAGGAACTCAAAGAAAAACTTCAAAAGATATCCGACATGGAGGGCATAGACGATTTAATTGAGCCATGGAAAAAAAGATAAAAGAAAGCCAGGGCAAATGAAAGATTACACATTAACAACTGAATCTAATAAATCAAAATTGAACAATTATTTTATTAAGTCAATTCCTTTCAAAGGGGAGTTGCTCAAACCCTGTCCAGGCACAAAAGGATATATCTGCTGCGGATACCAGATCCTGAACATAGGCGCCAATTGTCCACTTGACTGCAGCTATTGTATCCTCCAGAGCTATTTCAAGGATGGCGGGCTCAGGGTCTTCTCCAACCTTGAAGAAAGAATAGGGGAGGTCATCACTGTCATTGAAAGCACACCTGAACGGATATACAGAATAGGCACCGGAGAGTTTACAGACAGCCTTGCCCTTGATCCGCTTACCAAATGGACCTCTCTTCTGATTCCTCTGTTTGCGGAAAGAAAAAACCTAATACTTGAACTGAAGACAAAGACCACTTCAATAAAGGGACTTATTGATTCCAGACACAGAAGGGGAATAATAGTTTCCTGGTCACTCAACAGCCCTTTCATATCGGAAAGGGATGAAAGCAAATCGCCGAGCATCAAAGCAAGATTGATGGCTGCAAGGAAGTGCCAGCAGGAGGGATTTTCCTTGGGATTCCATTTCGATCCTCTGGTAACTCACAGAGGATGGCAGGACCAATACCTTAGGACCCTAGAACTCCTTGCTCAATACATCAATCCCAAAGCGATTGTATGGATAAGTATGGGCTCTTTCAGATACATGCCTGAGTTAAAGCCTATCATCAGAAAGCGCCATCCTGACACCCGCATTCTTGATGGTGAATTCATAATGGGATTGGATGGAAAAATGCGTTATTTCAAGCCAATAAGAATTGAGCTTTACTCGTACATGCGACATCACTTTGAATCCTGGGATAAAGATCTTGGTCTATACCTGTGCATGGAATCAAACGAGGTATGGCAGCAGAGTATGGGTTGGTCTCCCGGAAAAACAGAAATGCTTTCAGACTACCTGGACGCAAGGGTCAGAAAATTTTTTGGGTAGCATTCCTTTATGATATATGATAGTCACCAGACGAAATGACAGCAGCATCAACTGCACATAACTTGGAGGTTATAATGGAACTGAAAGAAAAGGTTCAAAAGGCCCTTGACAAGGTAAGGCCTTCCCTTAAGGCGGACGGAGGGGATGTTCAGCTTGTAGACGTGGGCAACGACGGGATAGTCAAGGTAAAACTTATGGGCGCATGCGGTGGGTGTCCAATGTCGCAGATGACTCTCAAGATGGGAATTGAGAAGGTACTCAAGCAGAGCGTGCCTGAGGTAAAAAGTGTGGTTTCTGTATAATCCATGATATTAACTGAAAAAACAATATGATACGGAGGCAATAATGGAGATCAAAAAGATCGGAGTAGTCGGCGCAGGCACCATGGGAAACGGTATTGCTCAGACAGCGGCACAGATCGGTTGCCAGGTAGTGATGAGAGACGTCGAAGACAGGTTCGTAGAAAAGGGCATCAGCAGCATAGAAAAATTTCTCTCCAAGAGCGTAGAGAAGGGAAAGCTGGAAGCCAAAGAAAAGGATGCCATCCTGGGAAGAATTACAGGAACCACTGACATGGGCAAACTGGCCGATGTTGATTTTGTAATCGAGGCAGTCTTGGAGGATATTGAGCTCAAAAAAAAGGTATTTAAACAGCTCGACGAGATATGCAGACCTGATGTGATCCTTGCCTCCAATACCTCTTCAATGTCCCTTACGGAGATAGCTACAGCAACCAAGAGGCAGGATAAGGTCTGCGGTATGCATTTTTTTAACCCGGTTCCCATAATGAAGCTCGTTGAGGTTATAAAGGGCTTTTACACCAGCGATGAAACCATTGCCACCACAACCGCCCTGGCTAAAAAGATGGGCAAGATTACAGTGGAAGTCAAAAAGGATTCCCCTGGCTTCATTGTTAACAGGATAATGATCCCGCATATGCTTGAGGCCATAAAAATTGCAGAAGAAGGGGTAGCCACAATACAGGACATAGATCTGGCCGTCAAAAACGGCCTCAACTATCCCATGGGTCCATTTGAATTGATGGATCTAACTGGCATTGATATCTGTTACTATGTTGCAGAATATTTTTATAAGGAATTGAACAAGGAATCGAAGTGGGTGTCGCCCGTATTGCTGAAGAATATGATCAGGGCGGGCAGGCTGGGAAGAAAGACAAAGGGCGGGTGGTACGAATACAACAAGTAAGCAGCAAGCCTTGAGCTGAACGAACTAAAAGGCAGTCCTTATCCGGGACTGCCTTTTAGTATCTAGATGTAAACAGCGGCTCTCTGCCTATTTGTTCTTATGCCGCATTCTTCTTCTCAGTTTCTTATATTTGTGTTTTCTTATTTTCTTTCGCCTCTTTTTTACCACGCTGCTCATCCGGATGAACCTCCAAGTCGTTAATAACTCTACTTACAATAGCAACGGTCGAACTGTCAACATCAATTTAGCAGTGCGAATTGAGGGAAAGGTAGAGAAGGTAGTAGTTGAAAGGCAAAAAACAATGAAACCGACCGTCTGGAAATATTTACATGTTAGTTTACATAATATATATTATCAGACATTGAGCAGATTCATCATCTTCCAACCCTTCGTTCTTTTTTGTTCTGATACATTCTTTCATCAGTTGCGGCCACCAGGTCTTCGGCAGACATGCCTGGCTCCAGGAACCCAACCCCGAAGCTGGCTGTAACCCCAAGTTCTTGGCTCATTGCATCTGCGATCCTCTTTGCTGCTGAAATGGAGCTTTCTCCTCCCACGTCAACCAGCAGAATCGCAAACTCATCTCCGCCGTAACGATACCCTGAATCAACTCCCAGTCTGATCTTAGCGTTGATGAGATTCCCTACTTTTTCAAGGAGTTGGTCACCGGCCAGATGCCCCTTCGAATCATTGAAGATCTTGAAATCGTCCAGATCCAACAATATCAGTGTCAAGGGATGGTTTTGTCTTCGCGCCCTTGGGATCTCTTCTCTTAACCTGTTAAAAAAATGTCTGTGGTTAAATAATCCGGTCACTGGGTCAGTTATGGAAAGTCTCGACAGCTCTCTGCTCATTTCACGCTCCATGATTACCCGCCTCAGCTTGGCCTCCAGCTCTTCCGCCGCGAATGGCTTGTTAATAAAGTCATTGGCGCCTGCGTTTATTACATCCACGTAGCTGTACTCCTTTGTGTAACCGGTCATGGCTATAAGTCCCAACTCCGGCCTCTGTTTCCTGAGGATGCGTATCAGATCCAGGCCGTCCATTCCAGGCATACTGATATCAGTTATAACGAAAGTGTATTTATTTTTTCCAATCTCTTTGAAGCATTCAGCAGCGCTGTTTACGGAATTTGTTTTAAACCCCATAATATCAAGCATCACACATACGACTTCACATAATGCCTCTTCATCGTCCACTATAAGGATCAATTCTTTACTATAGTCAACCTTTTGTTCCTTCGCAGAATCGCGAAGCTCCAGGGATTCTTCAACCATTTAGATCCCCCCTTAAGGAATTCATAAGACCCTGTGAAATTCTTATCATAACCATCTTGCCTATCATTTTACTGTTACCTTTGAAGTTTACAACCTTATTTGTCCCTGACCGTCCTGTCAACTGTCCCGGCCTCCTTCCAGCACCTTCCACAAGAACCTCAAGAATGCTCCCTTCCAATGCCTTGTTTTTCCTGAGCGTGATTTCCTTCTGCATGGATTGAAGCAGATTCAGTCGGGCCGCCTTTGTCTCCTTATTTATCTTACCGTCCAGTCTACCGGCAGCAGTGCCCTTTCTGTCGGAATACATAAAAGAGTAAAGACCATCGAATTCTACGTTTCTAACAAGATCAACTGTAAGATCAAAATCCTCCTGGGATTCTCCTGGAAAACCAACCATTACATCGGCAGTTATGGCGATATCACGCCTGACATTCCTGAGTTTCTTCACCCTGTCTAGATAATATTCTCTG
>QZIK01000061.1 GCA_003599015.1 Desulfobacteraceae bacterium | reverse complement strand
CTCAAGAACGTTGTTGGGCCGCTCGCACAGGCACGTGCAGATCTGGCCAGCAATGTGAAGACCGCCGACGAAGCAATTAAGGGGCTAAACACTGAGAGTCAGAAGTTAAGTAAAGCTGTTGACGAGGTAAGTAAGCAAAGTCAAGGTCTTGCAAAAGAAACACAGGCGGTATCTCGTGAAGCCAGTAACCTTGCAGTTAATGTGCAAGGGATTCAAAGCTCCGGCCAGACAGTGAAACAAGCATCTGGTGATATCCAAGGGGCCAAGACAGCTCTTGCCGATGCAATGGGGCAACTTAAGAAGGCATCGGAAGGGGCGGAGCAACAGGCCCGGCGTTTGGCTGAGACCACGGACGCCCAATTGAAGATCCTTAAGCAGGCTCTTCCAGCTCTCGAACAGTCAGCGTCGAGCCTAGGCAGCTATGTGAAGAAGGTTGAGAGTCATGTCAGTTCCCTGGATGGGCCTGCTGGCGATTTCCAGAAGACTGTGGCCGAAGCAAAGAATGCTCAATCACAGCTCTCCGAGATAATCGCAAGCCTCAAGAACGTTGTTGAGCCGCTCGCACAGGCACGTGCAGATCTGGCCAATGAGCTTGGCGGTATTAAAGGGATCTTATCACAAACGAGAACAAAAATTGACCAGGAATCCGTTGATACTGCAAGAGGATTTAAAACCCTTGAGGAAATGCTAGGAGCCATCACGGAGAGGGTGCAGAAAATCACTGGTATTCTTCTTGAAGTGGAGGGCTCTACCAAGCAGTCGCATGATTCTAGTAAGAGTAAGATGGACTGATGCAGCGATTTCTAAAAAATGAAGAGAGGATTTTTTTATGGAAGGCGTAAACATCCCCTATATACCAACAATTTTGTGGCTCTTAGCGGCTGCTGTAACCATCTTGGTGCTTCTTGTGATGCTGGGCTACCACGCCTATTTTCGTAGAAGAGTAGTCGCGCAGTTAGAAGATGCCAAGGACGTCGCCAGCTTAGCTGCTAAAAAACAAGTACTTCAAGCAGACGCAGACGCACTTCGCCAATGGATTAGAGACCAGAAGGTGGAATTGGACCGTATTACTGTGGAGAGAGAGGAACAGGAGCGCTTAAGGGCATTACTGGCAGATCTTGAGAGCCAATGTGCCCGGAAGGACAACGACAACCAGGGGCTCAGGCAGGAAGTCGGCGAATTGGAAAACCGTCGTCATGAGTTGGACATGACCTTCCAAAAGAGAGAGAAGGATTTGAGTGAACTTGAATCGAAACTTGTCGAAGCTAATAAGAAATTAACGAATGCGGTTAATGAAATCGAAGTTAAGCGTATCGAAGGCCAAGAAATTGAGAAGCGTTTGGCTGGCATGAAGACAAAACTTGAGGAGGCGCAAAAGGCGATAGATGGCCTTTCTGAGGCCCAAGCTAAAATGCAGGCGCTAGTCGCAGAAAAGATTTCCCTCGAACAAGCGATCGAAGGCCATAGATCAATGGCTGAAAGGGCAAGAAAAGAGGCTCAAGATCAACTTGAGGAAGCCGACAAAAATCGGAGAGAGGCAGAAAAGGTTAAGAGCGATCTTGAATCGGCTCAAAAAGAGAGATTTGAGTTGGGCTTGGCTTTAGACAGCCTTAGGCATAAACGATCGGAAATCGAGATGGAGGTAAGCACCCTACTCGAAAAAACGAAGCTCCTTAAGGGTGAGAAACAAAAAGCTGCCGACGAAGAACGTCAAGCGATTCAAGAGACGAAAAAGGTATTAAAGGAGACTGAAAGAGAAAAAGCTAATCTTTCGGCTGTGATAAGAGAAAAGCAGAGTATTGAAGTAGGAATTGCTGAGCTAATCTCAAATAGGACCGCTTTGGAGAAGGATGTCAAGAGACTTGAACAAGCCAAGGAGGAATTGGATGACTTAAAGAAGGCCGTGAGGAAATCGAAAGAAGAGCTGGAAGAGACCGCAGAGGCTGTGAGGGCATTCAGAGTCGAAGCCACCCAGGCAGAGAAAGATCTTTATGAGACTCTAAAGAATGAGAAGAGAGCTAGAGAAGAAACCGAAGAATTGAGAGCAAAGAAAGTCTTTCTAGAGCAGGAAGTGGAACGGTTGAAAGGCGACCCGGGCGGGAAGCCGTCAGAGGATCCCTTCTCTGACCTTTTAAAAGAACCTCCTAAATGCTTGGATAAAAAACAACCCCCAGACAACCAATTCCCATATACAGATGAGGTGGAGGCTCTGGAAGAAGCTCGGAGTTCTCTTGATAATGCTGGATATCACTTCCATAAGCGTGTCCTAAAGGCATTCCATACGTCTCTTAAGTGCCAAGACATAAACCCGTTAACTGTTCTGGCAGGCGTATCAGGAACTGGTAAGACACTTCTTCCTGCTGCTTATGCCCAACTGATGGGGATGCATCGTTTAATTATTGCAGTGCAGCCCCGATGGGATTCTCCTCAAGATATGTTCGGATTCTATAACTACCTGGAGAAGAGATATAAGGCAACTGAGCTGGCACGTGCCTTAGTGCGCATGGACCCATTCACTAAATTGGAGGGTCTTGATGAAAAAGAGCGTTGCTCTGAAAGGATGCTTCTGGTTCTTCTAGACGAAATGAATCTTGCCAGGACTGAATATTATTTCAGCGAATTTCTTTCAAAACTTGAATTACGTCGTCTTGCAGGCTCCTCTGCTAGTATTGAGAGGCGCCAGGATGCACAAATATATTTGGATACTGTGCCTGGTCGAAAGGCAATTTCCTTTTGGGTAGATCGAAATGTTCTCTTCGCAGGCACGATGAACGAAGACGAAAGCACCCAGACTCTTTCAGATAAGGTAATTGACCGTGCGAATGTGCTACGCTTTGGTAGGCCGGCTAGGTTGAATGCTGATGATCAGAATCATGATCCGCTACTTCCGCCGGCACCGGGCTATTTGACAGCAGCTATTTGGAAGCGCTGGTGCAGGGGAATTACAACAGGCAATTGGACTCAAAAGGCGCTTGGATGGATAAATTCCCTGAATGACGCTCTTGTTAAAATTGGTAGGCCTTTCGGCCATCGCGTGGAAAAGAGCATTCTGGCCTACATATCCAACTACCCGGGAATTGAAGATGACGGGAACCTATTGCGGGAGGCTTTTTCTGACCAGATCGAGCAGAAGATCCTCCCCAAGCTCCGAGGACTTGATAATTTTGAGTCAGCAAATATGACTGTTTTTCAAGAAATTGCAAAGGTGATTGAGGAAACCGAAGATGATGTGCTGCTCAAAGCCTTTCACTCCGCGAGCGCGAGCAGTAATACAGGAATGTTCATGTGGTATGGGGTCACTCGAGAGGAGTGATGGATGCGAGTTCAGGCCAGACTTCATTTGTGGCCATGGTCTTGTGCGACCAGCAGCGAGACATTTGACTTATCTGAGGGGGAAACGTGCTTTCCTTTCTACGGAAGCCCAACTCTATCAATCGTAGAGGGGGCTAAGGTGCTACTTGCATCTAGGAACGAGAGATTCCACCAGCTTGGGCCACCTTTTCTTCCGCCCAATTCAAAAGTTAATTGCCGGTTGTTTGAAGTGCCACACGGTACAGTCGAAGTGGATAAGACTGGCGGTGAAATATTGTTTCATTGCAGAGAAGGGAGAGAATTATTCAGGTGGAGAGTTAGGCTGCGACCTGATGGAGTTGTGGCGCGTTATGAGGGCATAGATGAACAGGGTAAGCCAAAAGATTCGCCTCTGGCGAGGACTTTGCTCAACTGGTCTAGCTTCTTCGATGAATTACTTGATGAGGCCCAACGGCATGACGAAAGAAATGAAAGGCTAGAATGGCAGGCAGTCAGGGACTATCTTGAACGACTAAAAAAAGAGGCGCAGCATCCGTTTCGGTCTGTGGTTGTTGACATTGCAGAGAAAATGCGTCGACCTATGCAGGAAACAGTGCGTTCATCTAGGCGGGTCTTATTTCGGGAGCGAGGGCTTTTGCCGGCGTGCCGCATGGAAGAGACAGACAGTGCTTGCCTGCAATGGTACATAAAGCAGCCGGGGCAAAGCATGGCGGAGAAAGCTGGCCCTAGACAGAGACTGCTGATGGTTGCCCGTAAGGAGACCCACAACCTGCATGAAAACCGTATTCTCAAGGACTTTTTGCTTCGTTGTTCAGTCGCGGGAAAGAGGTATATTGCAAATGCCCTGAGCGAAAGTCCAGCATTTAAGATTTCAAAGCGGATCATTACTGTGCAGGCTCTTGTAGCTCTTTGTACTCAGCTCTCTGAGGTTCCCCATTTAATCGATATTCCTGCCCCAAACCCTGCTACACCACCCAATTATGTACTCCTCAATGATGTGCGTTACAGAGTGATTTGGTACTGGTACCAGAAACTGCTGAGACAAGAAAATGAAAAGGACTCATTCTGGGATTGGCAGAGCCGCACTTGGGACGACATAGCGCGGCTCTTGGTAAGCATTGCCATCATTTTGTGCAAGAGTCAACTACTTGATAACTCTTCTTTCAGGTTCTCAACTGTCTATGAAGGAGCGCTTCGTATAAGAAGTGAACAGATTTTGGGTTGCAGGGCCGCAGCGGGCAGCGAAACTGGTCCTCTGCTAATTGAGCGGTTTAAGAATGGTCGTCTTGTTCATCGTGCCGTTATGGAGATTGTTCATCCTGACCAGGCAGAGCATCACCCTATCACATGCCATCTAGGAGCAACAGGAGCTCATCTTTACATAGTGATGCGGCAACTGGGAATAACTGATAGGGCTCATGTCCTCATAGTTTGGGCAGCCCATACGGCGGGGTCTTCAAAGTCACATAACTGGGATGAAATAGGTAAATCTGCGCACAATGCTCTGCAAGGATACCAAGCCCTTTTGAATATTGCGCGGGTATCTTGCCGTCCTCACCTCAGTGGCCTTGTTATATGCAGTACTCGTGAGAGAGACAAATCAGAGATTGAGTTTGACAACAAGAGTGGAACGGTTGTCATTTCCGTGCCAACCGCTCCGGCGAACTGGTTGGGTGCTGCTGAAGACATCGCCCACGCTTTGGTTTACATCTCGGAAAACATTAGAGAATGAATCCCAATGCAAAAACTAAATTCATCGGCTGTGCGGCTTTCGGCCTAGGAGACCTTGCCGCCTCTTCGCAAGGTTCAATCCTCAGCGGAAGTGATTTTTGCCCCTCCGTGGCCATACTGCCGGGACGACCCAATGGGATAATACTTACCGGGGAGCAAGCTAAGGCCTCGCGTGAACACTCAGGGCTGCCTTGGCCACCTGAAGCCTGGATCAAACAGGGTGATCATTTAAGGAGAGTGCCGATCTTTGGTGCATGGCGTTCGCTTGTTGAGGCTCGTGACCGCCATATACGCTGGGAAGTTGGCGGTGGGGTCTCCTTTTCAGTTGCTCGAATCTTGGCAGCCCATATCGCAAATCTGCTGATCAGATGCCAAGAAGAGACAGAAGTTCCAGTGACGATATCAATCCCAGATGATCTTGATGAATATGGCCAAGAAAGCCTTATCAACGAGCTGAATAAGGAATTCGATAGGTTAAACGCTCACTTTAAGGTTAGGCTCCTTTGGAGGCCGGTTGGAGCTGCACTTGCTTGGCTGGAAGAAGCTGGAGGCGATATGAAGAAGGTTGTCGTGGAGAGGAATCCTGAGGACTTCTTCATCGTTCTGTACCTTGGAGTTGATTCCATAGAGTGCGCATCATTTCGAATCAAAATCCGTGCTGACAAAAAGGGGCTATACTATGTCGTTCCGCGAAGGGAGAGACCTAAGGGGATTTCGCCTCTTGCAGGGTACGATTGGGCAGGAAACGTCCTTGAGAAAATTGTGCAGGAAAATGGAGAAGGCGCCTTTTGGCAAGCCTTGGTCTCTTTCCCGGATATATGGGAAACTCTGGCCGGGAGACGCTTGACAAGGGTTGATCCTCCCAGAATCTGGGGATTAGAGAAATCATATTGTTTATGGGAGCCGGATTCTAATCAACTGTCTGATATCATTAATACGGTAAAATGCGGTCCCTCGAAGATGTTGAGAGAAGTGCAAGAAGGGTCTTGCAAAGTCAATGGAACCATCCCTTGTAAATCATCCTGGTCGGAACGAATCGCTGGAATAGTTCATGAGAGGCTTAAGACCCATGAAGGTGGCCGTTTAGTGGGAATGATAGTGTGCGGCCCTTTAACACCACCTGAACCGCCCAGTTGGCTTTCATCTTGTTTTCCTGAGCTAGAGAGTCGAGGGCTTGATACAAGAGGCCCTTGGGATCTCCGGGAGGCAAACCGACTGTGGATAAGTCCGGGAGAGACTGCGATAGCCCAGGGATGTGCCATTTTTCAGAAGCGACTACAAGAATGCCAGCCCACTTATTTAGATACTCTACCTCAATACTTTCTTATAGTTCGAGAAAGTGGAGGAATAAAGCCATTCCCATTGGTAGATCAGCAAGATGTTGAGGGAGGCGATAAATACGATAAGACTATTGTGGGTAAATTTAAGATAGAGAAGAATACCCGCAAACTTGACATAGTGATCTCGCGCCACAGTTCTTACGAAGAAGTGGTAAACTTAACAAATGTTTTTGATGAACTAGACAGACAATTAAAAACAGAAATTGAAGGGCTTTCTAAAGCAGAGGCTAGTTTGGTTCGCCATTTTGTGCGTGAGGCCAAGGATCGTTACAAGGCGTTAAGAAGCCTAGAATCCAACCGAAGGGAGTTTGGGCATTTTGAATCAGCTTTTCAATACGCTGAGAGATTTGCGGCACTTTGGTATGAAAGCAAAGAGGATCGCTCCTCTGCAAAACCACAGCTGACCGGACAAAGGGAGCATTTGGAACGTAGTGATACTCAGTTCCGATCGCTATCTTTCCCATTTTCAATTCCAGCACCAGATGAGATGCCAGTTGATTTACATATGCGTATCAAACCTGCAAGCGGCATGGCTCATCTTGAGATAATACCAGAGAAGGAATCATTCCTGCGCGGACGGCCGGTTTTTGTGGACTACAGGACTATGCGTCCCTTTCATCCGGAAGAGTTCGGGGGGAGAGGTTGGCCGCCACTGGATGAGTTAACGCCACATCCTGACCCCTCTATATGGATAAATATTGATGGGGTGGTTAGTGCCCTTGAAAACCCATCCATTAGCACTGATGAATTCTTTGCTTTGCTCAATCAGGTCTATGATTTCTTCAAGACACGAAAGCAGTATATTTCTGGGGACAACTCGATTAGATATCTGCCTGTACTTAGTCAGGATGGTGTCGCTGGATGCCAGAAAGGTGAAGAATTAGTTCTTAGGATTTCCAAAGCGCTGCAGTTGCATACATCAGCTTTAGGGGCATGGAACGTACACCAAATTAACAGCCTGATAACACGGGCTACGTGGCTTTATGGCTTAACTCCGGAGAACGTTCTTAATCGAGTCAGAGAAGATATCTCAAGACATCCAAGAACGCCGACGTTGGAAGCCGCGAGCCGTGCCATGATGGAACAGCCCGATCTGACGTCCATATTTGAATCTATAGTAGAGAAAGTTGATCTTCAAAATAATCTTGTGATCCAATGTATTAGAGCAAGCAAGAATATATTAAGTTATAGAAGCAATGGCCAAAATGCTTTGAATGATAAAACTACAATTAAACTTTTTAATGCTGTTTTGGGTGAGCTAAGAAAATATTCGGACCAAAATAACTATCAAAGTAAATTTTTTGTAAGTTTAACCCTTCTTCTCTATCTGTTGCGTTATAGAAAGGTTAACGAAAGGTTTTTATTGCCCAAGGAACAAGAAACAAAATTGATTGAAAATGACCTTTATAACTTCATGGAAAAAATGAAAAAGTGGAATGTTGAAAAAAAGCTGTCTTCTTTACGCGTCGAAAAGGCTGAAAGTACCATGAAAGGGATAATCGACTATCTGGACTATTCTGGTAATCCAAATGTTATTACCATCTTGGCCGAGCTCTCTGAAGATTAAGATGGGAAGCGAGATTAGTCCGGGCTTACAGATTGTGCAAAGTAAGCAAGGAAGCTGATCAGTAAGGTTGAGATCCTAGAGTAACTATCCCCCGGCAGAGCCGGGGGCTTTATTGTGAACCGCTCAAAGCGGCTATAGGGGGTTGCTAACGCGGCCCCTGTTCTTGGAGCCACCTTTAGGAGGTTCACATAAACACAATAATTGTCGGAGTGAAATCTGGGACAAGGGAAATCCTATTGGACTGGCAACTTGTAGACCTCTTAAATAACATCCTGAAGACAAAAAAAATTGAAACAGAAAGGCATTCATTAATCAAAGTTCAAAAACAGATCTCCTTTATTAAAGATGCAGAAGAGATTGCAAGAATGAAGTTAGAGGAACTAAACACTCCTTTTAGCGTTCCTGAAATCAAGCCACTGGCTTTATTTTTGCCGAATTAATTTTTGTCAACTTAGTAGAATATTGGAGCCGGGGAGAAAAACCCTGGTTTTGGCGGATCAAAAGAGAGAGAGGGATGTGATCGGACAGAGTGCTCGCCGTGATGGACACAAAATACAAGAGGAACCACGTGCCGGAAGAAGCCGAAATCGAGCAGATAGTGGCATATGCAGTGAGAATGAACACAAGGAATGCGTTCCTCATATATCCTTCCAAGACGACCCAATCGGTTACACTGCATGTGGGAGATGTTGTGGCCCGAAGCCTTGCTTTTGACATAGGCATTGAGCCGGAAGAAGGAGGGCGCTTGTTTCTTCGCAGCTTAGGCGAGGCCTTATCAATTATCACGAAGACTGGCCCAGGTTTTCACGAATTGTAGTCCACCCCTAAAAGGGGTCAGCGTTAAAGAGCCGCCCTGGTTTGGTGCAGAAGTGAGCTTAGCCTTTAGGAGGGAGCCCGGTTGAGATCTTTAAACTGTTGGCCCTGGCAAGCTTTCCCATTAGTTGTAACTGCCGAGCTGCGCTTCGTTTCTTGGCCTCCAGGCTGCGGGTGCAAACGCATGTGTTTTTCATACCTCAGGCTGGCTTTAAGAGTTAATACTATAAATCTCCTGTGCATGTTTTTTTCTGTGTGCAGTGCTTCATGATTCACTGTTTTTTCTTTCCGATGATCTCCTTCAAAAGCTAAGTTCCACCCTTGTCGGGGAGCTACCAGTAAGATCCTGTCATATGAACTGCCGACAAGAGAAATTTTCGTTCCAAGACCTCCTTGCTTGGTGAAACGCATTTTTGATTTCTGCCGCTCTCCGTTCAGAACACAGAAATGAAATGCCGATCCATTGATCAGGAGGGCCCCGAATCACATGTTTCAGACCATAAAGAAGCGAGACGGGAGAACCGTCGAATTTGATGCAGCCAAGATCACCTCGGCTATTGCCAAGGCGGGCAGGGCGACGGGTGAGTTCGGCCATGATGAAGCGAAGCGGCTGACACCCAAGGTCTTGAGTCTGGCCCAGGATTCCATTCATGGCTCAATTCCGGAGGTAGAGGAGATTCAGGACCTTGTAGAAAAGGTCCTGCTTGATTCTCCCTATCATAAGACTGCGAAGGCCTACATCTTGTACCGTCATCAGCATTCCCAGATCAGGAGCCTTTCAAATGCCGCAAATGCTGACCTTGTCGAGAGCTACCTTTTTAAGCAGGATTGGCGGGTCACAGAAAACAGCAACACACGGTTTTCTCTCCAGGGACTCAATAATTTCATTTCATCTCATGTGAGCTCCGAATACTGGCTGAACCGCATCTATCCATCCGAAATCGGAGATGCGCACCGAAGAGGTGAATTCCACATCCATGACCTTGATGTCCTATCCGCCTACTGTGTCGGGTGGGACTTGAGGATGCTATTGCGGGATGGTTTCAGGGGCGTGGAAGGGAAGGTCGAAAGCCTTCCACCCAAAGACTTTCGATCCGCCTTGAGCCAGATCGTGAATTTCTTTTATACCCTGCAGGGTGAAGCAGCCGGGGCCCAGGCACTTTCCAACTTTGACACCCTCCTTGCCCCATTTGTGCGCTATGAAGGTTTGGATGAGATGGAAGTCAAACAGAATTTGCAGGAGTTTGTCTTCAACCTGAACATCCCCACCCGGGTCGGCTTCCGGACGCCATTTACCAACATCACTTTGGACTTACAGGCCCCTTCTACCTTGAGGGATGAGCCGGTGATCGTGGGTGGCCTCATTCAGAAGGAGCGTTATGCTGATTTCCAGCACGAGATGGATCTCATCAACACGGCCTTTGCTGAAGTTATGACTGAAGGCGATGCCAAGGGGAGGGTTTTTACGTTTCCCATACCTACCTACAATATCACCCCGGAGTTTGATTGGCAGAATCCAAAGCTTGATGGGATCTGGCGGATGACCGGGAAGTACGGGATTCCCTACTTTGCAAATTTTGTCCATTCCGATATGTCTCCGGATGATGCACGGTCCATGTGCTGCCGCCTTCGGCTGGACACCAGAGAGCTTTTGAAAAAGGGTGGCGCTCTTTTCGGAGCAGGCCCCCTGACAGGATCCATCGGGGTTGTCACAATCAATCTTCCCCGTATCGGGTATCTTGCAAAAGGCGAAGCCGATTTCCTTGACTTACTGAGAGTAAGGGTGGACCTCGCAAGTGAAAGCCTTACCATTAAGCGAAAGGTCATCGAGCGGTTCACCGAGGATGGCCTTTATCCCTACTCGAAGTTCTATCTGCGCGAGGTGAAGAAGGGAAGGGGCGCTTATTGGAAGAATCACTTTGCGACAATCGGAATCATTGGAATGAACGAGGCCTGCCTCAATTTTCTTGGAGAGGATATCGGCACCGAAGCTGGCCTGCGTTTTTCCCTGAAAGTCATGGACTTTCTCCGGGGCCTGATCTCAGATCTTCAAGATCGCTCATGCGAGATGTTCAACCTCGAAGCGACTCCTGCAGAGGGGGCTTCCTACCGCCTTGCCATGCTCGACAAGAAGGCTTTCCCGGAGATCCTATGCGCCAACGAGGTTCAATATCGAAAAGGCTCTGCCCCATTCTACACCAATTCCACCCAGCTTCCCGTGAATTACACGGACGACCTTTTTCGGACTCTTCATCTCCAGGACGAGCTCCAGACCAAATACACAGGCGGAACTGCCCTTCACATCTACCTGGGCGAACAGGTAACCGATGTGGAGGCAATCAAAGGACTCATCCGCAAAGTCGTGACCAACTTCCGGGTCCCTTACTTCACCCTCACACCCACTTTCAGCGTCTGCCCCAGCCACGGATACCTAAAAGGCCAGCAGGAACGTTGCCCTTCATGCCTTAAGGAAACCGAGGTCTATTCGAGGGTCGTTGGCTACCTTAGCCCCACCCGGCAATGGAACAGCGGAAAGCAGGCGGAGTTTGAGATTAGAAAGACCTATACAATGCCGTAATCGTTAAAGGGAGTCTCACAATTGGCAGACACGTGGAGATGAAGAAATATGAAGTTTGGCGGAATAGAGAAAACCTCCTTGCTCGACTTTCCCGGCAAAGTAAGCTGTGTCCTCTTTCTTAAAGGATGCAATTTCCATTGCCCTTACTGCCATAACCCCCAGCTGCTGCAAACAGGAGCCATCCCTCCGATCCTCGATGACAACCAGGTATTTGAATTCCTCAAAAGCAGAAGGGGCCTTCTCGATGCAGTGGTTATCTCCGGAGGGGAGCCGACGATCCATGGTGACCTCGCAGAACTCTGTGCCATGATCAAAGAAATGGACTTTTCAGTGAAACTTGACACCAACGGAAGCAGACCCAGGGTACTCAAAGGACTCCTTAAAAACGAGCTCGTCGATTACTTCGCCATGGATGTCAAGACCGAACCCGAAGCCTACTCACCCATCCTGTGTCAAGGCCTCAATCCATCGGAGCTGATTTCGAGCATCGACGTCATCATGGAACGCGCCCCTGCCTACGAGTTTCGGACGACCTGCGTCAGACCCATGGTGAATTCAGCGACCATGGAAAAAATGGCGAAAACTTTAAAAGGGGCAACATGCTATGCCCTTCAACACTTCCGAAATCACAATGTTTTGAAACCTGCGCTATTCACAAAAAAAGAATCTGCGTACACCGACCGTGAGCTCGTTCAGCTCAAGTCCATCGCAGAGCCATGGGTCAAGAGATGCGTGATTCGCTGAACTCAATGCCAAGAAAGGATTTCAACCTCGGCATCCCCGGAGGTCTGCTGAGAGATAACCCATAGACCTTTTGTTTAACCATTGGAAAAGATGAAAACCATTGCCATCTGCAATAACAAAGGGGGAGTCGGAAAGACCACCATCTGCTTCTGCCTTGCCGGGGCACTGGCAGAGCTTGGGAAAAAAGTCCTGGCCGTGGATATGGACCAGCAAGGATCCCTAAGCTCCTCCTTTCTCCCGGCCAACAATGATCTACAGTGCACGGTGGCCGACGTGATCCTGAATGACCAAGCCTCCATCAGAGAGGCCATCCTGAAAACGAATTTCAAAAACATCGACCTTGTCCCATCGAATCTGACCCTGGGAAGGATCGAAACCGAACTACTCTCGGAACGGGACGCCTACCACTTCCTCGCCGACAAGCTTGAAGAAATCAAATCCGAATACGACGTAATACTCCTCGACTCTCCGCCCAACCTGGGACTTGCTTCCTGGTCCGTGCTGACCGCTGCAGACGGGGTGATCATCCCCCTCGAAGCCCAGGACTACAGCGTCAAAGGCACAGGATTCGTTCATGGGCTCATTCAGAAGGTGCGAAGAAGGGCAAACCCCAATCTCAAGATCCTCGGCTACGTCATCAATCGCTATGACGGGAGAAGGAGGATCGAGCAGGACTTTAAGGCCATGATCGAAAAACACCTGGAAGGAACCGTATTCAAGCAGGACCTCAAAGACTCGGTCAAGTATGTGGAGGCCGTAACGCTGGGAAAACCCATCACATTTCTAGCCCCAAAAAGCGAACAGGCCGAAGCCATTCGCAGCATCTGCCGGGAGGTCATCCATGCCCAAAAGCTATGAGCAAGACGCTGAGGAAAGCGCTCTCTTTCTCAACCCGGCCGTTTCAGAGGATGAAGAAGATAGAAGAGGGGAGAGAGACGGAACAAGCCCTCTCAGGGAAGCTCGACTCATCCCCATCGAGCGGATCAGGCCCGATCCGGATCAGCCCAGAAAAACCTTCAACCAGGAGACCCTCAACTCTCTGGCCGACTCCATCCGGGATCTCGGAGGCGTCATCGACCCCCTCACGGTCCAGTACGACGAAAACCATGATCACTTCCGGATACTGAGCGGAGAAAGACGATACCGGGCCGCCAACCTGGTCGGCCTTGAAAAGCTTCCATGCATCATCAAGGAGATCGACAAGGAAAAAAGCTTCATGCTCCAGCTCATGGCCAATCTCCAACGAGAAGACATAAGGCCCCTGGAAGAGTCCGATGCCATCCGGTCGTTGATCGAGAGGTTCGGCTATTCCCAGGCAAACGTGGCAAAGCTCCTCAACAGATCCCAAAGCTACGTCAGCCAGATCGTGGGCTTACAGCGGCTGGCCGAACCGGCGAAAGAAATTCTTCAGACATCTGAAGTCCCAAAAGAGATCCAGATCAAAGCATCCAAAGAAAAAGACCCTCGACGGCAAAAAGCAATCCTCAAAAAGGCATCAGAGGAAGGAAAGACCGTACGACAAATACGGGAAGAGGATCAAACCCCGGGCACCACAAGTAATGAACGAGGAGGCCCGGCGTCACCGTCAGTCGAGACACCCCATGAGAAACCTGTCATCGATCAAAAAGGAAGATGGTCCTGGTCTCCGGAAGACGGAAGCTTCGTTATCACTATTGAGTTCAACAAGAAACCAGTTGAAGAAAAAGAAATCGAATCGGTCAGAGCCGCCCTGGATAAGACCAGGGCATGCCTTCCGGACGAGGCGTCCTGAAGCCATAGGCTTGGGCCAGGGTGAGGTTTCCCCGGGCCATGAGACGCTACCCTTCTTCTCGGTGCCATCACCGGCTTCGTACCCTGCAGGGCGGAAGGAGTAATCCAAGATGATACGAAATCTCAGAGAAAATGACCGCGAGCTTCTTGCATCCATCGCTGAACACCGGATCCTGACCTCAAAACAGGTTACGGCCATTCACCGAAGGAGCAACCAGGTGATCCGAAGACACCTGAGAAAGCTCGAACAACAAGGTCTTGTGCTCTCAGCCACAACCGGGTTTGGCAGAAAACGCGGCCGCCCTGAAAAATTGATCTCCCTGACCGAAAAGGGCGCAAACATGGTCCGCGCTGAAAACCCCGAGCTCAAGAGCCTCTCCACAAATCATTTCACGGGAGAAAACATCCGCTGCCTCGACCACCACCTCCTTACCAACTGGTTCCGAATTCACCTGGACCACATACAAATCGTCATTCCACAGCTCTCCGTCGACTTCCTATCCCCAGCATCCCCATTCCAGGAAAAGGCCCTCGATGGTCAACCCCTTGTCTCCGAACGATTGCCGGCAGAGCCAGGGACAGAACCAACCAATGGATTCACCCCCGATGGCGTCTTCCAGATCACACACAAAGAAAAGCAAAAAACCATCCTCTTCTTCCTTGAGGTGGACATGGGAACAGAATCCGTTGCAAGCCCAAAGCGAGATCCCAGAGACATCCGACAGAAAATCCTCAACTATCAACTCTATTTTCGGAGAGGCCAATACCGGCGCTACGAGAAAACCTGGAACTGTACCTTGAAAGGCTTCCGCCTCCTCTTCCTGGCACACACCAACGGCCGCCTCGCATCCATCTGCAGGTTGGTCCAGGACATGCCCCCTTCGGACTTCATCTGGCTCACGACCGCGGACCTGATGTTCTCCGAAGGCCTATCCGCAGCAATCTGGATCCGAGCCGGAAAGCAAACCGCCCCTCCTGAATCCATCCTTGGACCGGCCATGGCTTGCAAGGCCCCGATGCCAGAGCCTGCAGAATAGACCCCCGCTCCATCCCGTCACCAACCCAGCCAAGGCATTTCGTTCACACTCCCTGATCGAATACGGCAAGACCCCGTATCGGAAATCCCAGGAAACGTACCAAAAAAGGAGGGAAATCGTACCGAAAATAGGCCTTGCCGGCCTTTAAATCGACTTTTATTGATACATTTATGATACGAAAAGTAGACGTGATATCGGAGACATGCCTTCTGTACAGAAAGTCGAATATTTAATAAAACCATCCTATCCTGTAAAACGGTCTTGAACAAAGACTTGTGTTTTGCAGAGTGCTGCCTCAGAGAGGTAGAATCGTAAGCTGGGTAGAGGAGGAGAGCCAGGGCTAGGGGTCAGAAGTGGAATGGGCCGGGATATCGGTTGTCTGATCAATAGCGCCTGCGCTGCCCATACAAATGGCCTCCTCTTCCTGAACTAAGGGCATTTTGTGCCGGCAATCTGTCTTGTGCCCAGTAGGGTTTATCCATGAGGCTCTTGTATCGTCTGAGGGTGGTCTGTTTCAGTTCTTGCATGATGTAGTGTTGCCAGTTTTCCGCGAAGGTCCAGGGATAGACGGGGATGACGTCGAGGCCCATTTCGGAGTAGGCGGCATTCTTTCTTTTGATTCCCCGGTCGTAATTGTCTCGCCCGACCAGGCCGTAGTATTCGATGTAGGAGCCGAATTCGGGAAGGTAGAAGTCCGGGTACCAGATCCTGGGCTTTGATTGTGGGGAGTTGACCAGGACGCCTGGTTCGTAGTGGTATTTCATTTTGTTGGCTTCAAGGAAGTACGCAATGCGTCTTTCTCCTTCGGACTTAAATGGCCCCTGGTATCTTTCAGCAATCAAAGTGTCCAAGCTGTGTTCCGCATCCATCGGGGCCCGTAAGAATCATTGATACATATAAAGATGTGTTGTCACTGCCCAGTCGCGGAAGACCTTTGTATTTGTTAGTCGCTGCGGGCATCGCTGCTATAGGCGCTTGTGTTCTCGCTTTCATTCCCTTTCTTGCTTTCGGTGCTGGGGGACTGGCGCTTTCCTTCTGCTCTATCCTTTGATCCATCTTATGGACGGGACCTGTCCCAATATTTTCTTTGTGGGCGGCGACGGAACTCTTGTGCCATTTCACGGCTAAAGGTTTAAAAGGGGTTCGCTCTTCGCGAACGCCCATTTTAAACCTTTCCCCCTTCGGGGTCGCCTATGGCAGATCAACGTGACAACCGCGACGGTCTTCTTCTCTCTCTCAGGGACACAGGTGTCCTGAGAGAGAGCATCAGACTCACTCTCAAGAGGTGACTGAAAATGAACGCAGCAATTGGTCAAACCGTGGATCAGTGGATACATGAGGAGGATCTTCCTCCTCGCGCTAACCTGAAGGTGATTCGCAGGTTCGATGGGCTCTATCCGCAGGATGAAGATGAGCGTGAGGCATACTGGGACTTCATCCACTGGTTCATGACCAGGGAACATGCCCTCATTCTGAGCATCCCGAAACCGCGTGACGTGAGCGACTTCTGGCAGGTGGAGCTGGATGAGCTGGGACATGATGTCTCAGCCTTCAACACCGTCGATTATGCTCGGCTCCATCCCTTCGATAAGGAGGCCTACCGGGTCAAGAAGATCTACGAACGGGTCAAGGACCTGGCCCTCCTTCACAGCTGCTTGAGTGATCAGGAAGGCAGAGAGCGCATGTATCGGCGCTTTCGGAGGCTTGTGGAGGATGAAGTGCGAGATCGTGCAGTCACGCTTCTCAAAAAGTACCAGGAGGATCCGCAGCGGTTCAACAAATTCCAGGTGTTCGAGCAGATTGCGCAGCTCAACCGGTGCATCCGACGATGCAACGACATCTGGCGGAGGTGGTCAGCAGAACCATAAAGTTTATGTAGAAAGACGCTGCTGTTGCCGAGCAGGACCTCGCCAAAGGGCTCAGCCCTGATGGAACGGAAAGATGCAACCGGCCAGGTGTCGGAACAATAACCATGAGTAACACCCAAGTTCAATTAATCAAGTGTAGGCGCGTCGGTGCCTGGGAAGCTCGCTGCTTCGCTCTTGATGGAGAGGTAGGTTTCTATGAAGCCAAGGCCGACCTCAAACGTGAGCTCGCTTTCAAAGATGCAGCTTTCCAGGATCTGGCGTTACTGGGAGCAGGGCTGTACTTTCTTGCACTGAGTCTTTCCAGAAAAGTGAATGATGAACTCCTTAAGCCCCTCAGCCACTGGCTTCACGATCCGGAGTGGATGAAAAGCTTTGAAACCGTGGGCGAGTATCCCCCGGACTGGGCTTCCTACAAGAGACGTGAGCGGCAATGGGCCTCAACGCAGCTCCGACTGGCAGAGAGCAGACTCAGGCATTACAGGCGAGAACTCCTGCATGGAAGAAAAGGCAAGGAAATCTGTTATGCGGATACCCATAGCCCCGCCAGCCTCGATCATGGTTTTATGAATGCCATCGTAGCACCCTTCAGCCCGCCCGAAGAGCAGCGATCCAGAACAAAGCACGCCTTCGATCATTCAAAGACCTTTTCGGTCTCGAACCTGCTTCCCTGGAAACTTCTCCTCCTTTCCGACCTCGAAAGAACAATGGAGTTCCGTTCATTGAAGACCTATTACGGAGAGGACATCAAGCGTGACAGGGTCTCGAAGCTCATGCATTTACTTGAACTCGAAGCCGAAAACCGTGTCAGTATAAGGCAGGAGGAGCCCTTTGGCTCGATCATCATCACCCCCACTACCGACCATGTAGAAGCTGTTCTCACTGTCACAGACGGCGTGGGACGCGACTACCGCTTGTCGTGGCTGGGCTTAAACGTCAGGCAACGGGAAAAGATCATCAAGGACATCAAGGCCCATAAGATCCTCTCGAAACTGGCCGAGGTCTAACATGAGAAACTCCTCTCCCTTCACCGACCGCCAACGGAGACTACTGGAGGCCATCCGGGAACAGATCCGGGCTCTCAACGATCCAGAGCCTGAGATCATCACACACGAGGCCTGCGAATGGGTCACCGAAGATACCAAGACCTTCGGCAAAATCCCAAAGATCCGCTTTCGGCCCTATGCCTGCCGGACCAAGGCAGAATTGGTAAAGCAGGCCGGCCTCGTCGATGAGGCCAAAGAACATGAGATCGTTCAGTTACGGAAGCTGTACAGCATCAGGGAGGTCAGGAACAAGGAGGCTCGCCTCTTTGAAAGCGAATGGAACAACATCATGCTCAAAGCCAAAAAAGCTGCCTTCACTCTGGCATTAATCAATTCCCTTTTCTCGACCCACAACCAAACCGTCTCCGAACCCATCCGTCTCCTCCAGTCAATCGTCCTTTTAGAATACGGCCCGGATCTTGGAGCCCAGCGAAAGCCGATCCACGGAACCGCACCCGAACGAGATCTCGGGCCAGGGTATGATGCGGAACTCGAAAAGCTCAACTGAACCGGCCGGAAAATGCTTCTTTTGGAGATAAGCCTTGAAGAGCCGAAATTTACGGGAATCAGGCCTTCGAGTCAGTGCGGCCAAGCACCACGTTTTTACACAAAAGCCTTATGTATCTTTCATGCGGGAACCCCTCCGACGATTCCCCCTTATGAAATCAACCGAAAAGCATTTATGTCCCCACCAATCTCCCCTCCTGAGTACCAAATCCTGGTTTTTCCCGATTTTCGGAAACAGCTCATTTAGCCGAAAGCAGCAAACAACTATTGGACATTTTTGGGCTCAGAACACAATCAAGAGATGGGGTGATTTTGAATGAGAAGGCCGGGCAGAGAGCCTGTTTCTACAAAAATAGAGGTCAACAAGGACAAGATCTACAGGATTTCCGACCCAATACAGCTTGCGGAAATCTTCTTTTCCGCAAAGAACGCACACCACAAAAGGGCCGCCTTTCTGGCAATATTCTTTGAAATCAACAACGCCAAAAACCAAAAACTCTATACAACTGACCATATTGCAGAAAAGTATGGCCTCGCCCAATCCTCCATCACCAAGGCCAGGACAAAGATGACCCGGATAGGTTTGATCAGAAAAAGAGATGGGTACTGGATCTATTCATCCGTATTCGGAAAGACCTTAAGAAACCTGCTCTCAAAGATTGAAACATATCAAATCCCAGTGCAAACCGATCAAGAGAAAGATAGAGAAAGATTTTTTATAAAAATGGCCAAAGGAGTGAATTGAATACCCCCTATAGGTAATATTCTACAAAATTCATTTTGCAGGGAAAATAACTTTCTATTCTACCTGTCCAATTAAAGAGTTATGAAACCCGCCCATCCAGTGAATTGGGCCTTCTCAAAAAAAAGATAATTATTCAAAAAGTTCCGCTTCGGAGGGTGATAAGGATAAACCATTTTTTCTTTTTGGCAATTCTAGCGCCTCATTTCAAAACTAACTTAACTAAATTATCATAATCACGATTCCACATTTGTCAATATATGGAGAAAATATTATCTGGACACACAAGATATAGTACAGGCATCAAGATAAGCGGTTAGAATAGATTAAACCAATAAAAAAATATAACAAACCTTTTGATCATATATTTCTTTATGTTATAGTTCTCATCAATTATGGCATAATAGCTTAAAAGCCATAATGATAACCTGTTGCGATACGGCCTACATTCTGAATGTGAATTGAGATAACTGATGGAAGACCGATGGCTCTCCGTAGATGAGATTGCGGACCATCTCGGCATCAAGCGGGATACGGTCTACAAGTGGATTAGCGAACGGCAGATGCCGGGCCACAAGATCGGTCGGCTCTGGAAGTTCGACAGAAAAGAAGTGGACGCGTGGGTGAAGTCCGGCGCAGCCGGCGAAAAGGACAATGAAGACCCCAACCCGACAAAGGACAGGTCGAAATAAAGATGCCGGATACAGGGAACAAAGGTCATCGACAACGATTGCGGGATCGCTTCACGAGCGGAGAGGAAAGCTCCCGCTCGGAGGAAGCCCTGCTGGAGCTTCTGCTGACCTATGCGATCCCGCAAAAGGATGTTCAACCTCTTGCTGAGCGCCTGCTTTCGGATCACGGCAGTCTGTCTTCCCTGCTGGAGGCCCCAATGGAATCCCTTTGTCAGTCCGACGGCATTAAAGAAAACAGCGCAATCCTTCTTAAACTGGTTGACTGGATTCGCCAGCATTATGGCCCCAAACGGCCCGGCAAAGAAACACTCAAGCCACCGAGGCAAACCACGCTGTTCGAGACGATTTCCCCGGAGTTGGAGCAGGCACCTTCAGCGGTCGCTGAACCGCGCAGGGAAAAGGTAATCCAGAGGTACGGCACGGAGATGTTCGGCAAGGCCGTGCTCAAGGAGGCTATCCAGATTCTTCCCAAGCTTCCGGACAGCGAGTCGCTGGACGAGATACGCTCCTTCCTCCGCGCCAAGCTCCATTTCAGCGCTGAACAGACCCGGAAACGATACGCCAATTACATCACACGCAGAATGTTCCCGAATGGTTACGCGGACGCCCCTTTGCGCTCGTTCGCCAAAGCTTTCCCGGATGCCCAGGGGCTGCGGGATGTCTGCTTTTACCGTTTTCTTCTTTCGGAGCCGCTCGAGGTGGAGGTCATTGAGGACCTTGTCCTTCCCAATCTCGGCACCGGCCGATTGAGCCGCGAGCGTATTCGAAAGCGTCTTGCCGAAAAGTTTCCCGAGGCCAAGAGTATCGTGGATTGCGGCAAGGCCATCGTGGATGCCCTTACCGCGGGAGGGATTGTCAAGGCCGACCGGACCAAGATCAGCTTCGCCTATCGTGAGATTCCCGTGACATCCTTCGCATTCGTTCTTCACAGCGAGTTCCCGGAACCGGGCATGTACGACATCCGCAAGCTCGATGAGAATCGCATGATTCGGGCCATGCTCTGGAATCCGGAGCGGCTCCTCCACGCCCTCTATGAGCTGCGCAACCAGGGACTCATCAGCAAGATCTCGGAAATCGATAACATCCGCCAGTTCACGACCAAACACACGCTCGCCGGAGTGGTCGAGCAGATCGTCTCCGGAGGGAAAAAGCCATGAAGTCCACCGAGATAATCGAAGCCATTCGTCAGAAGCTTACGGTTCCCGGCGGGCGGCACCTATATGGCGTTCTGGGCACCTACACTCAACTCAACGGGTTTGCCAAAAAACTCACTCAGGCCAAGACCACCGACGGCGATCCTTTTCCCAAACCCGTTAATGTAAATCGGGGCATCCTGGATGCCATCCCGGATGACGAGTTCAAACAGCTTGCTGAAAACGAAGCCAAGCGCCCTGAACCCACGGCAGCGCATGTGGCCAGGGCCTTCGAGCGGTTCCTGCGCGCGAATCTCACCGGCAAGGGCATCCTCGTCCTGTCCAATCTGGAGATGCTCTTTGCCTATCACATCGAGCTGAATCTGCTACGAACCATGGCGGCGGACGAGGACCGGGTGCTGCTTCTCTTACCCGGCCGGAGGTCGCGCGGTCGGATCATCATGTTTCATGAAATGGACGAGGGCGACTACACGCTGCCCACGAACCTCATAGCTGAAAACCACCTGTGGGAGATTAGGGAATAGCCATGGCCAGAAAATACGATCCGCAAGCTGGAAGCCTTTTCAAGAAGGAAGTCCCCGAAATGCCCGAGGGGTACTATTCCGGGGACAAGCCGAACTCAACACTTAGGAATTTTGTAACATCCCACATGACTACAATCCCTGTTCCAGATAACTATTCGCCAGCGCCTTATCTTTCCACCATTAAGGCATCAAAGGCACACGCTGTCTACAATATGCATGCATATCCATCTAAAAAGCCTTTCGATGCAGTTCAAGCTTATATAATGAATTTCACTTCGCAAGGAAACCTTGTGTTAGATCCTTTTTGCGGGTCTGGTGGCACACTCTACTGTTCTTTGCAAACCGGTCGTGCAACTATAGGAATTGACCTTTCTCCAGCAGCAACCTTTATCGCTAAAGGGCTTTGTACCCCTTACGATGCCGAACGATTTCAAACTAAAGCAGAATCACTTTTAACGAAATTAGAAGGCGAATTCGGTGCCTTCTACATAACAAAGTGTGCAATCTGTGGTGGAAATGCAGAAATATCCACAATAGCCTGGAGCATGGTTTTTAGGTGTCCTAAGTGCTTGAATTGCACTCCTCTATATGAATCGTCTGATGCGGAGGATTCGAAAGCTAAGGGTATGTGCTCTTGTGGACAATCACTTAAAGCTAAGGATAAAACCAATAAATGGTTGCCAGTGCGTGTTGAGTATCGCTGCCTTGGTACATGTAAAGGGAGGCTTACGCACCGCCGCACAGCCAATGGGCCAAATCAGAAAGAAGCTGACCTTTTCAAGCAAGACTACGACCGCATTCTATCTTTGGAAGCGGAACATGCTATTCCATCTTCTAACTTTCCAGAATTTGATTTTCCAGAACGGGCAAGAGTCCAGGTGCTGCGACCAAGGGGGATTATTCACCATTCACAAGTATACAGTAGTCGAAATCGAGCCGTAGCTGAAAGACTTTGGCAAATTATAATGGAGCAACCTTCTCCAACAAGAGATGTTTTGCAATTATGGTTTAGCTCATCAATCCTTAGCTTGACTCTTTTCGAGCGTGACCGGGAAGGTGGTGGTGGTAATCAATCTGGAACAATGTACATTCCATATAACTGCAAGGACCGCAACCCTTTTAATTCGCTAAGAACGAAAATTAGCCATATTCGGAAGGGTCTTGAAATGCTTTCGCAGATTCCATGCACAGATATTTGTATAAGCACTCAAGACAGCAGCAACCTTAACGCAATACCATCAGATTCTATTGACTACGTTTTTACTGATCCACCTTATGCCGATAAGGTTCAATATTGGGAACTGAATTGTATTTGGGAGGCTTGGTTGGGATTAGATAGAGAATGGTCTCAACGTGAAGCAGTTGTTAATTTGCAGCGAGGTCTCACCGAGGATCATTGGGCAGCACTTTTTGCTGAATGCTTTCGCGAAATTTATCGCGTATTGAAACCTGGTAGATTCTTGTCTCTTTGCTTTCACGGAGGTGATCTCTACTGGACATTATTGCAAGATATCCTATGTGAAATTGGTTTTCAACCAGATGGCTCAGTTCAATCAGTTGCTATAGATAGTGTGCAAAAAAGCTTCAAGCAATTGCGGAGAAAGGAGGCTAATGTCCGAAAGGATCTTGTCATTAATTTCCGCAAGCCAAAGATAGAAGAGGTGTCCGCAGCAATTACCATTACTGGTGAAGAGGACAAAAGGACTTTTAACGAGAAGGTCTGCAATATTATAAGAGATTATCTTAGCGCTAATCCTGGTATCACAAAGGATCGTATTTATGACGAGGTTGTCAGCCGCATGGTTCGGAGCGGCCAAATGGAGGCACACGACTTTAATGAACTTCTTCAAACTGTAGCCGAAGAAGTTAAAACACCAGTCATGAAGAACCTTTTTGAAAAGAAAGAACCTGACCTTTTCGGGACCCACGAGGTTGGGAGGTGGTACCTCAAAGAAACCGAGTTGGTGATCGCCGATGCCGCCGAGAACGCCCGGGAGGACCTGGCAGCCGAAAAGATCGGCGCGTTCATTAAAGGATTTCTTAAGAAGCATGCCGGAGACGAAGGCGTCCACTACAGCGACCTTTTCGAACATTACATCTACGCGGTCAAGGACAAGCCGCGCCGACAACTTACCGAATTTCTGCCTGACTATTTTTATAAAACCGACCTGGG
>QZIK01000145.1 GCA_003599015.1 Desulfobacteraceae bacterium | reverse complement strand
ACGGCCGGGAGGAACGGGCTGCGCCCGTTCCTCCCCAGCGCTCACCTCCGTCAGGAAGTATAACCACTATGCGGCCGGCCTTCATCTCCCTTGCAAGACGGATGGCGCCTGCCATAGCAGCGCCCGAGCTCATGCCGACAAAAAGTCCTTCTTTTTTGGCCAGAAGTCTGGAGGTCTGATAGGCCTCCTCATCTTCTATGTTAACAAGCCGGTCCAGCCTGGCTCTTTGATAGATTCCGGGTGGGTAGGATTCCTTCATGTTTTTGAGTCCCTGGATCTTATGCCCCATGTAAGGTTCAATTCCCACTATCTGAACAGAAGGCAAAACCTCCTTGAAATATCGCGACAAACCCATCACTGTGCCCGTTGTTCCCATTGATGCGACTATTACATCGAGGTTTCCATCTGTCTGGTCAAGGATCTCGGGGCCTGTTCCCTTGTAGTGAGCCATCCAGTTCGCATCGTTGTTGAACTGGTCGGCCAGCCAGTACTTATCTGGCTGTTCTCTTATCAGTGAATATACAAATTCTATGGACCCATCGGTACTGAGACGGGCCGGGGTGAAATGGAGGTCGGCCCCCATTGCCCTGAGAATCTTTACTCGTTCTTCGCTCACGGCCTCGGACATGCTAAGAAGGATACGATAGCCCTTTACAGCCGCCACAAGGGCTAGACCTATTCCGGTGTTGCCGCTGGTGGCCTCCAGGATGATTTTATCTTTGGTCAGAAGCCCTTTTTCTTCAGCGTCTTCGATCATGCACAGGGCGGGTCTGTCTTTTACTGATCCGCCGGGATTGTACATCTCCACCTTGGCGAGGATCTGCACATCCTTGTTCGGATTCAACCGATTTATAGGAACAAGGGGGGTTAGACCCACCTGGTCGAGAATATTTGAATAACTGCGGCCCATTAATTGAAGATCTCCTCTCAGTGCTAAAGGCTTTGGTGCTTGTCAACTTACATAAACTAACGATTCTATCTTGAAAACATTGTCTTTTCAATCATAAAAAGCAAAAGATACCTTGCAATTATTGTGCGATTCTGATAGGTTCCAGCGACTCAGAAGGTTTTCTGTCAACGAACGCCTTGCAGGTGAAGAGGAAGATAATGAAGATTTTGGTTACCGGAGGTGCCGGCTTTATAGGCTCGAATGTGGTGGACGGATACCTGGCGGAGGGCCACGAGGTTGTGGTGATTGATGATCTTTCAACGGGCCGCAGAGGAAATGTCAATAAAAGTGCCAGATTCCATAAAATGGATATCAGGTCGGGAGATCTCTTAAGTTTGCTTCTTGAGGAAAGGCCTCAGGTTATAAATCATCATGCAGCCCAAATAAGTGTGCCGGACAGTGTTGAAAATCCCCTTCACGATGCAGATATTAATGTATCAGGTTTTTTAAATCTCATGGAGGCGTCGAGAAAGGCGGGCGTCAGGAAGGTAATTTTGATTTCCTCAGGCGGGGCTATCTATGGTGAGGCGAAGGAATATCCGACGACCGAGAATTGTGAACCAAAACCTATTTCCCCATATGCCGTATCAAAATATGCCTCTGAAAATTATTTGCGTTATTACAGGCACCAGTATGGGATTGATTACATCACCCTCAGGTATGCCAATGTCTATGGTCCGAGGCAGGTCCCCCACGGGGAGGCGGGCGTAGTGGCAATATTTATGGATAACCTTTTGGCCGCTCGACCCTCAGTGGTGAATCATTACCCGGATGATACGGATGGAATGATAAGGGATTACTGTTTTGTTGGTGATGTTGTTAAGGCAAATCTAGCGGCTCTGGAGAAGGGGAGCTGTGATTTCGTAAATATTGGAACAGGCGCCGGGACAAAGACTATGACCCTCTATGAAACGATCTTCAAGGCCGTAAAAAGCAGAATTCCAGGGATACCTCAGGAGCTTGCAAGGCCGGACCGAAGGCTTGCAAGGCCAGGTGATCTGACCAGGAGCTGTCTTGTGGCAGGGAAGGCCAAGAAGGTCCTTGATTGGGAACCTCAGACAGAGCTGAAGGATGGAATAGACAAGACAGTGCAGTGGCGTCTGGCGCAGCTCTGAAGTAAGGAAGAACCACTGCCGATAACATATAAAAATATTTGAATTAAACGAGCTAAATAAACCAAGGAGGATAACAAAGGATGGCAAAGGAAATTAAGTATGATGTAAGGGCCCGTGAGGCGATTCAGCGCGGAGTGGATACCCTGGCCGATGCGGTAAAGGTTACACTGGGTCCAAAGGGCAGAAACGTGATTATCAACAAGTCGTTCGGCGCCCCTGCAATCACCAAGGATGGTGTAACCGTAGCAAAGGAGATCGAACTTTCCGACAAGTTTGAGAATATGGGAGCACAGATGGTCAAGGAGGTTGCCTCAAAGACCTCGGATGTGGCCGGCGACGGCACCACCACCGCTACGGTTCTAGCTCAGGCAATCTACAGGGAGGGCTGTAAGCTTGTAACAGCCGGGGTAAACCCCATGGCACTCAAGAGAGGGGTGGATAAGGCTGTTTTTGCTGTCGTCGAGGAGCTTAAAAAGATCTCTGTTCCCACAAAGGATCAGTCAGAAATAGCACAGGTTGGGACCATCTCGGCAAACAATGATCAGACCATCGGCAACATAATCGCAGAGGCCATGAGTAAGGTGGGGAAAGAGGGTGTCATAACCGTAGAAGAAGCCAAAAGCATGGAGACAACCCTTGATGTGGTAGAGGGTATGCAGTTCGACCGCGGATATATATCTCCCTATTTTGTGACCAATCCGGAAAAGATGGAAGTAAGCTTAAAGGAACCCCTCATACTCATTTATGACAAAAAGATAAGCACTATGAAGGACCTGCTGCCTCTGCTGGAGCAGGTGGCAAGGATGGGTAAACCTCTGGTCATAATAGCCGAGGACGTGGAAGGAGAGGCCCTGGCGACCCTGGTGGTAAACAGACTGAGGGGCGTCCTGCAGATTGCCGCAGTAAAGGCTCCGGGTTTCGGGGACAGGAGAAAGGCCATGTTGGAAGACATAGCCATCCTTACAGGAGGAAAGGTCATAAGTGAAGATCTGGGAATGAAGCTTGAGAGCACGAACCTCAAAGACCTTGGGACTGCAAAAACCGTTACCATGGACAAGGACAACACAACCATCGTTGACGGCGGCGGAGACAGGCGTGCCCTTGAGGGACGTGTAAAACAGATTCGGGCCCAGATTGATGAGACCACATCAGACTATGACCGTGAGAAGCTTCAGGAAAGACTCGCCAAGCTGATAGGCGGTGTGGCTGTGATAAGGGTCGGAGCTGCCACCGAGGTGGAGATGAAGGAAAAGAAGGCAAGGGTGGAAGATGCCCTCAATGCAACCCGTGCCGCGGTCGAGGAGGGGATCGTCCCCGGAGGTGGAGTGGCCTTTATCAGGGTGCTCCCTGCCATATCAGCCCTCAAGCTTGAAGGCGAGGAGCAGATGGGAATAAATCTTGTGATGCGGGCTCTCGAGCAACCTCTGCGCCAGATCGCAAACAACGCCGGCGTGGAAGGATCCGTGGTTGTGGAAAGGGTTAAAAAGGAAAAAGAAGGGTTCGGCTACAACGCTGAAACGGGTGAGTACGAAGATTTGATGAAGGCCGGAATCATTGATCCCACAAAGGTGACAAGATTTGCTCTCCAAAACGCTGCATCTGTTGCATCGCTTCTCCTCACCAGCGAGGCCATGATAGCTGAGAAGCCAAAAGACTCCGAGCCTATGCCTCCAATGCCCGGAGGAGGAATGGGCGGCATGGGAGGAATGGGAGGAATGGGAGGAATGGGCGGCATGGGAGGAATGATGTAGTATCCGGAATGCCTGCACAAAGCCGTCTGAAGGGAAGGCGGCTTTGTCTTTCTTTAAACCGGGAGCAAAAGGTCAAATCTCTGCTCCCGGATTTTTTGTCCCCATTGATCTACCTCATGTTCTTCAGTAAGCCTGAATCCAAATCTTTCATAGAGACGCCTTGCCTGGTCAAGGCCTTTAAATGTCCAGAGAAATATCCTTGGAAAGCCTCTTTCCCTGCAAAATGAAACTGATTTACTAAGAAGTATTTCTCCTATGCCGCATCGCTGGCAGGAAGGATTCACTATAAACCACCTCAGCCTTGCTCCATCTGTTGCCCTTTTGCTCCCGTCGATAGCGACTGATCCTGCAAAGTCGTCTCCCAGGTGAGCCACCCAAATGCTGTCCCTGGCGGGGTCAAAAGACGATATGAACTCAGATAATTCCCTGGCAACCTGGGTTTCAAAGCTCTGATCAAGCCCCCAATGTGTATGATAGTAGGTGGCGTGAAGTTCAGTAATTTTTCCGATAACGCCGGGATAGTATCCTGTCAAATTCAAACCTTTTTCCGGGGAATCCTCGCGAAAGTCACAAATATTGCTCGATTTGTCCTCTTTATTAATCATCTCCCAGTCCTCCTGTAATGCAATTAGACGGATTTTTAAAAGTCCATCAAATTTAAGAAAAAGATTATTACTCAAATTATGAAGTTAAAATATATCATACTAAAATAGCTGACATTAGAAGAATACAGGATATGACGATCAAAACAGTAAAGGGCATAGCGCTGACATTTGACTCTGTTATTCAGATTTTTTGAGTAGCGACGCCAGTCCTTCAAACGGTCTGTAGGTGGAGGGATTACTTTTTTGTCCGCTCTTTGATTCTGGAGAGAAATGCTGCTCATCCTCGTATCGGGAATGTTCGTTGTCATGGCAGTAAATGCACAGAAGTTCCCAATTGCTTCCATCGGGTGGGTTATTGTCGTGGTTGTGGTCCTTGTGATGAACGGTGAGTTCCCGCAGTCTTTTTCCTGCGAACTCGCGGCCGCATCTTCCGCATATCCATGGAAACAGCTTTAACGCCCTTTCTCTGTATGTCTTTTCCATTTCCTTTCTGTGACGTCTGGCTGCAGCTATGAAATCATCCATACTTCCTGACCTCTCTTTTTTTCTGCTCTCCCGCCTTACAGGGGCCGCAATGATATGATTAAATACTCCTGCTTTTCCCAGGGACAAAACATACCAGAATGTTTTAAGGTTTCAAGAGGGAACAATTGCGCTCTGGTGGAATCCTTCAGTTAAGTCGATTCATATTTTTTGATCCCAATATATTGTTGAAGTTATCCGCTGATGATGCATATACTCCACTGACTACTGGCTGATTTTGCCGGCTTTCAATAACAAGATTTTTAAGGGGTGATTCTTTTGCCGCATGACGCAGTCATAATAGCAGAGTCTGGAAAAGACGGCCTTACCGGTATACTGCCGGAGAGGTTGGCCGTTGACGGTATGCCTGCCAGCATACAGGTGATAGCAAACTATATTTCAAACCGGGGCAGGGTAATTAAGCCAGTGGATGGAGATGGCATGGCCACCTGGTGGTCTGCTCCAAAACTAAACGGAGTTTACCTGTTCGGTTATCTTCAAAGCCGGGGATTCAACAACCTCCTCATCAACAAATATTACCCCGAAAGAGATAAGGCGGAGGAAGCAATAAAAAAGGGTCCTGTGTGCGTGGTCATCTCAACCACCTTTGTGCGGAGCAGGCACGCCCTTGCCCAGATGATCAACGACATCCGTTCCGTATCACCGGGGGCATTTATAATAGCAGGAGGTCCTTTTGTTTATCTTTCCTTTCTGGTGAAACAGCGGTCTTCAGAACCGGATTACCTTACGGATGAGGCAAAGGATGAATACCTTTTCTTTGCAGAAGATGATCCGCAGGTTGACATCTATGTTGTCTCACCGCTGGGTGACGATGTGCTGTGCGATATAATGGGAAGACTTAAAAAAGGACTGCCTCTGGATGGAATAAGAAATACGGCAAGAAGGATTGATGGAGAATATTATTTCGGAGAAAGGGATGATGACGTATCCCGGGCTGCGGAGGCTGGGGTTGACTGGGACAGGCTTCCAGGGGAGATCTTTGCTTCAGGTGTAATGCCTGTTCAGGCCAGCAAAGGATGCCCATACCGCTGTGCCTTTTGTAATTTTGTTAAGGACAGGCGTCTTATCTATGTAAAGCCCCTTGACCGCCTTATCAGAGAACTTAAGATTCTGGCATCAAATGGAATCCGCTATATATGGTTTGTGGACGACAATTTCCGACTGGGCAGCAGCGACCTTGACAAGACCTGCATGCGAATAATTGAAGAAGGGCTTGGTATAAGGTGGATGACCATGATCAGGGCCGGGACACTGCGCCATATGGATCTTAGGCTCATGAAAGAGGCAGGCTGCATTGAGGTCCAACTGGGACTTGAATCGGCGGACGCCCTGGTGCTTTCCAACATGAACAAGCAGGCGGATCCTACCCTTTATCGAGATGTGGTGGAGAGGGTTCTTGAAGTCGGCATCAATTGTTCCTGCTATTTTATCTTCGGATTTCCGGGGGAAACCGAGGATAGCGCGCTTCGCACTAGGGATTTCATCAAGAGTCTGGAGCACCCGGAGCTGGAAGGCTGCCTTACATGGAGCCTTTTTCCCTTCTGCCTTTATCCCATGAGCCCCGTCTACGAGATCGAAATGCGCAGCAAATATGGATTGGCCGGGCATCTCAGGAACTGGCGTCATCGAACCATGGACTCCGAAAGGGCCATGAACCACGTCAGAGAGGCATTTATGGAGCTTTCAAATTCCTCTCCTGTTTACAGGGGTGACAACCTTGACATGCTCTACAGCCTGACCCCATCAGATCGCAAAAGGTTTATGGTCGGGCGGCACAAAATTTCCAAGCTTGCCATGGACAGGACCCTTTCAAACGCCGAGCTCTTCCAGGCATTTTCGGGGGTCCTTCCAAAGGAGCTTCCATGGGGTCCTAGCCGTAGTTTTTCTCCTCCTCGTCAGGGCTGATGGCGTCAAATTCGACATCCCTAAATTCGCCTTTCTCTCTCCCCAGTTCCTTGTAGTATTCGTGCTGGATTAGGAGATTCATGATCTGGTTTGTTCCTGTCCATATCATTGCCAGGCGGCAGTCCCTCAGGAACCTCTCTATCGGGTATACTGATGTGTAGCCTATGCCGCCCATCATCTGCATGGAGTTGTTAATGGCCTGCCACGCAGCCTCTGTGCCTACTTTTTTTGCCTCGGAAACAAGCCTTCGTCCGTCAGCTCCGGTATCAACAAGCTTTGCGGCGGCGAATACAAGCGCCCTGGCGGCATCCAGGGACGCAACAGAATCTGCAAGCATGAAACTGACGGCCTGGAAGTTGTTTATGGTTGCACCAAAGGCCTTTCTTCTGGTTGAGTATCGTGCAGCAACATCAATGGCCGCCTTTCCCATTCCGACAGCGCCTGCGCCGCTCAAAAGCCTTTCCGGCACCATCATCCGGTTGAAAATTTGATATGCACCGTGCAGTTTTCCTATTACATTCTCCGCGGGAACCCTGACATCCTTGAAAACCAGCCTTCCTGTCCCTCCTCCTCTTGTGCCAAGAAGATTGTATATGCTTTGCACCTTTACTCCCATGGCCCTTTCCACCACAAAACAGCTTATGGATTCATGAGGAGGCGCATCAGGGGCGGATTTGGCATACACCAGGAAATAGTCGGAATCCTGAGCTCCGACTACAAACCGTTTTTCACCGTTAAGAACAAAATGATCCCCGCTTCTTGTTGCAGTGGTTGTTGCTCCAAAAAAATCTGATCCGCCGCGTGGTTCCGTCAATGCCTCGGCGCTGTAAAGCCTGCCCTGATTTGTGGGCTTAAGATATTTTTCCTTGAGGGCTTCTGTTCCAAAAAGGTTGATGGCTTCCCCAACGATACTGGGCATTACAAAGGCGCAGGAAAGTGACGTTCCCAGGACCCCAACCTCCTCAACGGCTGCAACCTCTGCGGTCCAGTTAAGATTCCTTCCTCCGTAAAGGGATGGAAAGCGGGCCCCCAGGAGATTCTTTCCACCTGCTTTTTCCACCAAAGGCCTTCCCGTTTCAATCTTTCCTGCATCCATGTCCTTTATGAGCTGGGTGGAAATATCGTTTTTTACAAAGTCCCGCACCTCTTTCCAGTATGCCTTTTCCCTGTCATTCAAGAAGAACTCAAACATGACTCAACGACCTCCTCTTTATAGAAGATGAAAAATTAGCTCTCTATATTGATGTCCTAATGCCTCAACTCTGAGGTCTTATATCCAAATCCGGCAGATATCTCAGCAGCATTCTTGCGGTCTCCTCTGGGTATATTCTGCATCTTTCTCTCAGGCCATTCTTCCTGAAAAACCTTTTACCTTCTTCTGTTCCAAGACCGCAGTCTATAAACCCCATTCCCCGCTTCTTTTTACCGTCTGTTCTGCATTCATAATATTATTCTCTTGCCAGAAAAAATATTTCCTTCTGAGCGACCAACATCTTATCAGAACTACTATACAACTACAACGGTGTGCTATTAAATGCGGCTGTGGAAAGAAGGAAAAGCCGATCATCTTGAAAAGATTCCACTGTCCTTATTGGAAAGATAGAGTGTTCAGTCATTGTAATGCTGGAAGGAAGCTGATATTGTTTGAATTATTCATTTGATCACGGAGAAATCATGGATACTGAAAGGACCGAGTGCATAAGATGCGGCGACTGCTGCCGAGCGGGAAGCCCGACTCTTCATATTTCGGATGTCGGTCTGGTTAAAACGGACCGTATTCCTTTGAGGGATCTATATACAATAAGGATCGGGGAGCCTGTTTATGACAATTTAAACGGCAGGATAGTTCCGGTATCTGTTGAGATGATTAAGATAAAGGAAAGACGCCATGGTGGGGGCTGCGTTTTTCTTGATGAAACGGACCAAAGATGCCTTATTTATGAATACAGACCCTGCCAGTGCAGTGCCATGAAGTGCTGGGACGATAATGAGTTCAAGCTGCGATATGGAGAACCAAGGGGGAGCAGATGGGATCTGGTGGAAGATGAGAGGATGCTGGCATTAATGGAGGAGCACGAAAGGAGGACAGGTTATGGGCATCTGAAGGAAAGCGTTAAGGCTATCCAAAGCTTGGGAGAAACGGCGGTTGAAGAGGTGCTCAATGAGATACGGTTTGATCACCATATTAGACTTTTTGCAGGACAGAAGCTCGGCACATCTGCTTTGGAAATGGACTTCTATTTTGGAAGGCCGCTTTCGGAAACCATAGAGGTGTTCGGACTTCAGGTAAGAAGGCAGATGGATGGCACCTTTCTTTTGACTACGGCGGATAGGAGTTAGGTTTTTTGTATGCAGTATCTCGTAAACAAAAGGCTTTTATCCTCTTAAGCGCCTTCTTTTAGCGGTGCTCTCGCAAAACAGACAGGTCATCCAGATAACAAAGATTATTGCTGCTCCCTCCAAGGGGGTTAGCACATAATATCTTCCTGCCCCCTGCGCCTTTTGCCAGGTGCCCAATATCCCGGGCTTTCTTTCCACAAAAATTTTAATATTTCCATTCATCTTCAATGTCCCCCCAGGCGGAATTTCCCGGGGCGGAGTAATCTGCAGCAGACCACTTAAGGCTAATAGGGATATAAGCATGACTGTCGCGCCTGCGGTTCCGATTTCAGCTTTTCCTATGTGAGGTTCATTGTGAGCTGGATAACTATTACATCCCGTAGAGGCGATTATCACAAGCCCTCCGACGGCCCCCAGCTCGTTAAGGACAAAGTCATTGAAATCAAGATAATCGCCATATGAAGGACAGATGTAAAAATACTGTATTGTCTCGTCAATTATTCCCATAAGGGTTACCCAGAAAAGAACCCTGGCAAAGGGCGAGGGATTTGCGTCGGTTTTGATTGCCTTATAAAGAAGAATGGAGAGGATAGCATACTGAGGATAGTGAACATATTCATTGCCGGTGGAGACAAGAAAGCGGTTTGCCCCGAAAACAGCAAGACACCAGAGACCTGCACAGATGATGGTGATGGGGCCGACGCTGCGTTTTTTGACCCGGATGATAATCCAAAGGAAGAAAAACGCTGCGAGGATTACAAGCAGGTGTGAAATATATTCAGAGGGTCTTATTTGCGGCAGGAAATCCGGTAGAGGAGAAATGATGAAAAGTGAGACCTTGAGATGGAGGACGCTGCTTAAGGCCCAGTAGATTACTGCCGCAAGCAGATATATCCTTCGGATGTAATTATTCATCAATAAACAGGCCTTCAATTCCTCTTTTTACATAGACATTGTTCTCAAGTCCCTCTGTCTCATAGAGGTCATTGCTACCTCCGACATCCAGAAATACACCAAGATTCGCCGCTCCTCTGCCGCCGTCATATGCAAGCTCTCCGCCAAAGCCAAATCCTTTAGGGTTTGCCCGGTATCGGTCTGTGCCTGATCCGTCGTAGAAAAGACCTATCGCATTTTGGGCAGCGGCTCCAAGTGAGAGATCTCCTCCTGCATACCTGTCGTCTCCTTCATAATCAACTGCCATTGCAAGGGCCAGGTCCCAGGCGCCTCCCTGTCCGGCAGCAATCCGGGCAATGTAACTATCGTCCCCCCTGTAATCAATTATAATGCCTGCCGCCAGATGGGCCGCGCTTCCCTGACAGTAACGGCTTCCGCTGTACAGGTCGTTTCCGTTAAGGTCTCTCAGGATACCCAGACCCAGGTAATAGCCGGTTCCCTGTGAAAAGTTTCCTGCGATATAGATATCATCTCCTGACAGGTCCTGAAGGACCCCAATGCCTCCTGCGGATTTGCCCCGCAGACCCCAACCGGCCCCCTGGGCTACGGAATGAAATACATCCCTGGTGCCATAAGTGGAGCCATGCTTTACTCCTGCACGGTATAGATCGTCACCGGATGCGTCAATCAGTAGGCCAAAGCCGCCAGGACCTCCGAAGCCCTGAACGAATTTTGCCCCAGCGTATTTATCATCCCCGTTACTGTCAAAGAGAAGCCCGTATCCGAAAAAGGCTGCTCCCTGTCCGACCTCTTCAACCGTATATCTGTCCCTGCCTCCCATGTCCAGAAGGCATCCGATCCCGAGATAGCCTGAGCCCTGGCTCAAAATTGAACCGCTGTAGAGATCATCTCCATCAAGATCCATGAGGATGCCTATCCCCAGAATTCCGGAGCCTGCAGAACCAAGTCTTGTGCTTATGTATGAATCGTCTCCTTGCAGATCAATAAGAAGGGATACCGGCGAGGTAATTCTGTTTATTTTATGACCCTCCCACTCATAAACAGGGGAGCCGGCGTTATTTAAATATGTGTCGTTTCCTCCCAGATCAATTATAACCGCTGCATCCCCGGCATATAGGTTGGGGCCGGGTCCTCCCACAATAACAAGCCCTATCTCTGTGTTGCGGATAAAAATGAAGTCTCCCTTGAAAAGATGACTCCATTCATCAGGGTGAACCGAAATATGATTGCCCCTGGAAATTTCATTAATAGTCTCGATATGTTGAATAGAAAAGATCCATCTCAGGCCTTCAAGTGCCCTTCCCATATCTTCATATCTGAGTCTTGATGCCAAATTTATCAGTCGGGACTGATCATCTCCCGGCGCTTTGTCGCTGATGGCCATGTCTTTGATAAAACCTGCTGAAGAGGATATAAGCAGTTCTTTTTCATAGGCTGTAAGACCCGAGAAGGCATTTTCCAATTGGAAAGCCGTTTTTTTAATAATGGTGGTAATAAATCCAATGTAAGCGGAAAGGGAAATATCCCCCTCATGATCAAGGGCTATTTCTGACTGATATATGGCGGTTTGTGGAAACGCAGTCCCCAAGAAGCAGTCAAGCGCGTATTCAGCCAAGTGCGGGCGAAAGGAATTGATTTTGGGTTCCTGAACCGGAAATGTAAGTCTGGAGGCTATGAGTTCAAGATTTAGGGGGTTGCCCAACACAGCCTTTAACTCCGGATGAATAAACGGGACCTTTTCTTTTGAAACTCTTTCTTTTAAAAGATTTTTAAGACTCTCAAGTGCCGGGACCAGGCTTTGATCCGAGTATACTGCCCGTCTAAAAGACGCAGAAGCATGTAATGAAGAATCGGCAGGGCGCTTTGCCTGTCTTTGGATTAGAGGTTTGCAGGCTGCAAGGAGGACAATTAGAAGCACTGTAAACAATAATACTGCCTTTTTGGGGCAGGAGTTCATGAGCAGGTAGTTGTCACCCCCTGACGATTTCTGAGATCTCAGCCAGGACTCCAAGTGCCATCCTGGCTTTTTCGGGTTCCATTGAACCCATGCCGCAGGCAGGGGTTAAAAGAGATTGCTTTCTGACCAGATTTTCTTCCAGTCCGTGTTTACATAGGTCCTTGATTCCTTTAGTGAGATGTCCAATGAGTTTCCGTGCATTTTCATCACCGGTGAAACCGGAGGTGGGAACTATTCCCCATGCGATTGTTCCTCCTTTTGTCAGAAATTTTGCTATCTGCTTTGGATAAAGGAGAAAATAGTTCATGTAACCGAATGCGTCGAAGTTAATTATATCAGGCCCTGCTTCAAGGAGCATGGCCCAGTCCGTGTTTCCGCAGCAATGTATGCCCACCAGAACATCACTTTGATCTTTAAGATATCGTATTAATTTCCCAAGTGTTTCTGTTATCTGCTCCCTTTGGATAGTACAAAAGGCTGATCCAAAGCCCGCAAGATAAGGCTCATCAAGAAACAACACGGGGTATCTGCCGCTTTTAGCGAGCCTTTTCACCTGCCACAATGCCTTGGCACAGAGCCCTGAGGTCATTGCCTCGAAAAGTTCCGGATTGTGAAGAACAGGAATTCCTTTTGGATCAGAAACACCTGCGGCGAATGTAAAAGGTCCTACAATCTGACCTTTGACATACCCGCCGCCTGTCCGGAAGTCTGATTCGATAAGTTCAAGCATCATGTGCAGTCCGGGAGCAAATTGCCTGCTTATGGCAAATGATTCAAGTTCATCAGCGAGGAACCGCTCATAAAAAGAGGCCAGTTCGTATTCCGTATTTCCAGATGATGACACCGAAACTGATCTTTTTTGTTCATTAACTTCAAGAAGCGGCAGACCTTCAGTAAACTGGAGGAGCATGTCCTCCCTGTAGCTCAGCCTTACGAACTGAGGCCAGAAGGGCATAGAAGGAAAGAGCCTGAGGATCTCCCTGCATGTCTCTTCCATATTAGAAAAAGGCACACTTCCTATGCCAGTTGCAGAAAACCCGAATTCCTTTTGTGAACTGCTAGGCATCTTGCTTATTCCTTATCCTGGCCATCCAGTCTTCAAGTATGGCTATCATATAAAGTTTAATTTCCGTGGAATCATCAACGTCCCATCCTTCCGGATTTATCGGAAGGGTTAAAGAACTTTTGATTTCACCAAGTCGCGTCATTGCAGCATTGTTTCCGGGGTTCTCTTTCAGGATCCTTTCATAAATGGCTATGGCCTCACGCGACCTTCCCTGGGAAAGATAGAGTTCGGCTACAGTAGGTGTTGCCAGGTCAGAAACCTTGCTATCTAAAGAGGTTACATCTAGTTGACCGAATTCAAGGATCTGTAGCTGTCTATTGCAGCAGTCAGAGAGCCTTTTCAGATCCAGCCTTACCCTGTTTGTTTCCTGTTCCGCAAGACAGATAAAACCACTCTGAAAATAAGCCTCAGCAAGGATTAGTCTTGTATTGAGGTCGTCGGGGCATAGATTCAGGCCGGTTATGCAAACCCTTACAATTTCAGCCCACCGTCCCTGCTGCTTCATTGTCTCAAGAAAAGGCTTCAGGACACAAGGATACAAGTTCGCAAATCCTCCATTACAAACAATACAGGATCGTTTTTCTTTTCAAGGATCGGCTCCCTCCCCTGACTGATAGGAAAGATTCTTCTCCTTTGTCGCCTCTCCGGTCGAGCGGTGAGAGTCTTTTTTTTCAGACTTAAAGAGCACCTCATTGTCCCTTAACATATTAAGCTCTCTCCTCGCCACTGATTCCACGTAGCTCATGTCATTTCTCAAGCGCTCAATTTCTGAAAACAGATCGTCATTTTCTTTGTTAAGCACTTTTATCCTTTCTATATAAACTTCTCTTTCATTTCTTTCTTTGTATAAACTAACAAAACCATTTTCATTAAAACCAAACCATATAACTGTCAAAAAAACAATCAAAATCATGATTAAAATAGAGGGAGAAATTTTTATAAAAATCTTTTTCATTTTATTGCTCCCTTTTAGCCTTCCATTCAGCAGCAATAACAATAGATCCCATGCCTGAACGCCTGGCTATATCCATGAGCTCTACCACCGTACCGTACCTTGCGTCCCTGTCGGCCTCCAGAACCAGACTGAAAGAGGGGTTGCCTTCAACAAAGCTTTTAATCAGGGCAGGCAGGGCTTCCCGGGGAACAAAATTACCCTTGTGATACACACGACCTTGTTTATCAATAACAAGACGGTTCCTGCCTGAATCTGCTGAAGGAAACTTTCCTTCAAGCTGAGGCAAAGAGACAGGAACTTCCTCTGCCTGGTTAAACCGGGATGTCAGAACGATAAAAATCAAAAGCAGAAAGACAATATCTATGAGAGGCGTAATGCCTAATCTTGTTTCTTCCTGCCTTTGCCTTGTGAATCTCATGTTCCGGGACCTGGTATATGTTTCCTCTGGTGAAAGGAGCAGGAATTAAGTTTTACCTTGAATTCCAATATGTTCAATAAGTTCCATAATCCTCAGCGAGTTCTCTTCCATTTCGGAGACAAGGGAGTCAACCCTTTCCCTTAGGAATCTGTAACAGACAAGGGCGGGAATTGCAACGCAAAGCCCTGCAGCAGTAGTTATTAGGGCCTCGGCAATCCCCCCTGCAAGACCGGCAGAACTGCCTGTTCCCTGGAATGAAATATTGTTGAAGATTTTGATCATCCCGGATACGGTCCCAAGGAGTCCAAGCAGGGGTGTAAGATTGGCTATCGTTGAAAGTATGCCTATATTTCTTTCGAGAGCTCTTGCCTCTCTGCTGCCTCTTTCTTCTATGGCTTCTTTAACGACCCAGAAACCTCCATGCCATTTCTTGAGACCTGCCAGAAATACCTTTGATATGGGAGCTGTGTATCCCTGGCAGAGGAAAACGGCTTCCGAAATTTTGTTCTTGCGCAGGAGGTCTTCAATATGCTCCATGAAATCAGGTGGATTGACGTTCCTGCGCCGCAGCGCCCAAATTCGCTCAAGGAAAATCCCAATAGCAGCCACTGAACAGAAGGCTATGGGATACATAAAAAAGCCGCCTCGTGCAATCAGGTCAAACATCTTTCCCCCAGGATGCAAGCCGTAGTTTGAAAGATAGCACAGAGATCTCATACAGAGAAAGATAAAAAACCCCCTGCCTCTCTTCTTTTTCCGGCGTACTTGAGAGGCAGGGGATCAATCCAGAATCATTGCATCAGGATCGTATTTCCTGGAGCATAAACACAAGGTATGAGACGGCGAAACAAATAAGGGTTATGGCAATCAGTGCCGTTGCATGAGGAAAGACAACAATAAGACTTTGTCCCAGACTCAGGGGGTTTTGAAAGCGGGATGAAAGTATCTGCTCGAGAGGACTCATAAAGACAATGGATCCAGTCGTTTTCCTCATGGGGTCCACTATGGTCGCGGTTGCTTCTGAATAAAGAACCATAGGGGAGGCCAGAGACAATCCTTCCTTGATACGGATGTTTTTTATAACTCTTTCTGCTTGGACATCCTGTCTTTCAATCGGTGTTATGGAGTTGGCAATTGCCTCAGCCCCAAGGGTTACGAAAAATGATAGAAATATCCACAGAGCAACCGATGCCAGAGCAGATGTGGCTATGCTCCTGAAGACTATTGAAAAAAGTATGGAAACCCCCAGCCAAAGAGATATGTAGAAAAGGCTTATTATCACATAGACCGATATGCGCCAAATCTCCTCCAGGGAGGGAACAACTCCCACAATGCTCAAGCCGAACCCTGTTATGACCAGCACAATCGCAACTAGCATGACCAGGATGGTAATAACTCCTGCTAGAAATTTTCCGTTTATCACAGCATCACGGTATATGGGCTGTGAAACAAGTTTGATGAGAGTGCCGTGAGCCCTTTCTCGGTTGATGGAGTCAAATCCGAGCACAAGTCCTATAAGGGGGCCGAAGAATGCTACGAATTGAACCATGGAGAACACAGCGCCAGGTGTGCTGAAAAGCATGAGATACGGAAATCTTGTCTTGGAAAGGGTTTCCAGATTGTCCCGCAGTTGCATTCCCACCATGTAACTTGTTATGAAGCTGACCATGGCAATCAGAGCGAACAATAGGACAAAACGGTAACTGCTGAAGTGGTCAGAGATTTCCTTACGAAAAACCGCATATAGACTTTCCATGCTAACCCTCTTGAAAGTACTTCATATAGATCTCTTCAAGGGAATATCCCCCATCGGCTACTCCGAAGCTTGCCTTTGCAAGGGAATCAATTGAGCCACTTGCCACCATTGCTCCCTTTATCATTATGCCTACCTTGTGTGAGATCTTCTGGACCTGACTTAGGTTGTGTGATGAAATGAGAACCGTTATTTTCCGTTCCCTGTTAAGAGACTGAATCAGCTCGATAAGCTGCAAAGCTCCTTCCGGATCAAGTCCCAGTGTAGGCTCATCCAGAATCATTACCCTGGGTTCCTTAAGAAGGACCTCGGCAATGCCCAGTCTCTGTTTCATTCCCCGTGAGAATGTCCCCACTTTTTTTTGGGAATGTTCTGTGAGTCCAACTGTTTCTAGTGATCTCCCGATTCTTTCGAGTCTTTTCCTCAAAGGTATCCCGTTAAGATCCGCTATATAATGAAGGCTTTGAAAGGCATTTAAATCGCCGTAAAAACCTACATTTTCAGGAAGGTATCCCACGATTCTCTTCACCTCCCTGGCGTCTCTCAGGGGATCCATTCCACACACTCTGGCATAGCCGGCCGATGGTCGTGTGAGCCCCAAAAGCATCAGGATAGTAGTTGTCTTGCCGGCCCCGTTAGGGCCAAGAAAGCCAAAGATCTCCCCTTCGGCGACCTTGAAGCTGAGATCCTTGACAGCCGTCTGTTTTCCATACTGTTTGGTTAGATTACCGGTGTCAATTATGGCAGCGGATTCCATTGTTAACGCCTTCCGAGTCTGACAAAAAGAGCTACCAGTCCAAAGAGTACAAGGATTATTATTCCTATGCCGACCCATCCCCATATAGTGGATGCCTGTACTGTCACCCTCAGCTCTATGGTCTTGGATACCCTGCCGGACTCGGCGCTCAACCCAACCGAATAATCCCCTACAAGTGCATTTTCAGCAGGAGTAATAACCACCTCTATCTGCTTGAGCTGATCCGGCTCAAGAACATCTATCCTTTCCGGCTCGAATTTGACCTTCCAGTTTTCAGGTTTGAATGAAAGCAGCTGTATGTTGGTCAAAGTGGCGGAGCCGCTGTTTTTGATGTAAAAAGAAAGGGTTGATTCTCGTCCTCGAACCGCCGGCAGAGACAGCAAACCGTTGATCGTTCCGGCATCGAGCTTCTGAATTCCCTTTAGCACCACCGTGAGCTCGGCCTCTCCTTTTGCCTCCGGGGAACTGACTTTGATTCCTATGGGGTATTGTCCGGGCTTGGCAAAGGGATAGGGCTTAACTTCCACGGCAACGGTCTGACTCTGATCAGGCTTGAGTCTCAGGCTGGAGATGAGCTTGTCATCATAGGCCGGCTTGAAGTTTATCTCCCATTTCTCTGGAGCCTGTGCCGAAAGATTGAATATCCCTTCTTTTCCAAGTTTGCTTTCCACTTCAAGGGAAAACTCGAACTTTCCATCAGTAGGTCCGCTCAGTACCGGGTATGAGGTGGCTATATTTACTCCCCGCGGCTTGGTCTCCTCCCCTTTTCCTTCCACGGTCACGATAACCTGACATGACGAGGTGAGAGCTCCATCCTGGGTCCTGGCGGCTATTGCGAACGCATACTGTCCGGCCGGAACTTCTCCATCCGGCTCAAGCCGCAGAGTTATGCTCTTCGACTTCTCAGCTTCAACATGGGTGCCGGTTATTCCATAGCTGTAACTCTTCAGATTTGCCTTCCATCCTTGGGCTACTGCCGTCAATTTGAGTTCGACGAGTTCGTCCTGTTTGCCTTTGTTTTTTATGGTGAGATCCAGTGAGAGGTCCTGACCCTTTGGGATCACAACCCCTGTGTATTCAGGGGCCACAAATATACCTCTGCCCCCGCTGTCCTTCCTTGCTTCATCTGCAAAGGCATGGAAAGGGGCAATTGCCTGAAGCATCAAGGCAGACAAAAGCAGTGCTAACCCAAGAAACTGGCAGCGTACTCCATTTAAAATCATTCCACAGACCTCCTTCACTCCTCTATTGATTTGGCATGCTTTTCAAGCGTGTCTATACTATATCCGGCTTTCTTGTAATCATCAAGCGCTCTGGTTTTAAGTCCGGGATCTTTTATTCGTTCAGAGTGCTTGTCTGCCAGTTCGGCGGCATGGCTCCACATACCCTCCCTTTCATAGTGAGCGATCCTGGCCTCTACCTGCTGGTGTTCCGGTGAAGCCTCTGATATGGCTCCGTGGCACCTGGATATGATTCTTCGGACAGGGAGTCCGCACCCTGGGCAATTTGTCAGAGCTGGGGAACTGATGGTCTGAATATGCTCAAATCCACGAAAGCACATCTTGCATCCCTCTTCAGGGATAAGGCTTTCATATTCGTAGATGGGCATCAGGTGCTTATCCTCCTTGTATCCCCTTGTCAATTTTCAAATTTTTTCCGCGGTGGTCAAAATCCGACCGCGATTTGCCCGGACAGGCAAGAATGTGCCGGGAAAATATGATTCTCCCGGCACAATGAAGAGTTCTTAAGGTTTAATACATGTCGTCAGAGGGCATCTGCGGAGCAGCCGGCTGTTTTTTTGGTTCCGGTTTTTCCGCTACCATGGCCTCTGTGGTTAAAAGTAATCCGGCTACTGATGCCGCGTTTTGCAAGGCGAACCTTGTGACCTTGGTGGGGTCTATAATGCCGGCCTGAATGAGGTTCTCATACTTGCCGCTTTCCGCGTTGAATCCGAAGTCTTCCTTCCCGTCAATTACGTGCTGAACAACCACTGAGCCTTCAAAGCCGGCGTTGTTTGCTATCTGCCTCACAGGCTCTTCCAGCGCTCTTTTGACGAGGTTTACGCCCAGCTGTTGGTCGCCGGTAAGCTTCAGGGAATCAAGGGCTTTCATTGCTCTTATATAAGCCACCCCTCCTCCGGGTACAATTCCTTCTTCAACTGCAGCCCTGGTGGCGTTAAGTGCGTCCTCAACTCTATCCTTCTTCTCTTTCATCTCGGCTTCGGTGGCGGCTCCAACGTTAATTACCGCTACGCCTCCGATGAGTTTGGCAAGTCTTTCCTGCAGTTTCTCTCGGTCATAATCGCTCGTGGTCTCATCTATCTGTGCCCTGATCTGTTTGACTCTGCCCTCAAGCGCTTCCCTGCTTCCGCCTCCGTCCACTATGGTGGTGTTGTCCTTGTCAATGGAGATCCTTTTGGCTGTTCCGAGGTCATTCAATGAGACCTTATCAAGCTTGATGCCAAGGTCTTCACTGATAACCTGCCCGCCCGTAAGGATTGCTATGTCTTCCAGCATCGCCTTTCTTCTGTCGCCGAATCCGGGGGCTTTAACGGCCACGCACTGGAGGGTTCCTCTCAATTTGTTTACCACAAGTGTTGCCAGAGCCTCTCCCTCAACATCTTCTGCAATGATCAAAAGAGGTTTGCTCATTCTGGCTATCTGTTCAAGTATTGGTACTAGATCCTTCATGCTGCTTATTTTCTTTTCGTTGAGAAGAATGTATGCGTTTTCCAGGTGAGCCTGCATTTTTTCAGGATCGGTTACAAAGTAGGGGCTGAGGTAACCTCGGTCGAACTGCATTCCCTCAACGATTTCGAGGGTCGTTTCCATGCTCTTGGCCTCTTCAACAGTTATTACGCCCTCTTTTCCGACCTTTTCCATGGCCTCGGAAATTATATCCCCTATGGTGGAGTCATTGTTGGCAGAAATAGTTCCGACCTGTGCAATCTCCTTTTTTTCCTTTGTGGGTTTGGAGATTTTCTTGAGATCCGACACCACTGCCTCAACGGCCTTGTCTATCCCCCTTTTAACTGCCATGGGGTTAGCCCCCGCTGCAACCAGTTTTGAACCCTCCCTGTAAATAGCCTGGGCGAGGATTGTGGCTGTAGTGGTCCCGTCTCCGGCAACATCCGAAGTCTTGGATGCAACCTCTTTTACCATCTGGGCGCCCATGTTTTCGAACTTATCTTCCAGTTCTATTTCTTTTGCAACCGTTACACCGTCCTTGCTTATTTTCGGGGACCCCCAGGATTTCTCTATTATTACGTTCCGACCCTTTGGACCGAGGGTAACCTTAACTGCATCTGCAAGGGTATCTACACCTTTTATAAGTTTCTCCCGCGCAGTGGCGCTGTACTTGATCTCCTTTGCTGCCATTCCTTACTCCTCCTCGTTTTACTCAACTATAGCCAGAATGTCGTCTTCACGCATGATGATATGCTCGACACCGTCAATTTTAATCTCGTTGCCGGCATACTTGCTGAAGAGAACCTTGTCGCCTTCCTTGACGGTCAGCGGAATGCGATCTCCCTTCTCGTTGAGTTTGCCTGTCCCAACCGCAATGATCTTACCCTCTTGAGGTTTCTCCTTGGCAGTATCCGGGATTATAATCCCGCCTGCGGTCTTCTGCTCTCCCTCAAGCCTCAGTACCAGAACTCTGTCATTCAACGGTCTAACCTTCATGCTTCAAAAACCTCCTTAAGATAGATATGGAATTTACTTTAATACCACCTTCCTGTGTCACGCGGCGGACACCTTTTCCTGGTGGCTGATTTGACTAACTATTTATATTTACTGAAGTATATCTAATTTGACGCCTAAAAATAATCACCATAATTATATTGTCAAGAGGCCTTTGTCCGGAGTCAATCAGTTTTTGCGGCAAAAATGCCTTGACACAAAATCCTGTAGGGACGTACCTTCGGATAAAACTAATGCCTTTGTAAAGGGGAATTTTTGTGAGTCTGATTAAAAAATACACGGCTTGTATCTTTTTGATCTGGGCATTTACGGCAGGCTACTGGCAGGAGGGATTTTCTCAGGCCGCTTTTGCATCCGGCAGCTCTGAAGCAAAGTCTTCAGACTCAGGAGACAGCAGGATAGATCTTTCTGCATACACGGACGCAAGGGCCATGGGTTTCCTGGCAACCGGAAAGATACATTCAGCAGGAACCATTAAGGATAGCGGAAACGGAGCGGTGCTTATAGGTAAGGGTGACAGAGTTTATGTCAAAATGAATCCTGGATGGACATGTTCTTCAAATAAGAGCTTTACAATCTGCAGGGTCAGCTCCAAGGTGCGCGATCCCTCCTCCCGCGATACGCTGGGTTTTGTTGTTGATTTCCTTGGAGTGCTGACATTGGATGGGCCTTCAGGGCAATCAGAGTGCGGCGCTCTTGTAAAGGAGAGTTTCAAGCCAGTTGCAGCCGGTGACTTTCTCCTTCAAACGGACCATCCTGCCGCATGTATTAAACCCATTGCCTCTGAGGGCAATATCACCGCACAGATAGCTGCCTCCAAGGAATCCATGGAGATACTAAGCCAGTTTTCAGTGATATATCTCAAGGGAGGAGCATCGCTGGGACTTGCAAAAGGCATGGTGATGCAGATCCTTGAGAAAAGTCCTAAGACTTCGGTAATAGGACATCTTGTCATCTCGGATGTATATCCTGAAAGCGCTGTTGCCGTTGTGGTAGAATCAATCAAGGAGTTTCATCCATGGACCATTGCCAGGGGGGCAGGCAGGAAAGATATTGAGTATTTGCTCAAAAAAGCCTTTCTCTGCCCCGCTGGAAAATCTCGCTAAAAACCATTAGTATATGCTTCAGCAATGACCGACGTTCGTTGTGCCTTTTTTACATAACGTGAGGCAGTGAAGTTTATGGACTGTTCATGCCGGAGAGTAAGGTTCCATGAAGGACAGCCGCGCTGATATCTGTGAATGGCTTGCCCTCAGTATGGTTTCCGGACTAGGCAATGTCGGGTTCAAACAACTGCTGAAGGTTTTTGGAAGCCCGTCTGCGGTGCTGGAAGCAAAGGAGGCTGATCTTCAGCATTATGGAGGTATCCGCAAAGATGTCGCCCTCAGGATTACCTCAAAGATCTTCACTGCGGATCCTGATCTGGAATATATGAGGGCACAAAAGGCTGGCGCCCGGATAGTTACCTATAATGACCCGGGATATCCTCCGGCGCTAAAAGAAATCCCTGACCCTCCCATGCTTTTTTATATAAGGGGACAGCCGATGCCGTCAGACAAGCCCCTTGTGGCAGTGGTGGGATCTCGAAGCCCGACCTCATATGGCATAAAATCCGCACAGGAGATTGCCGAAGGCCTTGCGGCGGAAGGCGTAGGGGTTGTAAGCGGCCTTGCCACAGGGATAGACTCGGCAGCCCATAACGGCTGCCTTAAGGCAAGAGGTTTCACGGTGGCTGTTATGGGGACCGGAATTGATATTATTTATCCGGCCTCAAACCGATATTTGTTCGAAAGGATAGCCGAAGAAGGGTGCATAGTTACGGAGTTTCCCACTGGAACGCCTCCTGAAGGAAAGAATTTTCCAAAGCGCAACAGGATAATAAGCGGACTTGCAATGGGCGTGGTGGTAGTTGAAGCGGCAAAAAAAAGTGGATCCCTGATAACGGCAGCCATGGCCCTGGAGCAGGGGAGGGAGGTGTTTGCAGTCCCCGGGAGTATACAGTCGTCCAAAAGCGCCGGAACCCATTTCCTGCTTAAGCATGGAGCCGCCCTTGTTGAGAAAGCTGATGACATAATTGCAGCCCTTGGGATTGGAAAGGGCAAGATTTATAATTCGAACGGCAGGGCGCTGACAGAGCTTGAGGCGGACCTCGGGGAGGACGAGAAGATAATGCTTGATATACTCGAGCCTTATCCCATTCATATTGACTCAATAATCCAGAAAGTTGACATGGAGCCCGGCAGGGTACTCGCCATACTTCTTCAAATGGAACTGAAAGGAATGGTGACACAGCTCTCTGGAAAGATGTTTATTCGAACAGGAAGGTAGATGACACCAAAAAATCTGTTAATTGTTGAATCGCCCGCTAAGGCCAAAACCATACGCAAGTATCTTGGAGCTGATTTCAGGATCATGGCATCCGTGGGGCATGTCAAGGATCTTCCTACCAACAGGTTGGGAGTTGATCTTTCCAAGGGGTTTGTACCTGAATATGTCATCATAAAAGGCAAGGAAAAGGTTCTCAAGGAGCTTAAGTCTGCGGCAAAGGAGTCTGAGAAAATCTACCTTGCGCCCGACCCTGACAGGGAAGGGGAAGCCATTGCCTGGCACATTGCCGAAGAGCTTAATGGGGGGGGGAAACAGTTCTTCAGAGTTCTATTTAATGAACTTACTTCCAGGGCTATCAAGGCAGCTGTTGCAACGCCCGATACTCTCAAAAAGGAGAAATTTGAGGCCCAGCAGGCAAGAAGGATCCTCGACAGATTGGTAGGATACCAGCTTTCTCCTCTTTTGTGGGCGAGGGTAAAGAGGGGGTTGAGTGCCGGCCGCGTCCAGTCTGTGGCCCTGCGCATGATCTGCGACAGAGAAAGAGAGATCTTCGCCTTCATACCGGAAGAATATTGGTCGCTTACGGCTCATTTAAAGGCTGATGAGCCTCCTGAATTTAAGGCTCGTCTGGCATACAGTGTTTGATTTCGTTACCGCGACGGAAGGCCAGGACGATACGTTTGTCCCGGATGCCCGTATG